>CALVTQ010000022.1 GCA_944362695.1 uncultured Clostridia bacterium
CACAACGAGATGCGCAACATCGACATCGTGAAGCTCATCTGTAAGGAGCTGGGCAAGCCGGAGAGCCTCATCACCTACGTCACCGACCGCAAGGGGCACGACATGCGCTACGCCATCGACCCGACGAAGATCCACAGCGAACTGGGCTGGCTGCCGGAGACGAAATTCGCCGACGGCATCAAGAAGACGATCGCGTGGTATCTGGCCAACCGCGAATGGTGGGAGACGATCATCAGCGGCGAGTATCAGAATTATTACGAGAAGATGTATGGGAACAGGTAAGGAGCGGCTATGAAGGTATTTGTTACCGGCGCGTGCGGCCAGCTCGGCCACGACGTCGTCAACGAACTGATCGCGCGCGGCCACGAGGCCATCGCCAGCGACATTGCGCCGCAATACGCAGGCATCATGGACGGCAGCTCCGTCACCCGCGCGCCCTATGTGCCGCTGGACATTACAGACGAAGCCCGCGTCGCCGCTGTGCTGGATGAGGCGCGTCCCGACGCGGTCATCCACTGCGCCGCGTGGACGGCTGTGGACGCCGCTGAGGACGAGGACAAGCGCGCTCTCGTGCGCGCCATCAATGCGGACGGCACGCGCCATATCGCGAAAGCCTGCCGCGCGCAGGGCTGCAAGATGATGTACATCAGCACGGACTATGTGTTCGACGGGCAGGGCGAGACGCCGTGGCAGCCGGACTGCACGGCCTACGCGCCGCTGAGCGTATACGGCGAGACGAAGCTGGCGGGCGAGCTGGCCGTGCGCGAGCTGGTGGAGCGATTTTTCATCGTGCGCATCGCGTGGGCGTTCGGGCTGAGCGGCAAGAACTTCATCCGCACCATGCTCGACCTGAGCGAAAAGCACGACGCGCTGCGCGTGGTCTGCGACCAAATCGGCACGCCGACCTACACGCTCGACCTCGCGCGCTTGCTGGTGGACATGATCGAGACGGACAAGTACGGCGTCTACCACGCGACCAACGAGGGCGGCTACATCAGCTGGGCGGACTTCGCCGAGGAGATCTTCCGCCAAGCGGGACGCTCTACCAAGGTGACGCCCGTGACGACGGCGGAGTACGGCGTCTCCAAGGCGGCCAGGCCGATGAACAGCCGGCTCGACAAGCGCAAGCTCGTGGAAAACGGGTTTGCGCCGCTGCCGGACTGGCGCGACGCGCTGGGGCGGTATCTGGCGGCGCTTTTCGCTGGATAAGCCTTTGATCGACCCGCTATCGCAAACGCGACACGCGGGGCGCATGGAGCAAGCCGCAGCATGACAAAACCAATCGATATCGCAAGGTGGGAGGAAAATTATGGACAAAATCGCCGTGCTGATCCCTTGTTATAACGAGGCACAGACGATCCAAAAGGTGATCGCGGACTTTCAGAAAGAAATACCGGAAGCGGCCATATACGTATACGACAACAATTCTACGGACGGAACCGGCGACATCGCCAGAGCCGCGGGCGCGATCGTCGTGCCGGAGTATCGGCAGGGGAAGGGAAACGTGGTTCGCCGGATGTTTCAGGATATCGATGCGCAGTGCTATCTCATGGTGGACGGCGATGATACGTATCCGGCTCAGAACGCCAGAGAGATGGTGGATTGCGTCCTGAATCGGCGCGCGGATATGGTCGTGGGCGACCGGCTGTCCTCCACCTATTTCACGGAGAACAAAAGACCGTTCCATAACTTTGGCAATTCGCTGGTTCGAACGATCATCAACAGGCTCTTTGATTGCAGCATCAAGGACATCATGACGGGATACCGCGCGTTCAGCAGGCGCTTTGTCAAGACGTTTCCGGTCATCTCCCAAGGCTTTGAAATTGAAACCGAGATGACGATTCACGCGGTCTCCATGAATATGAGCGTTGAAAACGTGGTTGTCGAATACAGGGATCGTCCAGAGGGAAGCGTATCCAAGCTCAACACGGTCAGCGATGGCATCAAGGTGCTAAACATGATTTTGCAGCTGTTCAAAAACTACAAACCCATGTTTTTTTTCACCATGATCGCAGCCGCCCTCATGGCGATCGATGTCGCGGTGTTCATCCCCGCCGTATGGATTCCCTACATGAAGACGGGGCTGGTCGAGCATTTTCCGACGCTGATTACATGCGGTTTCGTGCTCGTTTCCGCGCTGCTGTCCCTTTTCAATGGCATGATTCTCGACTCGATTGTGCGCAAGGAACGCCGTGAATTTGAATTTAAGCTGATGCTGATGTCTAAGACCGAGGATGCCCTCGGAAAATGAGCGCAAGGGCTGGCGCCTTTGACAAAGGAGGAAGCAGGAGAATGTGGAATCAGCGGCGCAAATGGCTGGCCTGCGGCGCGATGAGCGTCATTCTGGCGGTGGCGTTGATCGTTTTGCCGCGCATCGACTGGTCGTGTGCGCTTGAGGCAATCCGCGGCGGCGAACGCGATGTGCTTGCCCCCGATGGCTTTTTGTACGTCGGCTGTGAAATGACCGAAGACGGGATCACGACCACGACGAACGACGGCTATCTGGTCGTGGAGGGCGCGAATCGATGGATCGGAGAGATCCACATCGCGCTCAATCGGCCTGTTGGGCGGGATTGGCGACTTCAGGTCTTTTACTCGACGGAGCAGCAACCCTATCGTGAGGACAGCAGCGTCGTGCGGCAGGTTGCGTCCGACGAGCAAAGCGTTCGGATTCCATTTTATCGCCATGTCAAGGATCTGCGCATCGATTTGTCCGATCAGGCGGGGTTGACGTTTGATCTGGAGCAGATTGCGATTGACCCGGGCGACTATTGGAAGGAGACCCTGACGCCGGAGGTGCTGCTCAGAGCGCTTCTTCTGGCGATGGCTCTGTTTAGCGCGGCGATGATCGCCTTGGACGCCGGGCGTTCGCTGGACTGGGCTTATCGGAATCGGTGGGGAATCGGCCTGTTCGTGATCGCGCTCTGCGTCCTGCTGAAATTGCACGGCTCGTCCATCGGCATATATCGGTTTGTTCTGCCGTTTGCCGAATACGAGCCGATCTTTGGCGAGCCTAGGGGCATTCGGTCGGATGAATACCTCGTCTTTACGCAGATGGCGTTTTCTCAGGCGAGGGACGGCTTTCATTGGCTGAGCGATTGCTTTCGATATTCACCGATGGACATGGTCATGGTCTATGGCCAGCCTGTGCTCGACCCCGTGATGCTGTTTCGTCCGTTCCTTGCGGGTTATCTGCTCTTTGGCGCGGAGCGCGGGCTGGCGTTCTTCTGGGCGTCGCGGTTTGTGTTTGCGTTCTTGGTCTCCCTTGAGTTCGGCCGGATCGTGACCAAGGAAAACAGAGCGCTTTCGGCCGCATACGCATGTATGATCGCCCTGTCGCCCGTGTTGCAGTGGTGGTTTTCCGTCAACGCGCTGGCGGAGATGCTGATCTTTGGACAGGGCGCGCTCGTGCTTTTCAAGAAGTATCTGGATGGCGGGAGCCTGCGGCGCAAAGCGCTTTTCGCCGCGGGGATCGTGATCTGCGCGTGCGGCTATGCGCTGACGCTGTATCCGGCGTGGGAGATTCCGATGCTATATGTCATCGGGTTTTGCGCGATCTGCATCATCGCCGAGCATCGGAGGGATTTTTCCCTAAAGGGCGAGGACGTCGTCATCTGCCTGATCGGCGTGGCGGCGATTGCAATCGGGCTTGCCTACGTGATGATCCGCGGTTACGGCGCCATAGAGGCGTCCATGAACACGGTGTATCCGGGGAAAAGGACGGTCTTGGGCGGGGATCTATCCCAGCTGTCCAAGCTGTTTCGCGGCTGGGGGAATGTGTTTACCCCGTTTGGCGAAGCTGGCCTGCCGGAAGATGCGTGCGCGACAGCGGATTTCTTCGCATTCGCGCCCATGGGGTTCATTCTGGCGGCATGGCTTTTGCTCGCGCAGAAGAAAAAGGACATATGGATGGCCGCGCTCGGCCTGAATGCCGTGGGGCTTGCGAGCTATGTGTGCTTTCAATGGCCGGAGCTGCTGGCCGATCTGACTCTCATGGGCAAATCGACGCCCCAGAGGGCCACGGTCATCGTCGGCTTCGCGTCCGAGATCCTGCTTTTCAGAGGCTTGGCGCTCTTGCCAAAAGGCAAACATTTGAGCAAGTGGATCGTCGCAGGCGTGGCGGGGGCGCTCGCGATCGCCATGAGCCGCGAGTATTACGGCGAATACCTGACCGTCAATCGAACGCTTGCGCTGTCGGCCGTGGTGATCGTCTCCGCGGCGGTTTTGCTCAGCGGGAGGAACAAGCTGGTTTTGATCTTGTGCGCGGCCATAGGCGTGGCTGGCGGCCTCAGCGTCAACCCCATATCAACCGGCGCGGGCGTGCTGCTGGATCACCCCGTCGTCGCCAAGATCGATGCGATCAACAGCGAGGACGAGGGGCGCTGGTTTGTGGATATGGATTCCCACATGGTGGAGAACCTCCCGACGATCGTGGGCGCTTCGACGGTCAATTCGATACACACGTATCCGGATCCGGCGCTTTGGGAGAGGTTGGGGCTTGAGGATCAGGGTGAGATTTGGAATCGATACAGCCACTTCAAGAGTAGAATCTCGTTGGAGGATATGGAGAAGGCGGAGCTCACGCTGGTGCAGGACGATTATCTGAGCTTGGTGGTCGATCTGGATATGCTTCGCGATCTGGATGTGAAATACATCTTGAGCGATCAGGTTTTCCCGGACAGCGCCGGCGTGCAGTGCCTGTACAGCTATGCTGGCCTCTATATTTACAAGCGGTAAAGGGCAATGTCATCAACTCATGGATGCGAATCATGTGGAAGTCAGAGGCATAAATTTTCGAATCTCTTTCCAAATCTGTTCAATCGAGTTCATCCATGACTTATACGGCGGAATATGAAACAAAACAATGTTTTCCGGTACTTTCAGCGTCTTGGAGCGATGCCAAGCTGCACCGTCACAGCATAGAAGGATAATAGTGTTCATTTTTTGAGGCTTCTATGTCGTATTAGACCCGAAAAGCGAGGCGAAAGAAACAGTGGCGAGCCCGCCAGAGCGCATACGCACGGGCAAAGGGCGCGCACAGCCGGCAAGCCCGCATGGGACAACCCCGAATGAAAAAGGGGAGCCGCAAGCTCTCTGTTAAGCGTTGCAGCTCCCCTGACGGGTGATGTTGTCGGTTGCGGTGGCTGATTACTCCGCCTCAGCCATGGGGTAGAAGCCGCGATACGCGCCCTCGTTGTAGGCCGCGCGCTGCTCGTCGATGATCGTCTGGCCGCCGGAGGTCAGGATGGCGTTGGTGTACTCATCCCAGATGGCGTCGAACTGATCGGGTGCGCAGGTGACGGCCTGAACCAGCAGCTCGCCCTCCTTCGAGGAGACCGTGGAGCCCAGGTCGATGCGCGACTGGATGGTGCGGGTGAAGCTGATGGGCTCGTAGCCGCCGTCCATGGAGATGGCCAGGCTGTCGGCGACGACGTCCTCATAGCCCGGGTAGCCCATGGCGGAGGCTGTGTAGTTCAGCTCGTCAGAGCCGTAGTAGAAGCCGTTGCAGATGGGCGCGCCGTCGGTGGCGTGCAGCTTGTAGGCGTCCTCGGTGTCGTTGATGTTCTTGAGGTCGGTCGGGATGCCGTTCTCATCCACGGTGGTATAGTTGTGACCCATCTCGCCGTTCTGCAGGGCGAAGAGGCTCTCGGGCTGGCTCATCCAGTCGAGGTACTTGATGGCCGCAACCGCGACTTCCTCGCTCACCCAAGACGGGATGAACAGCGCCTGACCGGCGGCGGTGTAGGTCTCGTGCACCGTCGGGCCGTCGACGGCCTTGAAGGCGTCGCAGGCGATCCAGGAAGCGCCGGGCACGTTCTTTTCCAGATCCTGGGAGAAGGAATCCTCCATGCGCCAGGCGGCGTCCCAGTTGCCGACCCAGAAGCCGTCATAGCCCATGACGCGGTCGGAGTTGGTCTGGTCGGAGTTCTCGATGCCGAAGTAATCGGTCACAAGCCCCTCGTTGTAGAACTTGTTCATCCAGCGGAGGGCTTCCTTCGCGCCGGGCAGCAGGTAGTGGAACTCGTGATAGGCCATCCAATCCTCCTCGGTCACCTGGCTGTAATCGATGAAGGAATCCATCTGGAACGTCCAGCCGTAGAAGGGATCGGCGGCGTACAGGTCAGAGGAATAGGGGATGGTCTTTGCGCCGCCCAGATTGTTCTCCTTGGCGGCCTTCAGGTAGGCGTAGAGCTCCTCGACGTTGGTGGGCACGATTGAGGAGATGACGTCGGAGGATGAAGCGCCGAACCGGGGCGGTATGGCAATGCTGAGTCCATTTCTCATTCCGTATTTCACCTCGGCAAAGATGGACGATGAGGCGGAAAACATCTGGGGGACGTATATTCCAGGGGCATTGGAAGATTCGAAATTGCGCGACGGTCGTGCGCTTGCCAAAGCGATGGGCCTTTCCATCGAGTATGTGCCGCTGCACGAGCATAAAGGGGTGAACAGCATCCTTTTTCTGATCGATGATTTCGTGATCGCAGCGGAAAAGAAGCAGCCGCCTGAGAAGGTGAGCGTCACCGCCAACACCATCGTGATCAACACGAACGGAATAAAAATCGGACATTCGGAGTTCAATATCTATCACGAGTGCGTCCATTACTACGAGCACTATCTGTTTTTTCGCCTGCAGGAGATGCACCACAATGACCTGCTGCGCATGAAAACGGAGGAGATTGAGATATCGGATGACGAGGAAACGGTCAACAACCCAGTCTACTGGATGGAGAAACAGGCGAACCGCTGCGCCTATGGGCTGATGATGCCTGCGACCTATATGCGGGAGCTGATGGTGGAGAAGAGCGCTGCGCTCAAAGGCTATGCGCACGAAGGGGAGAAGTACGAACAGATCGGTCTGGCCTTCGCGGATGAACTTCACATCCCGCATTTCCGGCTGCGGGCGCGCATGATCCAGCTGGGGCATATCTACGCCAAAGGCGCATTGAACTATGTGGATAAGACCAGAATTCAGCCGTATAGCTTTGACAGTGATTCGTTGCGTCAGAGTGAGCACACTTTCAACATCGATAGCGGGACAGCGGGCTGTCTGTACGAGAAAAACCCCGACTTCAGAAAGCTGATGAACAGTGGGTAATTCATCTATGCAGATGGCCACATCGTGCGCAATGAGCCGCGATTTGTCGAGCAGACGCTGCGTGGCCATATGCTGACGCCGTTGGCGAGCAGTCGTGTAGACCGATGCTGTCTGCGCTTTACGAGGACCTACGTACAGAAAAACGTCGGGGAATATGTCTTCGGGCGGATGAACTATGACCCGGATTACGTGGAGCAGACGATGTTTTATCTGGAGGATCTCATCAACGAAAGAGAATTGGATGATATCGAGGCGGAGCTGCAATATAAGCGCCGCTTCCCTGAAACCTTTATCGAAGCCTTTGACATGCTGATGAAGCGCAATGGCGACACCAGAGAAACGATGGCGGAGAAGCTCAATACAGCGTCCCGCTCACTGTATGAGTGGTTGAAGGACCCGGAACGCCGGATCAATGTGGATTTTGTCGTAACGGTAGCGCTGCTGTGGCGACTCCCGGATTGGATCAGCGCACTCCTGCTGGACAGGGCGTA
>CALVTQ010000023.1 GCA_944362695.1 uncultured Clostridia bacterium
ATGGTGGGCCTTCAGGGTTTCGAACCCCGGACCGAGCGGTTATGAGCCGCCTGCTCTGACCACTGAGCTAAAGGCCCCTGAAAGACCACAGTACAAATAAAATGGTGACCCCGAGGGGAATCGAACCCCTGTTATCGCCGTGAAAGGGCGGTGTCTTGACCTCTTGACCACGGGGCCTCGCTACGCCGAGAAAAAATGGTCGGAGTGAAGGGATTTGAACCCCCGACCCCATGCTCCCAAAGCACGTGCGCTACCAAGCTGCGCTACACTCCGCCGGAAACGCATTGCAGATCTCAGGCACGAGTAGTATTATACAGGAACTTCGCTTTTCTGTCAACAGCTTTTTTCATTTTTTCACGCGCGCCGCCCACCGGACACCCCCGATCACCGCCGTTTTCATGTGCCTGCGCACTTTTTTCGCCGCCGCCTGTTGACAGCGCCGCGCCGCGATGCTATTCTGTACCCTGTGCAAACAAGCCGCTCACACGCGGATATATAATGAGGAGATTTTCATGGAAACCATCATCGACATGTACGGCAAGCTGGGCGTCACCCCGGCTGTCTATCAATTCGGCGAGGAGGTGCTCGCCTCCCTGCGCCCCCGCTTTGACGCGATCGACCAGAACGCCGAATACAACCAGGCCAAGGTCATCGCCGCCATGCAGAAAAACCGCGTCGACGCCGCGTGCTTCGCCGCGACCACCGGCTATGGCTACGGCGACGTGGGCCGCGACAAGCTCGAGCGCGTCTACGCCGACTGCTTCCACACAGAGGCCGCGCTCGTCCGCCCCCAGATCACGTGCGGCACGCATGCGCTGGCCATCGCGCTGGGCGCAAACCTTCTGCCCGGCGACGAGCTACTCTCCCCCGTGGGCCGTCCCTATGACACGCTCGAGGAGGTCATCGGCATCCGCGAGAGCACGTGCTCCTTAAAGGAATACGGCGTCTCCTACGCGCAGGTCGATCTGCTTCCCGACGGCACGTTTGATTACGAGGGCATCCGCAAGGCCATCACCCCGCGCACCAAGCTGTGCACGATCCAGCGCTCCAAGGGCTATGCCACCCGCCCGACGTTCTCTGTGACCCAGATCGGCGAGCTCATCGCGTTCATCAAGTCCATCCGCAGCGACATCATCTGCATGGTCGACAACTGCTACGGCGAGTTCGTGGAGACCATCGAGCCCAGCGACCTCGGTGCGGACATGATCGTCGGCTCGCTCATCAAGAACCCCGGCGGCGGCCTCGCGCCCATCGGCGGCTATATCTGCGGCACGAAGGCCTGCGTCGACCGCTGCGCCTATCGCCTCAGCGCGCCGGGTCTGGGTCAGGAGGTCGGCGCGAACCTGGGTCTTATGACCAGCCTGTATCAGGGCTTCTTCCTCGCCCCGACCGTCACGGCGGGCGCGCTCAAGGGCGCGATTTTCGCCGCGAACATCTACGAGCGCCTCGGCTTCAAGGTCGTGCCCAACTCCACCGAGTCCCGCCACGACATCATTCAGGCCGTCGAGCTGGGCAGCGAGGCCGCGATGATCGCCTTCTGCGGCGGCATACAGGCGGCGGCCCCGGTCGACAGCTACGTCACCCCTCTCCCGTGGGACATGCCCGGCTACGAGAATCAGGTCATCATGGCCGCGGGCGCGTTCATCTCCGGCAGCTCCATCGAGCTCTCCGCCGACGGCCCGATCCGCCCGCCCTATGCCGTGTATTTCCAGGGCGGCCTCACGTGGCAGCACGCCAAGCTCGGCATCCTGCTGAGCCTCCAGCGCCTCGTGGACGCCGGCATCGTCAAGCTGTAAAGCACACATTTCGTCAAATCTGCGGGCGATTTTTCATGCGCCAAAGCCGCTCGCTCCCCTTTATCCGCATATCAAAGCGCCCTCCCGCATCGCCGTTTTCCGGCCCGGGAGGGCGCTGCTTTATTCCTCGGCGGATTGCTTCTGCCTGTATCCGCTGGGCGTGACGCCGAATTTCTTTTTGAAGCTCGCCGTGAAATACGACGCCGAGCTGAAGCCGCACTGCTGTGCAAGCTGCGCGATGGGGATGTCCGGCTGGGCGATGAGCTGCTCGCACGCGCGCTCCATGCGGATCGTCTGAAGCATCTCCGGGAAGCCGCATCCCACGCTGCGCTTCATCACGCGGCTCAGATGCGAAACCGATATGTTCGTCGCCTCCGCGACCTCCGCCGCCGAGAGCATCGGGTTTTCAAAATGCGCCCGCATGTAGGCGACGATCATCTCCGCGAGCGGGTTGTTCTCCTCCGTGCTCTGCGCCCGCATGCTGCGCAGCGCCGTCTGCCGCAGCCCCGCCAGATAGGCCGTCAGCGCGGCGTAGTCCGGCAGCTCGCTGAGCGCGCGCAGCGTCGAGCGGTATGTCTCCAATCTCGCGGACAGGTCGCCGCCGGGGCGCTGTTCCGCCTCGATGGCGCGCATGCAGAGCGTCGCGAGTTCATGATACGCCTCGCCCACGTCGATCCGGCTGCAGCAGGCCAGATAATCCCGCGCCGCGGCGTCGAATTCCGCGTCGTCCGGGCCGGTCATGGCCGTCTGCATCCGCTGCACAACCTCCTCGGGCAGCGCGCTCTCCGTGCTCTGGCAAAGCATCGCGCTGTCCCGGCAGAATACGCCGCCGCGCATGCGCTCCACGATCGCGCCGTACGCCGCCGGCAGCGTTTGCAGTCCGCCCTCCGCCGTGCCCAGCGCGATGATCACGCGCCCCTGCCGCTCATCCCGCATCAGCCGGATGACCTGTTCCACGTTCTGCTTCACGTATTGCTCGGACACCTCTCCACGCTCCGCGCAGGCGAGGCTCAGCAGCCTTTGCCCCGGCATATCCAGCGTCAGGAACCGTGCCACGCCCGCCATGCTGGCCTGCAGAACGTCCGTCGCCATGTGCGCATCCTCAGGCACAGCCGCCTCAAACAGCAGCACGAACAGCGCCTCTCCGCCGGTGCAGTTCAAATGCTGATGCAGGATCTCCGCCACGCGCGGCGACTGCGTCCCATTGTGGATGAAGCGGCTCAGGCGCACGGTGTCCGCGTCCTTTCTGTATGCGCTGACCATCTCGCTCGTGCGGCGAATCCTCCTGGCCGCGCGCTGGATGTCGCTCAGGCCGTCGGCGGTCTCGTGCGCGGCGCTCTCCGGGTCGGCGGGAAGCTGCTCCTCGATCTGAACGAGCACCGTCTTGACCGGCGTATAGGCATGCAGCGCCGCCTTGCGCGAGATCAGCAGCGAAACCAGCAGCAGCGCGCAGAGCACGGCCAGCATCACCGCCAATCCCGAAATCACCGGCACCATCAGCGCGCTGCTGTGCTGCACACAGTAGAGCGTATAGCCGTAAGTCTCGTTGGCGCGGGCATAAACGCGATATCCGCCGCAGCGGTTCTTTCCATTTATATGTGCCTGCATCAGCGCCTCGTTTTCCGCGACATCCGCAAAGAACATCCCCGGCTGCGACGAGGCGATCACCTGCTCGCCGAAAACCATATACATGCCGCGCCCCTCGGCCCCGGCAAACGCCACCGACGCCAGCTTGTCCAGGTCGATGTTGATCATCGCGCCGCCCGTCGTGTTGGGCAGGCCGACAGTCTCCAGCGCCGAGAGCACCATCAGGTTGTGCGTCGTGCGGCTGCCGGTCTCCGTCTTCCATGGGATGATCGCCTCGCGAAAGCGCATGCGCATGGCGTCGATGAGCATCTGCTCATCCTCCTGCGTCTGATAGCGCCGCGAGCTTTTGATCACGATCTCGTCGTCGGCGATGACATAGATCGAATTATACATATGATTGCTGTTGACGGCGTTGACCACCGTCTGCCCGCTCTGGTATGTGCCGGACGTCCATTTCTCGTTGGCGGTGTAAATGCTCTGCACCACGAACGGGTTGGTCAGCAGCATGTTGAGCGTCTGCTGTGCGGAGGAGAGCTGGTTGGCGATGATCGCATCGGCATTGGCCAGGGCGGCGTATTCCTGCTCCTCGATCTGGGCAGTCAGGGTTCTGTCGACATAGATCGTCACCGCCGTGCCGCCCAGCAAAAAGACGGCGATGACCACCAGCGCCATCGCCCGCCAAATGTGTTCATAAATCGACAGATTCTGCCGCTTGTTCACGCCGCTTTGCCCCCTTCCGCGCATACGCCATATTTAAGTATGTATATTATTGACACATGACGCCCGTCCTGTCAAGACCGCATTTGTTTTTTTGCAATCTGATCAATTATTTTCAATAAAATAAAGCAAAAATTTGAAAGAAGAGCAAAATTCTATCATTGAATTTCACCAAAAACCTCTGGCATAATAGGGGCAGATCAAGAGCATGCAGCCCGATGACACGGGCGGAAAGGGGTATGCATCATGCGCAATGCCGTCAAGACAGCAAACGGCGCAAGCAAGGCGCAGAAAGCCCGGCGTTATATTCAGGAATACGGCCCGCTGTGGGTGCTGGCCGCGCCGGCGCTCATCCTGCTTGTGGCATTTTCCTATGTGCCCATGGCCGGCCTGGTCATCGTCTTTAAGGATTACAACTTCCTGGAGGGCATTTGGGGCAGCCCGTGGGTCGGCTTCAAGAATTTCGAGTTCTTCTTTTACAATATGGAGAACGCCCTGCGCGCCACGCGCAACACGCTCTTCCTCAACGCGCTGAACATGTTCTTCAGCACGCTGATGTCCATCTCTCTGGCCATCATGTTCAGCGAGATCCGCTCCCGCAAGTATCTCAAAGTCACCCAGACGATCTCCATCTTCCCGCATTTCCTGTCCTGGGCGGTCGTCGGCGGCATCGCCACGGCGTTTCTGAGCTACGACAAGGGCATGATCAACGGCATCGTCGCCTCCCTCGGCGGCGAGCGGCTGGATCTTTACAACACGCCGGGTTATTGGCCGCTCATCCTGACGGTGTTCAACGTCTGGAAGGGCGCGGGTTACAGCGCCATCGTCTATTATGCCACGATCTCCGGCTTTGACACCTCGTATTACGAGGCCGCCGAGGTGGACGGTGCGACGCTCTGGCAGCGCATCATCCACATCACCATCCCCATGCTCAGGCCGACCATCTGCGTGCTCACGCTCATGAGCGTCGGCCGCATCTTCTACGGCGACCTGTCGATGATGATGTCCATGCACAACCTCAACCCCATGCTCTTTGAGACGACCGATATCATCGACACGTTCGTCTACCGCTCCATCACCCAGCTCGGCGATTATTCGATGTCCTCCGCCGTCAGCCTGTATCAGTCCGTGTTCGGCTTCGTGCTGGTGCTGCTGAGCAACTACATCGTCGGCCGGATCAACCCCGATTCCAAGCTGTTTTAAGGAGGCTGCGCCATGCTTCGCACACGTTCCGACAAGGTTCTCATGGTCATCATCTATGCCATTGTGGCGCTCTTCGCGTTGGCCTGCCTCTATCCGCTGCTGCTGACGCTGATGACCTCCATCACCGACGAGCAGACGCTCATCCGCGACGGCTATCAGATGTTCCCCGAAAAATTCTCTCTGGCGGCCTATCAGATGATCGCCGACACGATGAGCTCCAAGGTGCTGGGCGCTTACAAAATCACGCTCATCGTCACCATCGTGGGCACGGCGCTCTCGCTCCTTGTCACATCCAGCGTGGGCTATGTCGTCTCCGTCAAGGATTTCAAGCAGCGCAATTTCATCAACATGATGCTCTATATCCCAATGGTCTTTTCCGCCGGCCTTCTGCCGTGGTATCTGGTCTGCACCAAGTATTATCACCTGACCAACACCATCTGGGCGCTGATCCTTCCCCCGTGCCTCAATGTGTTCAACGTGTTCCTCATCCGCAATTTCTTCGCCTCGCTGCCCACGGCCGTCTTTGAGTCCGCGCGCATCGACGGCGCGGGCCACTTCCGCATCTTCTTCCAGATCGCCATTCCCATGGCGCAGGTCGGCATCATCACCGTGGGCATGATGTATGCCCTGGGCTACTGGAACGACTATTACAACGCGCTGATGTTCATCCGCAAATCCGAGATGTATCCCATGCAGTATTATCTGTACAACATTCTCTCCAACATCCAGTTTGCGGCGCGCCAATCCCAGACGCGCACCAATTACAACATCGCCGTTCCCTCCGAGACGATGAAGATGGCCATCATCATCGTCACCATCCTGCCCATCCTCTTCCTGTATCCCTTTATCCAGCGCTACATCGTCAAGGGCGTCGTCGTGGGCGCCGTCAAGGGCTGATGCGCGCAATCCCATCGGTATTCGGCAGCGGGCATGCTGCTGGAACAATATCATTTAAGGAGGTAACCCCATGTTCAAGCGAATGGCAGCCATCATCCTCACCCTGGCCATGCTGCTGGCGGCGTCCATCGCCTCGGCCAACGTCATCGACCCCGCGCTCGTCCCCGAGGAGACCGGTGAAATCACCATCTATCTCTACGGCGACAAGACCCCGCGCATGCAGGAGCTGTGCGAGAACGAGTTCGCCGAGATCTTCCTCAACGAGATCAACTGCGTGGTCAACGTCGAGTTCATCCCGTGGAGCGAGTACGGCTCCGGCAACATGACCGACCGCATGATCCTCTCCGGCGAGGACTTTGACGCCACCCTGACGGACATCAACTGGTCCATGCAGAGCTACAACAAGGGCTATGTCATGAACGTCAAGGAGCTCATTGAAAAGTACATGCCGCATTACAGCGCCGTCACCAACCCCGACGGTCTGGCCAACTACACCTATCCGGACGGCGGCATCTACGCCATCCCGTTCGGCAACAAGCCGACCGCCGACACCTTCCGCACGCTCTGCCTGCGCCAGGATCTGCTCGAGGAAGTCGGCATGACCGGCGTCTCCTCCGTCGATGAGCTCAAGGAGTTCGTCACCAAGGTGCACGAGAAGCACCCCGAGATGTATGCGACGATGGACTATGTCCTGCCGGCCGGCATCCTGCGCGGCATCGGCGATCGCAATCTGACCGATATCGCCACCGGCCTGTGGATCGACGAGGACACCGGCGAGGTCGTCTCCGTCGTGGACAGCCCCGAATTTAAGGAGCTTTGCAATCTGTTTGAAACGTGGTATAATGAAGGCCTGATCTCCAAGGACATCCTGACCAACACCACCTCCAACAACGTGCTCTTCGAGAGCGGCAACTACATGTTCTGGCGCGGCACCTGCGGCACCACGGTCTATGAGAATCTGCCCAATCTGCGCAAGGTCGTGCCGACCGCCAACACCGCGGAGTACTTCCTCAAGCCCGAGAAGCCGAAGTTCAAGACCAGCTACGAGAACACCGCCTGGCAGATCCCGGTCACCAGCGAGAACGCCGTCTATGTCGCGCTGTTCATCGACCTGATGTGCACCGAGGAGTATGTCAACACCTTCGCATATGGCGTCGAGGGCGTCGATTACACCGTGGAGAACGGCAAGGTGCATCGCATCAACACCTCCGAGCTGTTCTACGACTGGATGATGTTCAACTCCAACATCTCCCTGTTCCCGGAGACCATGCCCGACGAGTTCATCCCGACCTATCAGGCTTGGGACGAGGGCTCCATCCCCAGCAAGAAGCTCGGCCTGACGATCAGCTACGAAGACATCAAGACCGAGTATGCGCAGATCTCCGCCGTCTGGAGCGAGTACGCCATGCCGCTGATGGCCGGCGCCGTCAGCTATGACGAGGGCATCGAGACCCTCAAGACCAAGCTCGCCGAGGCTGGCTGGGATAAGTACATCGCCTCCGTCAACGAGCAGGTCGCAGAGCACCTCAAGTAATTCCTCCTTTTCGTTACCCCCTATGCTGCCGCATACCCTGCGGCAGCTCTTCGTGTTTATTCCGCACCCCAAAACAGAAGGAAAGGCGTGAAATCCATGTCCGGCAAACCCATGACCAACCCCTATCTCCCCTCCTGGGAGTACATCCCCGACGGCGAGCCGCACGTCTACGGTGAGCGCGTCTACGTCTACGGCTCGCACGACAGATTCAACGGCTGGGCCTACTGCTTAAACGATTACGTCTGCTGGTCCGCGCCGGTCGATGACCTCGCGTCCTGGCGCTACGAGGGCGTAATCTTCCACAAGGAGCAGGACCCCCGCAACCGCGACGGCCGCCAGTGCCTCTTTGCGCCGGACGTGACCCAAGGCCCCGACGGACGATATTATCTGTTCTACGTGCTCAACGCGTCGGGCGTCGTGTCCGTCGCCGTCTGCGATACGCCCGCCGGGCATTACGATTTCCTCGGCTATGTGCACGACAAGGACGGCAATCTGCTCGGCGAGCGCCCCGGCGACATCCCGCACTTTGACCCCGGCGTGCTGACCGAGGGCGAGCTGACCTATCTGTACACCGGCTTCTGCGGCCCGACTGACGCCTCCCGCCGCGGCTCGATGGTCACCGTCCTCGGCCCGGATATGCTCACCGCCGTGCAGGACACCAAATTCCTCGTCCCCTCCGCCCCGTACAGCGCGGGCAGCGGCTTCGAGGGCCACGAGTTCTTCGAGGCGTCGTCCATCCGCAAGGTGAACGGCAAGTATTACTTCGTCTATTCCTCGATCAACTACGTCGAGCTGTGCTACGCCGTCAGCGACAAGCCGACGGAGGGCTTCGTCTACGGCGGCTGCATCGTCGCCAACGACGACTGGGGCATCAGCTCCTATAAGCCCGCGGATAAACGCATGTATTTCGGCGGCAACAACCACGGCGGCCTCGTCAAGCTCGGCGACCGGTGGTATATCTTCTATCACCGCCACACCAACGGCACGGGCTATTCGCGTCAGGGCTGCATCGAGCCCATCACCATCCTGCCTGACGGCTCCATCCCGCAGGTCGAGATGACCTCCTGCATCGGCAAGCCGCTCCCCGGCGAGGGCACATATCCGGCGCATATCGCGTGCAGCATTTTCCGCCGCGACGACGATGTGCACAGCGTGGGCGGCTCGTGGGCCGACGGGCGCATCCCCAAGATCACGCAGGACGGCGCGGACGGCGACACGCAGCCGGGCTTCGTCTGCAATCTCGGCGACGGCTGGCGGGTGGGCTACAAGTCCTTTGACTGCAAGGGCGTGACCGGCGTGTCGGTCAAAACGCGCGGCTACGGCCACGGCGACGTTACGCTGCGCCTGTCGTGGGACGGCGAGGTCATCGCGCGCATCCCCGTTCACGAGGAAAACATCTGGACGGACAGCCCCGTGATCCCCGTGAGCATCCCCGACGGCGTCCATCCGCTGTATTTCGGCTTCGAGGGGCGCAACGCCGTGTCCATCGTCTCCTTCACGCTGCACACCGGCGCGTAAACGGCAAGCGAGGTGCTTCCCATGAAACGAACCGAACCCGTCGAGCTGATGAACATGTGCATGGTCAGGGACGGCAGCCGCGTGCTCATTCAGGATCGCAAAACCCCCAACTGGCCCGGCATCACATTCCCCGGCGGCCACGTCGAGCCGGGCGAGCCGTTTGCCGATGCCGTCATCCGCGAGGTGCGCGAGGAGACCGGGCTGACCATCGATCGCCCGCGCCTTTGCGGCGTCAAGCAGTGGCCGGGCAGCGATGGCCGCTGCGTCGCCTTCCTGTATGCGGCGGACAGCTTCACCGGCGAACTGACCTCCTCCGACGAAGGCGAGGTTCGCTGGGTCGAGCTCTCCGAGCTTTCTACCCTGCCGCTGGCGATGGGCATGGACGTGCTGCTGCGCGTGTTCCTCGAGGATGACATCAGCGAGTTTTTCTACCGCGTGCAGGACGGCGAGTGGATTCCAGAATTGAAATAATCCCGTACCCTATACTGTTCTCAGATAAAAATGGGCCGAAATGCGCCGCAGATTTTTCGTTTGGGCTAAGTCGGAGGGAGGGAGGCGTAGCTGGGCTACGACGACCGGAAGGAGACAACGCCGAAACGGAAAAGATGCAAGCAGGCGGTTCATTTTTATTTGAGGGCAGTATCAAAAAAAGAGACGGTCTTGAACAACCGTCTCTTTGCTTTTTACTTCGCCGCGAATCCGGCTCAAAGCGATTACATGCCGTAGCGCTTCTTGAAGCGATCGACGCGTCCGCCGGTGTCCACCAGCTTCTGCTTGCCGGTGAAGAACGGGTGGCACTTGGAGCAGATTTCAACGCGCAGCTCCTTCTTGG
>CALVTQ010000024.1 GCA_944362695.1 uncultured Clostridia bacterium
GTTCGTGCCGCTGTTCCTCGCCGCCGCGTGGCTGATCGGCGAGCGCGCCTTCGCCGTCACCATGCGCCTTGAGCAGCAGCGCGCGCTGTCCATGCAGACCATGCTCATGGAGCAGCTTCGCGGCCAATCCGCTGTGCTCCCGAGCGAACCGGCGCTCATCGCCGCGTCCGTGGAATATTCCGAGCGCTTCGGCGGCGACGTGATCTTCGTCAGCCCGCAGGGCATCGTCACCGGCGCGCCCCTGCCCGCCCGCATTTATCACAATATGCGCACGGGCAGCCGATGCGCCCTGCTCGATACGCAGTCAAAGCCCGAGCGCTACGCCATCGCCGAGCCGATTGCCTATGACGACGAAACCGCACCGACTGTCTATTTCATCCGCGACGTGCGCGCCATCTGCGCCCTGCGCGATCATCTGCGCGTCACGTTCGCCCTCGTCGCCGCGCTGGGCGTCGCGCTCATCGCCGTGTTCAGCCGCGCGATGGCTTGGGGCTTCACAAGGCCCATCCGCCGCCTCACCGACGCCGCGCAGACCGTCGCCGCCGGTCACACCGCCGAAAACCTGCCGACAGCCCGCCGCGACGAGATCGGCACGCTCGCCCGCGCGTTCGATGCGCTGCAAACCGCCGTCGCCGAGCGCGAGCGCGACCTTTCCAATCAGGCGCAGGAGCGGCAGGCCATGCTCGACGCCCTCGCCCACGAGATGCGCACGCCGCTGTGCACGCTGCTGGGCAACGCGCGCCTCATGCAGCAGCCCATACCCGACGCCGACCGCGCCGAAATCGCCGACGACATGGCCCGCGAGATCAAGCGCCTCGCCGATATGGACGGCCAGCTCATGAAGCTCACCCGCATGCAGCACGAGCCGCTCGACCGCGAGCCGGTCGAAACCCTCGCTCTGCTCCGCGAAACCGCCCGCCGCATGCGCGCGCAGTCCGGCGGCGTCGCCGTGATCGCCGGGGGCGATCCTTCCTATATCATGCACGGCGACCGCGCGCTGCTCGCCCTGCTGTGTGACAACCTCGCCGTCAACGCCGTTCGCGCCTGCTCCCCCGGCGGCAGCGTGACGCTCACCGCCCTGCCAAGCGGTTTCGCCGTATCGGACACCGGCTGCGGCATGACACCGGAGCAAGTCGCACAGGCGTTCACCCCGTTTTACAAGGCGGATAAGGCGCGCACCCGTGCGCTCGGCGGCGCGGGTCTGGGCCTGACGCTCTGCAAGCGCATCGCCGGTCTGCACGGCGCATCCCTCGCCATCGAGAGCGCGCCCGGCTCCGGCACGCGCGTCACGTTTACAACATCGTTACAGCCTGTTGAGGACTTCGTTACGCACGCCGTGGTATCCTCATCTCAGGAGGTGAACCTGACATGAAATCAGGAAAATTCAAACGTACCCTTGCCGCAGCGCTGGCCCTGTGCGCGCTGTGTACGGGCGCCGCGCTCGCCGAGGAGATCGTCGAGAACGCCGTCGTCCCGCTGCCCACGCCCGCGCAGCAAGCCGTCATCGGCGGCGCAGACGGCCCGACCGCCATCTATGTCACCGAGCCGACGCCCGATCCCTATGCGCTCTACGCCGATCAGCCCGATTCCGTCGCGGAAATCGCGTCCTTTAAGGATTTCCCGATGCAGTATCCCGCGCTCACGGACGCCGAAGCCGCCCGCGTGCCCGGCCTGCTTAAGCGTTACGACGCGGGCGAGCGCGCGACGCAGCCGAGCGTGCTGGGCGTGACCGAAAATGTGCGCATCGGCGTCTATGCCCTGCCCGCGGATCAGTACGGCGGCGAGCCCGTCTTCCTCATTCTGCCCGGCGAGGCGCTCACCGACGACGATCTGCTCGCCATCATCGCGGCATACGACGCGCTCGGCCTGCGCTTTGATCCCGCGTCCGTGACGCCCCGCTGCTGCATGCGCGGCGGCAGCACGTCCTCCACGCGCGCGCTTGCCGATGATGAGCGCCAACGCTATGCCGCCCTGCTTCCGCTGTACACCCGCGCGACTGTCCCCTGTCCCGCGTATGATCCCAGCCCGTCCGACGACGGCATGGGCTTCATCACCCTGCAAAGCGATTGCTTCTCCGGCCTGGAGCGCTTCCGCTTCCTGCCCGCCCGCGCCATGACGGACGACGAGCTGCTCGCGCTCATCGACGCTGAGCAGGGCCGCCCGGACGCCTCGCCCGCCGATCTCGCGGCGTATGAAAGCGCCTTAATCCGCGCGCTGCACGACAGGCTCGACATGCCCCATTCCGCCCAGCTCACTTGGGAAGAGGTCGCCGACGACACCGTTTACGAGGCTTGGGGCACGGGCCGCACCGTATACATCGCGCAGTTCAAGGCTCTGGACGGCGAAACGGAGTGGTACGGCCGCATCGACACCGAGACGATGGCCTTGACCTACGCCACCGTCTTCGGCAATCTCCCGAGCTTCATCCCGCACGTCCCCGGCAACCCGTTCGATGATCAATATGCCGAAATCGCCGAGGCCCATGTGCGCGCCCTCTATCCCGATGCGGACATCGCGCGCACGGAGCTTTGGGGCGAAGCATACAGCAACATCACCGGCCCGCTTGCACACGTCGTCCTCACGGACGGCGCATGCTATGAAATTCAAATGGATTACGCGACCGGCACCGTCGTATCTGCCCAATACAGCGACGCCGTGCGCTGCGCCGCCATGGATGCATATTACAGCGAAGCCTACGGCATGGCCGATCAGTAAGGAGGGACAGCCATGAAAAAGCTCATCTGTACGCTCGCGGCGCTGCTGCTCCTCGCCGCGCCCGCTCTCGCCGAACACGCCTATCGCGTCGTGCCGCCGGAGCTTGACGAAACCGCGCTCGCCGCATGCACCGCGCCGGGCATCGAGGACGCCGCCTTTGAGCAGCGCTCCGGCGACCGCAGGATGCTCGTATGTGACGCCGCAACCTGCGTCTACGGCCCGCTGTTTGAAGACGATCCGTTCATGTTCAGGCTGAATCTCTTCAAAAACAGTCCCGGCAGTACGCTTGACGCCGTCTCGTTGCTGCGTGACAACGTGCTCTCCGGCGTCGCCGCCTGCGCGCTCACCCGCGACGAGGCCGTCAGCGCCGCGACCGAACTGCTCGCGTCCTTCGGCCTGCCCGATATGGTGCTCTCGCACACCGCCGCGCACGGCAGAATCCCCGGCGCGTGGCAGGGCTATGAGGTCGTGTTCGATCAGACCATGAACGGCCTGCGCGTCTATGTGCCGCCCACGCCCACCGGCAGCGTTCCTTTCAACACGGATGACCTGCGCATGCGCGTGTACATCGGCGACAGCGGCGTCGTCATGATCTCCGGCTGCTTCGCCCCGCTCCAACCTACCGGCGACGACCTGACCCTTATCACCGAGCAGGAAGCCCTCGCCGTGTTCGCCCAATACGGCATAGAGGCCGACGCCGCCGAGCGCTGTTATCTGCTGCTCGATCAGGACAGCGTCCGCCCGGCGTATCGCGCGGGCATCAGCTATGTCGATGCCGAAACCGGCGAGCCGCTGGTGATCGCGTCGCTGTAATCACATAAGCAAACGGAGCGTCCGGCCCAAGCGGGCTGTAGGCGCTCCGCTTTCGTTTACAAAAAACACCCGTCCGGCGTTCATCCGGGCGGGTGATGGCGTTATGCTTATTTGCTTTCCCTGGACGCCTCGTATTCGGCGAGCCTCGCCTCAAGCGGCGCTCTGTCCTCCTCCTCGATGCGGCGGCCCGCGATGACGATGCGGCCGTTCGCCTGGGAGTATTCGCACGTGGAGAGCATGACGATCTTGTCGCCGTACTCGACCTCGGTGTCGATGTCGTGCACGGACAGGCTGCGGCAGCGCTCGATGTACTGATCAAAATCGGCCTCGTCCTTCGCATCCACGAACTGATAATACTTGAACACGCGCGGCGAGTCGCTGTACACATACGTCTTAAACACCGCGAAGATCTCGTATTCCGCCTTCTCCCAGATCGTGTCGAAGCGGAACGTCGGATGCTCCATCAGGTATTCGAATTCCTTGTATTCGTCCAGCGAGCCGAACATCGAGTTGTTGCGCATGTTGTGGCCGTAGATGACGATGTTGTCCGACGGGCGCTTGACATCCGCCGTGCCCTGCGCGAAGACGCAGCCGTAGCGCACCTCGTTGCCCAGAAAGTCGCGATGGACGTAGTATTCGTCGTCGAGCAGGCGCTGCACGACCGGATAGTTGACCGGCGTGCCTTCGATGCTGATCCAGCCCACCGTGTCCAGGTTGAGCTCCACAAACGCCCTGTATTCCGGCAGAACGCCGTCAAGCGGCGACGCAGTCGTCTGCGCGCTGACCGGCTCGGCGGTCTCCTGCGGCGCGGCGGCGATGCTGCCCGGCTCGGGCGTCGGCGTCACCATGTAGGGCTTGGGCGTGTCGGCGAGGGGCGTGGGCGTCGCGTCGTAATGCGGCGTGGGCATCGGCGTACCCTCATCGATCACGTCGCCCTCCTCCGGCCTGTAAATCTCCCATGTCTGCGGCTCGTCCTCGTGCGGCGCTTCGGTCGCCTGCGCGTCAGCCGTCGCCTCGGGCGCAGCCGTCGCGTTCGGGTCGTCCGTCGGGGTCTCCACCATGTACGGTGCGAGCGTCTCGTTCGGCGCGAGCGTCGGCGTCACAGCCGGCACGGACGTCGGCCTCGGCACGGGCGTCGCCGCCGGTTCTTCGGTGGCAGCCGCCTGCTCCATCATCGCCGCGAGATTGTCGTAGAGCTCCTCGCCCTCGCGCGTCTCCTGTATGTAATCCACAATCTGCCAAACGCAGATGCCCAATATCGCGCAGAGCACGATCACAATGGCGATCATCAGCGCCTTCCGCATCGTTCATTCCTCCGTCGCCGCGCCTGCGGCCCCCGTTTTGCCCGCACCGCATGCACGGACGGGTCTGATTTGATTCCTTCATTATACAGAATTCTTATGGGTATGTCAATTCTTTGTGCAGGAATCAGCGATAAAGCGGAGGCCAAACCGGCTTACGGCTTGAGATACGGCGTGTAATCCGTCGCCCCGTTCAGCTCGCCCTCGCGCGTGAAGCTGACGGTATAAACCGTCTCGCGGCTCGCCCTGTCCATGAAGCCGACGCTCCACAGCGCCGGATGCTCGCCCTCTTCGTCCGTGTACGGCGCATGCAGCTCAATCGCGACCTCCCACGTCTCGTCATCCTCCGTGGGCAGCGTCACGCCGAATTCTCCGGCGAGCAGCTGCGCCGCGTGCGCCTTGGCCTCCTGCTCGGTCATGTCATCCTCGCCGGGCGCGAGCATGGGGTTCTTCTCCTTGTAGCCGATGGCGACCGCCTGCTCCTCGAACCACCACTTCTGCTCCGCCGTCCACTGATAGAACACGCTGCCGAACGTCTCGCGTGCGAGGGACATGATGACCTCCTCCTCCCAATCTCCCTCGCCCGCAGCAATCATATCGTCAAGGTCCGCGCATTTCATGCCGCTTTCCTCAAGCGCCTGACGGATCGCGACCAGCTCGTCGTTTGTGAATGTTTCGCATACGCCCTGCGCCGTGTCGTTCGCCCTGGCCATCGGCACGACGGTCTGCTCGATGAATTTCCTGCCGCCATCCTTTTCATCGGCCATCGCAGCCCCCGCCGCCAGCGTCATCGCCGCCAGAACAGCGGCAAGCATCCTCTTTTTCATGTTGTGCACACTCCTTTCTTTGTCGCGGGTCGTTTGCCCGTTCACTTTATAGACGCCTCAGGATGGCCAAAGTTTCACCGTTCGGCAAATTTTTCTTCTGCATGCAAAAACCGGCAGGCCGCAAAACCCGCCGGTGATGATTATGTGTATATGACAAACGTCCTTAATGCGCGCTCACTTCGCCGCGTAACTGCCGCTTTTCATTTTCATATTGATCTCGCGGATTCGCCGCTTCGTCGCCGTGTATTGCGCAATCCAGATCACGGCGTATATCCCGGCGAACATGCCGAAGTAGCCCAGCATCCCCGCCGCGCTGTGCTCCATCCAGCGCATGAAGTACGCGATCGGGAACGTGCACACCGAGCAGACGATCAAATGCGTCACCGTCTGGCGCAGCAGGCTCCAATCCGTGTCCCGGATGACCGACGCACCCGCCCACGCCGCGCCGTAGAGCAGCGAACACAGCGTCTGCAAAAGCACGGCGTTGACCTCGTTCCCGCAGTCCGCGATCAGCTCCGGCACGACCGCGTAGAATTGCCCGTCGCCCACGGTCAGCGAAATCGCGATGGTAATCATCAGGCTGACGGTCACGCCCACCGGCGCGCCGATCAGACACCGCAGCATCGTCTTTTTCTTCATACAATCACCTCATATCCCCAATACCTGTTTGATTTTTCCGACGTACCGGCGCGAGACGTAGGTCACGTCGCCATTTTGCATCGTCACGCAAATCGTGCCGGTATAGCTCAGATCAAAGCCCTTCACCTTCTTGAGATTGACGATCTCCGAATTGGAGATGCGCACGAATTCGCGCTTGCTCAGCCTCTCCTCCAGCTCGTAGAGCCTCAGCCGCAGCAGATATTCCCCGTCCGCCGTCCGCGCGTAGACCTTGCCGCCCGCCGCGTAGATGCGCACGATGTCCTCCGGGGCGAGAACCGTCAGCTCATCGCCGCGCGCCCCGACGAGCATCTGCGGCGTCTGCTCGCCAAGCCGCCTGACCAGCGCGCCGACCTCCTCGCTCATGTGATCCGCGACCACGATGACCCGCGTCTCGCCGCATCCCGGTTCGATCCTGATTTCGATCTGCATGTATCTCACCTCCGCTTCACGTACAGTACAATGTATGCCCGCCGCAATTTCCACCGTTTTTGTACAGGTGGTCGTTTTCGCGATACAGACGGCGCAAATCGCACCGCGACGCCACTGACCGCGCGCCGTTTTCCGTGGCAAACCGCGCCGTTTTTTGGTATGCTTAGTATACATAGGTGAATTGCCGCCAATTTTTGCGATGAGGATGAACACGATGGACACCATACACCTGCTCGCCGCGCTGGATGCGAACTATCTGCCCCAGCTGCGCGTGCTGCTGACCTCGATACAGATCAACAACCCTGGCGAGCGCTTTGCCCTGTGGCTGCTTCATTCCGGCATCCCCGAAGCCGATCTCGCCGCCGTCCAAGGCTGGTGCGCGCATATGGGCTATGATTTTGCGCCCGTGTATGTCGATGACGCGCTCTTTGCCTCCGCGCCCGTGACGAAGCAATATCCCAAGGAGATGTATTACCGCCTGCTCGCGGGCGAGCTGCTGCCGGAAAACATCTCCCGCGTGCTGTATCTGGACCCCGACATCCTCGTCATCAATCCGCTGCGCCCGCTCTGGGAGACCGGCCTTCAGGGCTGCATCTTCGCCGCCGCGGCGCATACCGGCATGACCGAGCTCGCCAACAACGTGAGCCGCATCCGCTTCGGCGCGGATCACGACTATTACAACTCCGGCGTGCTGCTCATCGACCTCGCCCGCGCCCGCGAGGCCGTCCGCCCGCAGGAGCTCTTTGACTACGTGGCTGCGCACGCCATCGAGCTCGTCCTGCCCGATCAGGATCTGTTAAACGCCCTCTACGGCCCGTCCATCCTCGCCGTCCCCGACGTGCTCTTTAATTACGACGCCCGCAATTACAGCAACTATCTGCTGCGCAGTTCCGGCGAATACGACGTCCCCTGGGTCATGCAAAACACCGCGGTGCTCCATTTCTGCGGCAGGGCCAAGCCGTGGAAGCCGCGCTATCTCTATCGCTTCGGCATGCTCTACCGCCACTACATGCAGCTCGCGGACAGGCAATGGGCTCCTTTCCTCCCCTGAAAAATTTTTCCAAAGCATGCATCAAAATCCCCTTCCCATTCGTCTTATCATTGTCGAAAAGAAGGGGATTTTTGATGATGAGAAAGACCATTTTCCTGTGCCTGCTGCTCACGCTGCTGCCCTGCGCCGCAAGCGCCGCCAAGGCGCGCTCAATCAATTCGGAGAACGCCTCCGTCTATCACGCCCTGCACATCGCCTCCCACACGGGCGAGGACACATGCCGCGTGACCGCCAACTATCTGCGCGTGCGCACGCAGGACGGACAGACCGTCATCGGCCACGTCGAGCAGGCAGACACGTTCGTCATCCACAGCGTCACCGGCCAGCGCGCGTATATCGAAATCAAAACCGCCGCGCCGTCCAGTCCCGATTCGTGGCCGGGGCTGAGCGGCTGGGTCTCGACCGATTATATCGACTGCGCGTGCAGCGACGCCGCCTATTACGGCAAGACGGGCCGCGCCGGCCTCGCCTTCGATCCGACCGTCGCCGGGGACGCACTCGCACTTTACGCCCCGATTCTCGATTGGCATCTGGGCTGCTGCACGGGCGAGATTTCCGTCGAGGAGATCGAAGAGCACGGCTTTGAGCCGACCTATCGCCCCGACTCGCTGCAATTTGACGGCTATGTCCTGCGCGACCTCGACGGCGACGGCTCACCCGAGCTGATCGTCATGTCCACCGGCAGCAAATACGATGTGTACCAGTCGCCCGTCTACGCCGTGTATACCGCCGTGGACGGCGAGCCCGTCCGGCTTCTTCACAGCTGGGTGCGCAATCGCCATTTTCTGCGTGAGGACGGCAGCTTCTACAACGAGGGCTCCAACGGCGCGCCGTATTCGATCTACGGCCTCATCCGCGTCGCGGACGGCGGCCTGACGTATGAATACGTGCTCAGCGACGAGGACATCTGGCATTACACGACCGACAACGATTTCGACTTTTCCAACGACGAGACCATCACGGGCGAGCAGGCCGAGGCGCTCATCGCCGGGTATGGCTTCGGCCTCACGACCGAGCCCGAAGGCTTCGTCTCCTTCGCCGAGTACGCCGCCGAATGACAGCCATGCAAAAAGGGAGTCGCCCGAAAGCAGCTCCCTTTTTTATGTGTCTTTTTTGCTGTCATCAGCCGTGGCTTCTCGCGCTGCGGCGAAGGGCAATCAGCGCCGCGCCCGTCAGTGCCAGCAGCATCGCCCAAAGCATGGGCGTCGCCTCGTCGCCGGTCTTCGGAACGTCGATGCCGCCCTGCGCCGGATCATTCGTAGCCGGATCATTCGCCGCCGGGGTATCCGCCGCCGGCTGATTGCCGATGATGATCTGGCCCGCGCCCTTGATCTTGCCGCTCTGGACGCTGTTCTTGTCCTCGATGACCAGCGTCGAGCCCTTTTCAAGCACGAGCGCTCCGGACCCGGTGAAATTCAGCTTCGCATCCGCCGGAACGACGACCGTCACACCCTCCGGAATGACGACCTGTTCGGCCAGCGTGATGTTGCCCTTGACCGTGCTGTCCTGGCCGAAAAGCAGCATATTCTGCACCGCGGTGCTGTCTATGCCCGTGCCGCTTCCCTCCGCCACATTGATGGCGACGATCGTGCCCGTGCTGTCCGTAACGATATGGTTAGCGTACAAGCCCTCGACATTCACCTTCTGGCTGTCGCCGATGACACCGGCAAAAACCGAAGAACCGGTGTTCACGTTCATCGTTCCGTACGCGATGATGATGCTGTTAAAGCTCTCGTCATACTGATTCATCGTGACATAAGCTTTCACCACAGAGTTGTCCGAAACTGTCAAATTATCCGAAAAGATGGATTCACTTCTATCGGAAGCCTCGCCGGCGATGGAGGTCACTTTCGAGCCTCCCGTAATGGTCAAGGTACTGCCGTAAAGGCCGAGGGATTGATTGTAATCATCGCCGCTCTGAACATTGATGACGGAATTATCCACGGTAATGTCGCCATTGGACCAGATACCATAACACCTGGTCCTGTAATCAACATAAGCCGGGTTGGCGTCGGCGCATTTCACATCGACTTTGCAGTCGCGCATCACCATCTTGTCGGCGGACAGCGTTTGCACAGCGCGTCCGGCGCCCATCTGCAGTTGAATATCGCCGCCATTAACGGTCAGCTCTTTATTTACTTGAATACCATTAATAAATTCACCGTCCCCGACTTCCACGATGATCGTGCCATCATTGACGATCATGTTTCCCTGTGATCTCAGGCCGTGTTTTACAGCCCCCGTCTTTCCATTGTCTTTGCAGACAACCCGACCGCCGTCCATGATAAAATCATGTTCGCTGTTTATTACAATTGCAGCGGCGCCGTTATGCCCCGAATTGCCGTAAGCCAGCTCAATATCGCCGTTTTTGATATGCAGATTTCCTCCCGGTTCAGCCATTCTAATCGCCGTGGAACTGCTATCGCCGTCCGAAGCGGTCACCTCCAGCCTGCCCGTCATGTCGATCGTGAGGCTTCCATCGGCAACAATACCGATGCTGTCCATGCTGACTTTCGTGTTTTTGCCGTCGGACTTGATGGTCAGATCGCCGCTGCCCGTGATCGTTGTGTCGGTTTGCAGCGACATACCGGTCTCGATGTATGATTCAAACGACGTATCCTCAGACATATAGATCATGTTCTGCCCCTCGAGGATGATGGTCGCCGCATCGCCCGAAATGCTGAACGTGACGCCATTTTTGCCATAGATCGCCGCATTGTGCATGCGCACCACATTGTTCTTGGCATCGTAGTACACATACCCGCCGGCGGGCTCGGTGCTCGCGAAGTCATACTCGCCGCTCTCCGGATTGTAGACGTAGTAACCCGTGCTGGCGTATCCATATTCTCCAAGTCCGATTCCGTTTGCCGCCGCCAGGGCGTTTGCCGACAACAGGAGCATCAGCAGCAGGGCCGCAAGCAGCATTTTGATCTTGATGTTCTTCATTTGCTTTTTCCCCTCGTCCCCATTTCCATTTTTCGCGGCACATACCGCTATATATTTGAGATTATACTACATCCACTTTCTAATTGCAAGGAAATCGCGATGCTTTTTTTGCTTTCAGATCATTTTTCTGTCCGCCGTCAATCCTCCTGCGCCCGCGTGAAGATATAAGCGTAGAGCCACTGGGCGTCCGCGTCCTTTTCGATGTGGTTTTCCGAGCAGCCGATCAAAAGCTGCCCCTCCGCATTCAGCCCGATAAAGCGGATGCGCCGCACGTCCGGCGGCCTCACGCCCGTGATCTGTTCAAAGTACATATCGGCCTCGATGCCCCGAATGACGAGCATGTTTGCGCCGGACACGTCGCAGCTGTCCTTGCCGTGCACGCGCACATTCGTGAAGCCGTCCCACGACGCATCACATTCATAGCTCGTGCCGTCGCCCGCAAAGCAGATGCTCCCCTCCAGCTCGTAGACATCCGCGTGGACGTACTTCTCCATCTGCACGAGCACGTCCTCGGAGATCACCGCCCGAAGCGTGAGCGTGCACGCATCCGGCACGACATCCAGCATGCCCGCCTCCGCCTCATATGCGCCGGTCAGCGTCCACGTCCCGTCATAGGCCGTGGGCAGCGCCTCGTAGTCAAGCGCGAGCACGTTCTGCTCCTGCGCGGGTTCCGGCTCCGCACTGACCGCCGTCGTGCAGAATGTGGGCGCAGCCATCAGCACGGCCGTCATCAGCACAAGCAGAATCGTCTTTTTCAAGCGGATGCCCTCCTTCGCCCCGGGTGCAGCCCGGCCTCTCTATGGACATTTTACCACATTTTTACCGACATTGTGCGAACAATTTTTGTCAAAGTTTTGCGTCAAAAGGGCCGCACCCCACGAAGGATGCGGCCCTATTGCTGTGCAGCACACAGCTGCGCTAAGGGGGCGTTATCAGTAGCTCAGACCGAACCACGCCTTGTAGAAGTTGCCGTCGGCGTCCTTGTAGGCATAGCTGCCGGACGGGGACTGCGCGAGCACTTCGGGGTCAATGTACTGATCCTTGTCATAGCCCGGCACGTCGTTGGGCGAGACGCAGGTCTCATACACCACACCGTCGATCTCCTCTTCGCAAACCGCGATCACTTCGTTGCAGGAGACCATCGTCACCGGGAGCTTGCCGGTCGGGTTGTATGCGCCGGTCAGCACGTTCATCTGCACTTCGATGCCCGTCTTCATCTCGCCAGGGTTCACAACGGTCGTCGAAGAGTCGAAGTTGCCCAGCAGCGCGTCGCAGTACGGCTCAAGGTTCGTCAAAATCCACGGCGACGTGATGGTGATCGTGCCGATGACGATGCCGCCGTTTTCGTGTACCTTGTTGGCGTATCTGGCGATATTCTTGACGTCCATCACGGTCGTCACGTCGACGACCTCGCCGGTTTTCTCGCCCGTGTTGGCGTCATATTCCGGCGTCTCGAGCCCGTCAACCAGATCAATCGAGTTGACCACCGTGCCGGTTCTCATGAGCACAGGCAGCACGTCCAGCAGCAGAATGTCCGCCTCGTCCTCGTCGTCCACGACGGTGTAGCCGGCATTCGTGAAGGCCGTCGTCCAGCTGATGTCCCTGTTGTCGTCATTGCCGTTCTTGCTGAAGGAAGCGATGAAGACCTTCTTGCCGGTCTCCTTAAGCGGGAGCACGTTGTCGTGATTCTTGAGCAGGACAACGGACTTCTGGTTGAGCTCCTTGCTCAGCGCGTCGATTTCGCCCTGAATCCCGGCGATGGCTGCCACGCTCTTCTCCACATCCTCATACGGGTTTTCGAATCGTCCCATAGCGATCATGGATTCGAGGTTCTTGCCGGCCGCACGGTCGAGCGCTTCTTCTTTAATCAGCCCGGAGGTATAGGCTTCATAGCAAAGCTCATAGTCGATCGGAGAGTTGGCGAAATCGCCGATGATATCCGTGCCCGCGTTGATCATCATCGCAACGCGCTCAACCAGGCTCTTATCTTCTGCGCCGTAAGGCAACGAGGTAAGGATCGTGCTGTCCGTGTTGATAAAGCCGTCAAAGCCCATCGCCTCGCGCAGCAGGGTCTCGTTGATCACAGGGTTGTACGCGGAGGCAAGCTCCGGCGGGTTGATTTCGATGCCGCGATAGGTCTGCTTCGCGTTGAGCGCAGACGGACGGGAGTAGCAGGACATGATGCCCGCCACATTCGCGTCGACAGCCGCCTGGAAGGCCACGAGCTGATACTTTTCAAGCGAACCCTCGACGTCATAGACGCGCCACTGACCGGAATAGTGATGCGACTCGAGGCCGTTCCTCGCCGCGCCGTCGCCCGGGAAGTGCTTCATAATCAGGGCGACGCTGTTCTTGCCGACGCCGTCGGTGCCCTGCTGATAGCCCTTGACCAGAGCCGTCGCAATACCGGCCGTGACCTCCGGCACCTCGCTGAACGTGGACAGGTTGCGGCTCCAGCGCGGGCAGGTGATCAGGTCGATCTGATTGCCGTACATTCTGTCGATGCCCTTCGCGTCCCAAACCTGACGGTCGAGATCGGCATACTTTTCGATGATGCTGTAATCCCCGCCTGCGGCGACGTCGCCCATCACGGCGGCGGCAAGGCCCATCGTGTCCGGCTCGCCGGTCTTATCCTGCGGATTGGAGATGGTGATAAAGGGGATGTTCGGCTCGCCCTTGACCACGGCGGCGTATTCGGCGGTCATGTTCATGGCATTGTTCCACAGCGCACCGGCGCCGATGTCGGTGATCTTGCGGACGACGCCCATGCGGCTTCCGAAGGCGATGATCTCCGCCGTGCTGTTGTTGACGCGGGTTTCGTCGTCATTGGCCACGTCCAGCACCTTGTCGCTGACGACCATCAGCTGATCGAAGCGGACGTTGCCGTTCTCGTCAAGCGCTTCTTCCATCGTGGTGACGTTCGGGCTGCACATCAGCTGAACGAGCGTCAGCGCGATCTTTTGCTTGTAGTCCATCTTGCCGATCAGGTCGGCGGTGCGCGTCGCCGTGTCAAGACGCCAGTCCTCGAAGACGTCGAGCTCCTGGTCGTTGTCGCTGTCCTTGAAATACTTGCCATCCTGCTCGATGACGCCCACGAGCGTCACGCCGATGGTCGGGCCGCCCTCGTTCTCATAGAACACGGGCGCGAGGTACTCCTTGGGGCCGGCGTGCGCCTCGTCCACGGCGTAGGGCGCGGCGATGTAGCCCGTCCCCTCGGCAAGCGCGGCGGGGGTCGTCATCGTCGCGATCATAGCCAGCGCCATGAGCATGCTGATGAGTCTTTTCATGCTGATTCTCCTTTCGGAATTTCATTTTGACCGGACGTCTATTCCCCGGTCTTTCTGCATGTATTTTAGCATAGTATTCTAAAATTGAAAATGCTTTTGTCGCCAGTATGCATATAAAAGCCGCAGACGAGGCCGTTCTGGAACAGTACCCCTTCTGCGGCGAGCGAGCTGTTTTTCGCGGCGTAAAGCCCCTGTTTTTTGGCGTAAGCTGTATTACGCCTCCCCTTTTTCCCCCGGCATGATGACCGTCAGGCGGAAAACGTTGTCCTGCGCGTCCACGGAGATCATGCCGCCGTGCTGCTCGGCGATGGAGCGCACCGAGCGCAGGCCGAAGCCGTGGCGCGTCTTCTCCTCCTTGTCCGTGACGGGCAGGCCGTCGCGCAGCTGGATTTCGTTTTCGTAGTAGTTTTCCACGACGAGCAGGATGCGCCCGCCCATGCCCACGCCCTTGAGCGAGATCATGCGCCTGCTCTCGTCGGCGACCTTCTCCACGCCCTCGATGGCGTTGTCCAGCACATTGCCGAACATCGCGTAGATCTCCATCGCCGTCAGGAAGTCAAAGAGCTTGCCGTCGATCATGTAGGTGAATTTGATCCCCTTGCTCTGGCAGATGATGTTCTTCTCCGTGAGCACCACGTCGATGGACTCGTTGCCGCACTGGATGACCGTCGTGTATTCGTTGATGGAATCCTCCAGCCGCTCCAGATATCGGTCGAACACGCGCTTGCCCTCCGCCGAGCGGATGAGCATGATCTGATGCTTGAGGTCGTGGCATTTCGTCTGCAGCGACGTGATGCCCTCGCGGCTGATCTCGTAGTACTGCTGCTTGTTGCGGATGAACTCCTGCATCAGCTCGTTGTCCTGCTGAAGCCGCACGACGCGCACCTTCATCATCAGCATGCCGTAGCTGATGATGCAGTAGAGCATCGCCGTGAAGTAATACATGAACGACTCCGCCACGCTAAACACGAAATAGCGGTAGAGAAACTCCAGCGCCATGTGGCATGCGATGAGGATCGCGGGGATCGCCATCATGCCCGGCGCGTCCAACTCGCGCTCGCCCATGTCGTTGTGGTCGTTGATATAGCAAAGCGCGATGACGCCCATGTAGATGCAGTAGGAGTAGATCGAGTTGGCGATGCTGTAGCCCGACCACGGCAGGTTCGCGCGCGCAAGGCCCAGCGCCGCCACGCTCATCTTGAACGTGTTCCACGTCAGGCGATAGACCGTCAGCGCCGTGATGACGCCGTATACGTATTGGTTGCGGTATGTCTTGTAGCACAGCCAGTAGCAAAGCGCGAAGCATGCGCACATGATCAGGATCAGCATGCTGTAGCCGAACGCCTCGGCGAGCTGGCTGCGCGTCTGCGATATCGCAAAGCGCACGCAGAAATTCGTCGCGCACAGGATGAGCCCGCTGGCCGCCCGGCGCAGGTTCAGCCGCTCACGCGCCTCGCCCTTGCCCCAGAGCAGCAGGATGACGAAAAAGATGATGCCGGTGGATATCCTGTGGTCGATCTCGCGGATCCACCATTGGCTCTGTGTCAGCAGGCTCATACATTGGCCCCCAGATAGTTGATGAACCGCCGCTCGATCTCCTTGCGGTGCGAGCGCGAGACGGGCAGCTGTACGCCGTTCACCGTCAGATACTCGCTGTTGACCGACGTGACGTGCAGGAGGTTCACCAGATACGACCGGTTGCACAGGATGAAGTGGTGATCCGCCAGCCGCCTGGCCACGTCGCTGAGCTGGCCGCGCACGCGAAAATCGCCCTGCGTCGTGTGGTAGATCAGGTCGTGGTTGAAGATCTCCACGTAGTACACCTCGTTGGAGCGCACCTTGACCACGCCGTCCGCCGTCTTGAGCGCCAGCGCCACGCCCGCCCTGTTCTCGATGCGCCGCAGCGCCTTGGTGAGCATGAAGTCGATGGAGAACTGATCGGTCGGCTTGATGATGAAATCAAGCGCCTCCACCTCGTAGCCCTTGAGCGCGAACTGCGCCATGTGCGTCACGAAGATGAGCAGCGTGTCGCGGTTCACCTTGCGCAGCACGCGCGCCGTCTCGATGCCGTCGAGCTTGTCCATGCGGATGTCCATGAACACGATGTCGTAATCCTCGGCGCTGCGTATGAAATCGAGCCCGTCGCGGTATTCCTTGAGGATGTACGCCTCGTTGCGCTTGTCCATGGAGCGGCGAACCTGTCCGGCGAGCACGGCGGCTTCCTTCGCGTCGTCGTCGATGATGGCGATCAGGTACACGTCCTTTCCTCCCCTCCAGCCTTCGTTTTTTTGCGGATTCTTCTGTTATACGAGCCATTATAACATATTTTGTTTGCCCGCACAATACGTACCCGCGCCCCTTCCCCCTCACAGCCAATAATTGTACGTCCCCACCGTGCCGACCAGATTGACCGCCAGCCCCATGAAAAACAGCGGCACATTCGCCATTGCAAACCGCTCCCCGCGCGGCATGAACAGCGCAAGCGCGCAAAACGCATACGGCAGCATGTCCGCCAGATACCGGTTCCCGAACTGATACCCGCCCAGCGTCCTGTGGCAGCACACGATCAAAAGATGCGCCCCCAGCATCAGCGGCGCGAGCGCGAGCATCGCCCCACATTCCCTGCGCCGCCGCGCCAGCGCATACAGCCACGCCGCCGCCAGCGTCAGCCACATGGGCGCGATCAGCCAGAACGCCATGCAGTCAAACTTGTCGTATCGCAGCGCGCCGTTCTCCCCCGGCGTGGGCAGGCGGAACAGCTGCGCAAAATTCTTTTCCGCATAGCTCAGGCTGAACTGCCCCTGCTCCGCCCGCTGAAACTCCGGCAGATACGTATGCCCGAACTCGAACGGGTCGCCGAAGCGCGCGAAGTTGAGCGCCATATACGCCCCGCCGATCAAAAGCGGCACGACGGCCCAACGCCATTTCTTCCTTATTATATGGATCACGCTCTGCACCGCCGTGCGCCCGCTGATTTGCCCATCTTTGCGCACGAGCAGCCACGCGATCATCGGCAGATAGACGATCACCATCGGCCTGCACCCAAACGCGCACGCCATCAGCGCCAGCGCTGCCCCGCCCCGGCCCTTCGCCGCGCACAGCAGCGCCGCCAGCGACAGCGTGAAGCTCATCACCTGCGCCAGATACCACACCCAGCCCTGCATGGCGATGAACAGATAGCCGTTGGCCAGATACAGATACAGTGCGAAGAACATGCCGCGCGTCCGCTCGCCCGTCAGCGTCTCGTACAGCCGCATCGCCAGCACGATTCCCGCGCATGTGAACGCAAACGAGATCACGTGATCCGGCGTGTTCCGCCCAAAGACCGCCGCGAACGGCAGCAGCACCACCGACGGGAACGGCGGGAAGCTGACGTACGTCTTCCCCTCATAGACCGCCAGCTCCAGCCACGAGTAATCCCCGGTCAGGTGCAGCCGCCCCTCCAGCCACGCCAGCGCCTGAAGCGTATACGAGCAATACGGGTTGCCGCTCGTGAGCCATTTGCCCGTGAAGCTCGCCGCGACCAGCATCACCGCCAGCATCGCCAGCGGCCCCGCGACGTATTGCGCGCGCAGCCTCCCCGCCGCAACCGCGATTTTCTTCTTCGTTTCCATGCTCTCGCCCCTCTTTCTTTTGATTAGACGAGGGACGCCGCATATATTTTGCGCGTTCTTTTATTTTTGATTGAAAAAGGGAACCCGGCGCGCGTCCGGGTTCCCCTCGCTGTCATCGTTTGTCGGATTTTTGCATCAATACGCCGTCAGAATCTCGGCAATCGCGCCCAGCAGCTCGCGCTCGACCGCCATCGCCGCCAGCTTCTCAACCGCCGTCTTCGCGTCGCGCTCGCTTCTGACGACATTGTAAATCCGATCCTTCATCGCGAACTCGATCTCCGCCTGGTTGAGCAGATCGAATACCTCGCCCAGCACGTCGCGCGCCGGATTGAACGCATCGCCGCCGAGCGTCACGACGATCTCGCGGTTCACGTCGATCTCGCCGAGGTCCACGGTCATCGTGCGCTTTCTTTCGTCATATGTCACGGCAATCTCAACCGTCTCGCCGCCCGCCGCCGCTTTCACATTGCACGCGCCGCAGCCCGCGAACTCGACCGCCCAGCGCCGCCTGCGCGGAATCAGATTCACATCGCCCCGCGCCGCGCCGATGGTCAGCACGCTGCCGCAAAGCGTCATATCCGTGTACACGCCCTGCCCGTCCATGTACGCGCAGCTCTCGCCGTCGTCCTCATAGAGCGTGAACGCGCCGTCGCCGCCGAGATACGCCATCACGCGCAGGCTCGCCGGGTTGTGCGCCGCGTCCATGTCGTCCGTCAGCGGCACGATCGCGCCCGCCTTCGCAAACACCGGCATCTTGTCCAGCGCGCGGTACACGTCCATCGTCCGCCCGCCGCGATATGCCCGGCCTTCGAACACATCGTACCACAGCCCCTCCGGCAGCCAGACCGCCTCGCGCGCGAGGTTCAGCCCGCTTATGCGCGGCGAGGTCACCGGCAGGCAGAGCAGCTCGCTTCCGAAATAATATTCGTTCGGGTGCGCGTAAGCCTCGCCGTCCTCCGCGTGCATGTAGTACATCGGCAGCACGAGCGGCACGCTGTCCGCATGCGCGCGCCTGTTCATCGTGTACAGGTATGGCACGAGCCTGTGCCGCAGCCGCAGCGCCTCGCCCATCGCATCCGCCGTCTCGCGCTTGTAGCGCCACGGCTCCTTGCCGCAGAACTCGCTGCTTGTGCTGTGCAGGCGCATGATCGGCGAGAACACGCCGTACTGCGTCCAGCGCGCCATCAGCTCGTCGTCCTTGTAGCCCTGCATGTGGCCGCCGATGTCGTGGCTCCACCAGCCGTAGCCGATGTTCGACGCCGCCGCCGTGAAATACGGCTGGAAGCGCAGCGATTCCCAGGTCACAATCGTGTCGCCGGAAAAGCCCACGGGATAGCGGTGGCTGCCCGGCCCGGCGTAGCGCGAGAACGTCAGCGGCCGCTTGCCCCCGCGCGCGCTGTCCAGGAACCCGTAGTGGTTGAGCGCCCACAGCGGATCGAGCCCGCGCAGCGCCGTCTTCTCGCCCTGCTGCCAGTCGATCCACCAGAAATCGACGCCCTGCTTCTGCATCGGGTGCAGCACTTCCTCATAGTACGCCTCGAGGAAGTCCGGGTTCGCCGGGTCGAATTTCACGGCCTCGCCGCTCTCGGGATCGACGCCCATGCGCCGCGCGATGGCCGGATAGGCGTCCTCGTATGCGCGGATGCCGTCCGCCGGGTGCAGGTTGAGCGTGGCGCGCATGCCCCGGCTGTGCAGCTCGGAAAGGAAGCGCTCCGGATCGGGGAACAGTGCGCGGTTCCATGTGAAGCCCGTCCAGCCGCTGCCATATTTGGCGTCGATGTTCACAAGGTGCCAGTCCATGTCGATGACGGCCACGGTGAACGGGATGTTCTCCGCCTTGAATCTGTCCATCAGCGCGAGGTAGCTCTCCTCGCTGTACGGGTAGTAGCGGCTCCACCAGTTGCCCAGCGCGAACCGGGGCAGCATGGGCGTCGGCCCGGTCAGGCGGTAGAAATCGCGCACGGCGTCGAGGTAAGCGTCCCCGTATGCGAATATGTACAGGTCAACCGCGCCCGCCTTGCGCTCGTGCAGCCAGCCGTCCTCGCCGATGGTCAGGCTTTCGCTGTCGTCGAGCACAGCCACGCCCCCGCGCGAGACGACGCCCGTCTCCAGCCGCACGTTGCTGCCGTTGACCGCGTCGAGCGTGCGCGCCGTGCCCATCAGGTTGCCGCCGTCCTCGCCGAAATGCCAGACGCGCCCGTCCGCGAGCGTCACGCAAAGGCCGTCCGTCGAGGGCGCTTTGCCGTCGTATGCAAGGCGCATCGCCGCTGTCTTCACGCACACGCCGCCGCCCGCGCGCTCCGCTTCATAATCGACTTTCGAAAAATTCCGAAACCACACAATCTGCGTCGCGCCGTCCTCGAATCCGCCGTCTTTGGCGTATTCCACGCGGCACAGCCTGTCCGTGAGCACCGTCACGCGCCAGTTCCCGCCGCACACGACGTTCTCCGCCAGCGCGACCGGTCTTTGCACGTTTTTGTAGCAATCCTTCATCATATCACCTCTTTTGGCAAACTCGGACGCCGTCGTCCGTTCGCTTTCTGCCCATATTATCGCCGATTCCGCGCGCGTTTTCAAGTGTATATTTCACGTTATGCGCATAAAAATATCGCGCGGCATTCACATTGAAATACCGCGTGTCATTTCATAAAGTTTCGATGTATGTGTCGAAGTACTGCTCCTGAAAATCCACCGCACAGGCGATTTCCCCGCGGGTGAAGCACATCCCCTCCGGCGCGGCGGCGAGCTTGTCCTCCGCGTCGTCTTTGCGATAGATCACGCCGATCACCCGCGCCGCATACCGCTCAACCGGCTCGTCCACACCCAGCAGATACACGTCGAGCGCCTCGCCGTCGCCGCCACGCGTGCCGGGAATGTACCCGTAATTCACCGGATAGATCATGTCGGGATGCGCCGGATGCGCGCTGCCCAGCGGTCTGTCGATCACGATATCCACCGTCTTGCCGGTGTACGACCACGCCATCGCCGCCGCGAGCGCACGCACGATGAAGCCATGCTTCCCCGCGAGATACTTTGCCCGTCCCTCGTCCACAGGTGCACGCTCGGCCAGCTCAACCTTGAGCGCCTCATACGCCTTCGCCGCCCCCGGCACGGCGTTCATGTAGTCGCGGAAATTGATGTAATCGCGCCACTCGCGGCTGTCCGTTTTGACGGCGTGGATGAAGTGCGTCTGCAAATCGCCCGTGCCGTCGTAGTAACTGCCGCAGGCAAAGAGAAGCTGCTCGGGCAAATCCTTCTGCGAATCGGGCCGGTAGTAAAACCCCGCCGCCCGCAGCGCGGCCTCATGCGCGAGCATATCGCCGAAGTCGTCCACCGCCACGGCGATGTCGATGATCGGCTTGGCCTTGATGGATCGAATCGACGTGCTGCCCACGTGCGCGATATCGCGAACCGCCGGGCCGAGTATGTCACAAAGCCGCGCCATCGTGCGCCGGGCCTCGTCCTCCCATGCGGTTTCGTGCGGGTACAGGGCGACCGTGCCGCGCTTTAAGCCAATCATCGCTTTCCCTCCCTCTGTGCGTGCCGTCTTTTCATCATACACCGCGAGACCCCGCATGTAAAGCGCTTCGCAAAAAACAACCGGCGATGCAGCTCTTTCCCGCACCGCCGGTCGTATTATGCAATCCGTCACGCCTCCGTGACCCAGACCGATTCGAAGCCGAAGCCGTCCGTGTTCGCGCTGATGCCCACGCGCCCGGCGGTCAGCGGCATCGGATCGACGTATTCAAGCAGCGTTTCCTCCCCGCTCTCCACGGTGATCCGGCTGCCCTTCGCGCGCAGCGTCAGCTCGAGCTTCCCGCCCCACGTCAGCGCGAGCGGCGCTTCGGCCAGAATGGTGTCGCCGTATGCCTGCTTGCTCAGCACAATGCGCCCGTCCGTGACGGTCACGGCGTACGCGGTACGGCTCGCCCAGACCTGATGCGGATGCCACGTCTCGCGGCTGGAGCGGATATAGCCGCTGATGCGCGCCTCGGGCGAGCAGGGCATCGTGTCGATGACCATGTGCAGCGCGCAGTCGCGCCACTGTGCGCCGAACCAGTCCTCGCCGCCGAACCAGCCCTCGCCGAAGCCCTCCGCCGCCGTGTAGCCGCAGAACTTGCGGTTCATGCTGCTGCGCTGCTTATGGCCGATGACGTGCAGCTTCCCGCCCGAGACGTCCTCGCCGCCCTCGATGATGGCCGCAGGCGCAAGCGCGTCGGCCTCCGTGATGAAAATCCGGTCGATCACGGCGGTCTGCTCCGTCTCAATCGTGAGCGTCTGCTCGCCCGCGGGCAGCGTGATGACGCCGAAATAGCGCTTCTCCATGCCGTCGTCCGTGGCCGCGCCGGTCGTCTGCGCCGTCATGCGGCTTCCGTTGACGATCAGCGTCATCGGGGCGCCGGACGCCTTCACCGTCGCCACGACGTGATACGCGCGCGCTTTCCAGACGCTCAGCGCATAGGCCGCCGTCTCGCCGGGATGCAGCACGAGCGCCTCGCAGCCCGTCTCGCCCTCGACGGTTTCGCCGCGCAGACTGCCGTGCACAGCGTCGAACGCGCCCGGCACAGCCTTCGCCGCAGCCGCGTCTTCGCTGTCCTGCGCCGCATCGGAAAGGCCGATAAACGAAGGCACGACGCCCTCGCCCACGCCGGCGAGCCCGCCGCCGAGCGCCGTCTGTGCGTCCATGAACAGCATATCGTTGATGCAGAGCATCATGTGTCCGCCGCGCATGCTCACGCGCACGGTCATCAGCGCGCCCGTGTCCACATTCGCCGGGAACACGCCCGCCTCGCCGGTGGACAGGCTCCACGTCCTGTCGCGGCGCACGGTGAGCACGACGCCGGAGAAGAACACGCTGCCCTCCTGCGCGCAAAGGGTGAAATTGATCTCTGCCGTGTACGTGTCCGGCGCGGCCACCGCCAGCGCGCGTCCCTGCGGGCAATCCGTCAAGCCCTCGCCGTCCCTGCTCGTGCATATGGGCTGGCGCGGCGCGCTCTGGTTCCACCACGTCGCGTTGCAGTACATGCGGTCGCCGTTGAAGAACAGCCTGTCGATGCAAAGCGAGCGATAGCGCGGGCGGTTGTATTCGTCGATCACGTTTTTGTGATAGACGATGTAGCGCGTGTCCATATCCGGGCCGATGCACGTCGAGGAATGGCCGAGCGCGTGGTATTCGTCGCGCGTCTCCTGGAGCAGCATGCCGTCGCGCAGCCGGCGGAAGCCCCTGTCCGGCCCCTCGCGCGAGACCGTGTAGTCGACGTGATAGCCCCGGCAGCAGACGTGATTGCCCGTGTCGGTCAGGAAGTAGCGCCCGCCGTGCTTGATGACCATCGGTCCTTCCGTCCAGTGGCCCAGCCAGCTCGCGCCGATGACCTTGCTGCGCACGTCGATCACGTCCGGCGCGGGCATTTCGTGCACGCGGATGCCCTGCGGGCTGGCGCGGTAGAACCAGCTTGTGCCGTCGTCGTCGACAAACAGGCTGCCGTCGATGCACAATCCAAGGTTGTCGCTGATGATCTCAAACGGCCCGGTCGGGCTGTCGCTGACGAGCAGATAATGGCCGTTGCCCCTTGGCGATGTGACCATGTAGAATTTGCCCGCGTTGTATTTGACCTCCGGCGCGTAGGCGTAGGTCGTGCGCGGGTCCGTGCAGACGAAGCCCTGATACTCGAAGTGGATCATGTCCGCGCTCTTCCAGCATTTGATGCCGGGGTCGTTGCTCTGGCTGGAGCAGTACAGATAGAACCACCCGTCGTGGCGCATCAGGAAGGGGTCGCCGATCTCGCGGCCTTCCCACAGATCGGTCATGGGATAGGGGTTGCGCACGGTCTGTCCGTTCATCGTTCCACCTCCGAATTCACATGATGTGTTCAAAGAAAGCGCGAACAAGCCTGCCTGAAAACATGTGTCTTGTTCGCGCCGAAGGGGGCGTTATCGCTGGTTGTTGATGCGGCGGATCTCGTCGATGCTGGCCTTGGGCACGCGGTTCATATCCAGCAGGCCGTTGACCTCCTGGAACACGTCCGTCAGCTGCGTGTAGCAGTAGCCCACGAAGCCCGGCATGTGCTTGAACGCCTGCGTGATGGCCTCAAAGCGCTTGAGGAAGGCTTCCTCGTCCTTCGCCGCGCCGTTGTAGCCCCAGTTGCCGTCGCCGGAGTCCTTCGCCATGGCGATGCCGCCGAATTCCGTGAGCAGCATGGGCTTGCCCACGTGGTCATAGCCCTGCGCAGAGACCATGCGGCCCGAGCCGGGGTTGCCGCCGCAGATCGTCTCCGCGCTGGCGTATTCGCCCGAGAGCTGCTCCGGCCAGGCGGTGTAGTCGTGCACGGTCAGAAGGTCGGTCGCCGCCTGCTCCCAACCGTCGTTGCCCGACACGACGCGCGTGCCGTCGAGGCTGTGCACCATGTGATACAGCGCGTCGGCGAGCTTCTGCGCCTCCCTCTGCTGCCCGATGAACGGCACGCCCCAGCTCTCGTTGAGCGGCACCCACGCGATGAGGCTCGGGTGATTGTAGTCGCGCGCAATCGCCTCGGAGAGGTCGCGCATCATGTTGCGCTTCTGGCTGTCGCGCAGCCAAAAGGCGCTGGGCAGCTCGCCCCACACCAGCAAGCCGAGCTTGTCCGCCCAGTACAGATAGCGCGGGTCCTCAAACTTCTGATGCTTGCGCGCGCCGTTGTAGCCCATCGCGCGGGTCAGCTCCACATCGCGGCGCAGGGCATCATCGCTCGGCGCGGTCAGCAGGCCGTCGGGCCAGTAGCCCTGATCGAGGATCAGCTTTTGATAGAGGACGGAGTTGTTGAGCATCACCTTGCCGCTGACGATCTCGACCTTGCGCATGCCGAAATACGTCTCCACCCGGTCGCAGGCCTCCCCGCCCACGACGGTCTCGATGCTCAGGTCATAGAGCTTCGGGTCGCCGGGCCACCACATGTGGAAGCCCTCGAGGCGCTCGTTATGGCGCAGGAACAGCTCGGTCTGCACATAGCGGTCGGAGAGCACCGCGACCTCGCTTTTCGCCACGACATCGCCGTTAAACGACGCCGTCAGCCGCACGAGCGCGTTTTTCGGCAGTTCATTGAGCGTGACCTCCACCTTGACGCTTCCGCGCTCCAGGCACGGCGTCAGCCGGAAGTCGGCCGGATAATATTCGCCCACGCCTTCGAGCCAGACGCTCTGCCAGATGCCCGTCACCGGCGTATACCAGCACTCAAACGGCTCGGGCCTAAAGCTCTGCTTGCCGCGCGGCTGGTCAAAGTCGAGCCTGTCCTCGGCGCGAACGGTCAGCGTATATCGTCCGCCCGGCTCGGTGAGGTCGGTGATGTCGAATGTAAACGGCGTGTAGCCGCCCTCGTGGCCGCCAAGGTACTGCCCGTCGAGCCACACATCGGCGATGTAATCGACCGCGCCGAAGTGCAGCAGGCGCCGCGCCGTCATCTCCTGCGGCACGGCAATCTCTCGCGCATACCAAACCGTGTCGCAATGCGTCTGGCTGTCGATGCCCGAGAGCTTGCTCTGGTAGCAGAACGGCACCTCGATCCTGTGCGTCGCGGGCAGCGCGCGATACCATTTTTCCTTCCTTCCGGCATTGTCCGGGTCGAAGGCGAAATTCCATTGTCCGTTCAGGGTACACCAGTTTTTGCGCATCCGATCCGGCCTGGGATGCTCCGTGCGCAGCGGTACGTTCATGCTTTGTGCTCCTCTCCCTCTGATATTCTCATTTCATCGGCCGCCTTGGGCCTGCAATCCAGCCGCAGCAGAATCGCCTGCTTGTGGTCGCCGAATTGTTCGCCGAAGAGATTGATTCCGCCCTGATGCTCGGCGTCGGGCTTGATGCCGATCTGCACGGACACGTACGGCTTTTCGCCGAGCTTCAGGTCGTCAAGCGTCACATCCGAAATCCGTTTGTCGTCGAGATAGCTGCCCGTGCCGTCCACGCGCCAGCGCGTGAGCAGGCCGTATTGCGTGGAGGACGGCAGCCACCAGTCCGGCGTGAGCCGTCCCTGCCTGCCGCCGAAGTCGCCCGGGCAGCACCAGACGCCGAGCTCCTGCCCGTTGACGGTCACGGTGATGTCGCTGGGCCAGTCCTTGCGGTAGTTCGGGGCCTCTGAGCACGCCTCGAAGGACACCTCGAGGCACTCCACGTCGTAATCCGCCATCGCCTCGTTGGTGAAGCGGTATTCGACATAGCCCTGTTGGAACCACAGCAGCTGCGCCTCAAAGCGCGCCGGGTCATAGAAGGCCACGACGTTGTCGTGCTCGCCGATCGTCCTTTCCAAGCCGAGCAGGCCGCAGGTCGGGATGATCTCGCAGTCGGAATACGCGCCCACCGGCATGCTGTAAAAGAACGTCTGCGTCCGGCAGCTCACCACGTGGCTGAGCATAATCAGAATCGAATCGCGCTTGCGGCTGCACAGCTTGGAGATGCCGCGCATGCCGTTTTGGCGCTCCGTGCGGATCAGGTCGGCGGCCTCGAGCACGACGATGCTGTTTGAGACCGTGGAGATCGGCACGTTCAGCCTCTGGCTCAGCTCCATGACATTCATGCTGCATTCGTCCAGCAGCGCCAATATCCGCAGCCGCAGCTCGCTTGACAGCGCGTGCGCAACCTTCTGCACGCGTTCGGATTCATTTAAGGTCAGTTCGAGTTTTTTCATCGACGATCACTCCGTTTCATTTTTTGCATGGAAGCGATCAGTCAAGCGGCCGGACGGCGCATGCGCGAACCGTCAGCTCCTTACCCGTCGAGAAGAATCCCCACATACCGTGCGTCATGGGCTTGCCGTCGTCAAGGGTCAAAACCGGCTCCTGCTCCCCGGGGAGGTACACGTCGATGACGCTCCCGCGCACCTCCACATGCAGGGAGGCCGTCTGCGCGTCCTGCCATCCGTCCACGGCCCGGAAGCGGGTCGCGCCCGCCTGGCCGTATCGCGAGCGCTTGAGCGTGATGCCGCGCTCGGATACGATGATGCCGTAGCCGAAGTAGCTGTCCTCCACCTGCAGGTCGTAGAGCGAAACGTCCGTCGCGCGCAGCAGGATGCCGCTTGTGCCCTCTCCGTCTCTCGGGATATCAAAGGTCACATCCAAAGCATAATCAGTATAGCCTTCCACACCAAACATTGCAAGGCCCTTTTTGCCCCGGTTGATCCTCAGCATCCCTTCCGTGGGCTTCATCGTGAACGGCCCGTATGTCACGAAGCGGCTGCGCTGCTCCCTGTCGGTGAAGTCGAATTCCATCGCCTCCACGGGCGCATGCGCGAACGCCTGCACGCGGCCCAGCAGCACGTCCTGCGCCGCAATGCTCAGCGTGTGGTCGCCCTCCGGGAGCGTCACCGGCGCCGTCGTGAATGTGAACGTCGTCCCGCGCCCGGTGAAGTCCGGCACGACGCCCTCCCACAGCGGCGCACCGTCCAGCGTCAGGCGCACCGCCCTGCCCGCATCCTCCTTGCGCACGGTCAGGTCAAAGCAGTATGCGCCGCCCTCCGAGATGCGCACGGCGTAATCCGCGCTGCCCAGCATCGCACCGAGCTCGTCCTGCACGCCGAAGACCTCGAGCGTCAGCTCCGCCGCGTTGAGCGCGTGGCGTGCGGCGAAACCGCCGGGCAGAAGCTTGAGCGCCACATTGTCCGACGAGCCGAGCGCCTGCGCCGTGCAGCCCATGAAGCCATAGGTCACGTGCTCCGCGATTTTCGCGCCGATCCGCTTCGCCGTATAGCCGGGCTTTTCCACGGTCAGCACGCGCATGTCGTCGATGTAAAAATACGCGATATCCGGCGTCACCTCGGCGCGCAGCGTGTGCAGGCAGTCCGCCGGGCCGATTTCCGGCAGTTCCGCGCTGTGCACGGCCTCGCCGCCCGCCATCAGCGTGATCGACGTCTGATCGACCCGCGCGACGACGTCCTCGCCGCCCTCCTGGCCGATGAGCAGCTGCGCCGCGCCGCCGTTGAGCGCAAAGTTCCATTCCTGCGTGAACACGCCGGTCTCGGGCAGATCGGCGAACCAGCCGTCCGCCGTCTGCGTGAAGCCGTGCAGCTCGCCGTCCGCTTCGCCCCAGACATCCGGCATGCTTGGCACGGGCATGGGCGACTGGCTCGGCCCGGTGGTGTAGAGCACGCCGTTGTTGGTGAACAGCCTGTCCAGGTTGTACAGCCGCGCCGGGCCGGTCAGGCTGACCAGGTTGTGATAGGCGATGTACATGCTGTCAAGGTCGGGGCCGACGACATTCGAGGAATGGCCGAGGCCGTGGAAGTCATCGCCGTGCACGCTGTTGATGAGCAGCGTCGCGTCCTCCCTCTGCGTGAATCGCCCGACGGGGCTGACCTCGCGCGAGGCGTAGCTGACCTGATAGCCGGTCGAGCATACGTGGTTGCCGGTGAAGGTCAGGTAATACCAGTCGCCCCGGCGGAACATGCCCGGCCCCTCCGTCCAGTGATGCAGCGTCGCGCCCGTGTCGCTGGCGAGCGCCTTAGGCAGCATGGTCTCCTCGTCGAGCGGCGCGGATTTGATGAACCAGTTGTCCGGGAACAGCATGCGAAGCGTGCCGTCGTCCATCTTGAAAAACGAGCCGTCGATCGAGTGGCCGAAGTTCTCCGTCACGGGGATGAACGGGCCGAGCGGCGAGTCGCTCTTGAGGATGTAGTGACCCGCGCCCAGCGGCGATGTGATCATGTAGAAGCTCCCGCGCCAGTAGACGACCTCCGGCGCGTAGGCGAAGTAGACGTCCTTGCCCTGCGTGCAGTAGCCCGCGAACGTCCAGTTCACGAGGTCGCGCGATGTGAACACGCGCACGCGGTCCTCGCATGTCGACGGGTACAGATAATACACGCCGTTAAAGCGCATGACGAACGGGTCGCCGGTGCCGTAATCGTCCGCGCCCGGCTCGATGGGCGGGCATTGCCCCTCGATCGTCATGGGGTTTGTATAGCTTTCCGCCGAAGACATAAGCGGCAGAAGCAGACAGGCAATCCATGCAAGCAAGATCCATTTGCTCATTCTGTGTTCCTCCGCAGCGCGCCGCGCTGTAAAGTTTTTTGCCGCAAGTGCCGGATTTTCGAATTTGATGCGCCGGCGTCATTTGATGCCGGAGTGGGCCATCGTGTTCATCACCCTGCTCTGACAGAGGATGAACAGGATCAGGTTCGGTAAAAACATGATGAGCGAGGACGCCGCCGCCATGCCCTGTCCGGCCACGGTGTTCGTGGTGCTGGCGAGCGTATTCATGTAGAAGGTCAGCGTCCGCATGCTTTCCTTGTTGGTGTACATCGTCGAGGTTTCCGTGTTGTTCCAGACCGACTGGAACGCCAATATCGCAACCGTCGCCAGCGCGGGCTTGATCATCGGCAGGATGATCCTGCGATAGACGGTGAAGTAGCTCGCGCCGTCCACAACAGCCGCCTCAATCAGCGAATCGGGCACCTGGTCGGTGAACTGCTTGACCAGGAACATGCCCACGGGCATCGCCACCAGCGGCAGGATGTGCGCAAAATACGTGTTGATCATGCCAAGGCCATCCACCAGCAGATAGCGCGGTATGATGACCGCGATGGGCACAAACATCATCGCGAGGTTGTTGATCTCCATGAGCACGCCCTTCGCCCGCAGCCGCAGCTTGCTCAGCGCGAAGGCCGCCATCGAGGAAATCACCATGCTCAGCAGCACGACCGACACCGTGGCGATCAGGCTGTTGAAGATGTAGCGGCTGATCGAGATGCCGCCCGCGCTCGCCTGCCGGGCCAGCCGCGTGAAGTTGTCCAGCACCGGATGCTCCACCAGAAAGCGCGGCGGGAAGGCAAACAGCTCCTCGATGGGCTTGAACGCGTGGTTGATGATGAACACGATGGGCACAGCCATGAACACCGCGAGCGGAACCAGCACCAAATACATCGGGATCTGGTTCATATGGAACCGGGACGGGTTGAAGCGATTTTTGCGCATGGGAACGCCCACCTTTCAGCGTGTCATTTGGGGAAGCGGGGGAGGCGGCAGGCCGTGCGTAGCCTGCCCTCCCCCTGGAAAATTGCGTTGCCTGATTTATTCGCCCAGCAGCGTCGCCAGATGATCCGTCACAGCCTGATCGGCCACGGCCTGAAGCTCGCCCGCCACGTCGGCAGCGGAGATCTCGCCGCGCAGGATCTTTCCGTCGATGTCGTTGGTGTTGTAGTAGGTCTCCAGCGTGCCCCAGCCCGGCGCGATCGGCCAGTTGGACGGCACGAAGTTGACGCCGCGGTTCATGACGCCCTCGAAGAACGGCTTGGTGTCCTCTTCGGCGTTCTCAACCAGATCCTGCCAGACCTCCGGCGTGGAGACGACCGGCATGCGGGAGACGGGGTAGCCCAGAGAGCGGTAGGTCTCCTGACGCTTGAGCGCCGCCATCGGCCCCCAGGACATCCACTTGGCCAGCTCCCACGCCTCGCGCGGATAAGCGGTGGAGGCGGAGATCACGCCATTGTCAACCAGCGCCAGCTCGCCCATGCCGTCGCCCAGCGGCAGCGGATAGAACACGAACTCGCATCCGGTCTCCTGCGGCACGGTGGTCTTGAACATCGCCTGCGTCCAGGGCCAGTCGATGTGCATCGCGGAGCGGCCCTTGCCCGGAGGCCACGCAGCCGGGTCGCCCAGCACGGTCTCCTTCTCCTCCTCGGTCATCCACTCGCAGATCTTGTTGTTGATGACCTCGGCGCGCTTTTCGACCGCCTCAATCCAGACCTCGTCGAAGTTGTACTTCTCGCCGTCCCAGCCGAACTTGCCCTGGTTGCCGTTGTAGGCCGCCGGGAACAGGTCGGTATACAGCGGATTGGACACGCCGAAGTTGTATTCCTCCGGGTGGCTCAGCTCGTCGGCCAGCTCGAAATAGTCGTCCCACGTCCAATCAACGGGCGGCAGCTCCACGTTGTACTGTTCAAAGAGCGTGACGTTCATGAACATCATGTGCGGGAACATGACCGCCGGATAGGAGTAGTTCTTGCCGCCGATCTTGGAGGCCGACACCATCGCCGGATACAGCTCCTTGGCGTCCGGATCGTTCTCCATGTAGTACGTGATGTCAAGCGCCCACTCGTTCGCCACAGCGTTGGGCACGTTGAACACCCAGAACACGTCGGGCAGCTTGCCCTCGGAGGCCAGGTTGGTCAGGCCCTGATCCCAGGTCGCCTGGTCGATGGAGACGAACTCCACGTTGATGTTGGGGTAGGCCTCCTCGAACTGCGTGATCAGCGCCTCGATGACCTCCGGCTCGCCCGCCTCGGCCTGCCCCCAGTGGGCGACCGTCAGCGTGATGTTCTCGGTGGTCATGGGCGGCAGGCCGGACTCTTCCGCAAGCGCGGGCACCAGAGCCAGCAGCATGAGCATCGCCATAGCCATGGAAAGCAGTTTTTTCATGTTCATATCTCCTTTCGATTGTATTTATCGCTGCGCAGGCCACGCGACGCACCGCCGGTCTGCATGGATAACGGATGCATCACTCGCCCGTGATGCCGCTTCGGTCGATGGCCTCGGTGAAGTATCGCTGCAGGCAGAAATACACGATCAGCAGCGGCGCGATGGCCAGCAGCGTGCCCGCCATCGTGATCGCCTCGTTCTGCACCGACGTGGCGCCGCCCATCTTCGACGCCCAGCCGCTCACCTTCTCCAGATACGCCTTGTAGCTGTCCTCAAACCGCGCCAGCTCCATCACCAGCGTGGAGATCGACTTCGTGCTGCCCAGCGCGGCGTTGCCCATGAACAGCGATGTGGAATACGTCTCGTTCCAGTACCACACGAACGAGAACAGGAAGCTCGTGATCATCGCCGGGACGCCCAGCGGCACGCCGATCGTCCTGAACACGCGCCATTCGCTCGCGCCGTCCACGCGCGCCGCCTCGTCCAGCGAGAGCGGAATCTGCTCGTACGTCGCGCGGTAGATCAAAACGAAGATCGCCGCACGCAGGCCCTGTCCGGTCGATGCCGGGAGGATCATCGTCCAGATCGTGCGCAGGATGCCGTAGTCGGAATACATCGTGTACGTCGGCACCATCAGCACCGGGAACGGCACGATGAACGTCAGCAGCACGCACACCATCAGAATGTTGCGGCCCTTGAAGCGGAAGCGCGCGAACGCATAGCCCGCCAGCGCGCACGAGAGCGTCTGGCACAGCGCCGGCACGACCGTGACCAGCAGCGTGTCCATCAGGTGCTCGCTAAAGCCCATGACCTCGATGGCCTTGGCGTAATTGTCGATCGACAGCTCGTGCGGCAGCCAGTTGACCGACGGGTCGAGCAGGTCGGTCATCGACTTGAGCGACGTGACGCCCATGTGCAGGAAGGGATAGACGAACACGAAGCACAGCGCGATGAGCATGACGTATAAAAGCAGCTTGGGCAGAAGCCCCATCCGGCGATAGCCGCCGAGCATCACCCGCTTCATCCTGCGGGCGCTGATCTTACCTGCCATGGCGCTTCCCTCCCCTGCGTTTCATGCCGCGTGCGCGCTGGGCGTGCAATCGCTCGAGCTCGACCTGCTCGCGGCTCTTTTGGATGGCGACCTGCCGCGCCTTGCGCTCCTTCGTCAAGAGCATCAGCGCCAGCAGCGCAATCCCCAGGCAGATCGCATAGACCCAGGCCATCGCGCTTGCGATGCCGTATCCGCCGCCCTGCTCGCCCGTGCGGAACATGCGGTCGTTGATGGTCGCCATGACCTCATTGAGGCCCGTCGTCGCCAGGAAGACGAGCGTGTATACGCCGTTGATGAGGATCATCGGCCTCAGCGCGGGCAGCGTAATCTTCCAGAAGGAGATCCACCCATTCGCGCCGTCGATCATCGATGCCTCGTAGATCGTGCCGTCGATCTTCTGCAATCCGGTCATGTAGATGAGGATCGGCACGCCGCAATACCACAGCACCAGAATCAGCTGGCTGAACAGGCCGCTGAGCGGGCGCGCCATCATCGGCGGGAGCACGGCCTCGATGATGCCATTGACGCCGTATGTCTCAATCAGCGGCACGGTCGTCGCGCCCTCGCTGACCAGCCGCTCGAGCACCGGGCCGGAGACCACGATGATCGGCAGGAAGAACAGCGTGCGGAAGACGCCCTTGCCGCGAATCGGCTGGTTGAGCATCATCGCGATGACCAGTGAGAAGACCAGGATGACCGCCAGGCGCAGGATTGCGTCGGCGAAGAACCCGGAGAGCTGCTCGATAAACACCGTGTCCGACTGGAAGATGTAGCGGTAGTTCTCCCACCCGGCCCAGCTGAGCTTGAGGCCGTTTGCCGTCACCTTCACGTCGTGCATGCTGTACCACACGGACTGCACCAGCGGCACCGCGAAGAAGCACACGAAGCCCACCAGCCACGGAAGCAGGAACAGGTAGCCCTTCATTTCGCGCCGGTTCACAAGCCCAATGCGAGGTTTCTTCATTGCCCGCCGCCTCCTTCCACGATGTAGTCAAGCGCGGGGATGGTCACGCCGGAGGCCGCGTAATCCGTCTTGCGGTAGTTGACGTAGACAACCGTGCCGTTTGCGTATGTCGCCCTGGCCACGTCCTGCGCCAGCCGCTCGTGGGCGACCATGGCGCTCCCGCCGATGGCCTCATGCAGCGCGCGCAGCTTTTCGTCCGTCTTTGCGATCGTGGGCAGCAGCACCTCCCACTGCGCGGTGAACACGTCCGACGCGTTTGTGTGGATCAGCGCCTGCACGTCCTCGCCCGTCAGCAGCCACGAGGGATACGCGCCGTATTCCACGAGCTTGAGCAGCGCCTTCTGCGTGTTGCTCTCGAAGTTCAGCCAGTCGGAGTAGTAGGGAATCCGCCCGCTGAGCACCATCGGCAGGAACGGCACCTCCGCGGACAGGAACGAATAGCTCGTCGTGTCCATCGGCATATCGAGATACACGTCCGTCTGCGCCAGATAGCCCGCCAGCGGGTTTTGCAGCGCCAGCGGCACGTCCGCCGATTCGAATATGCCGCGGTAGTCCGCCATCGTCTCCCCGCGCGAGTGGTTGCTGCCGCGCGAGTAATACGAGTAGAGCGTATTCGGCATTTCGCTGATGGCCAGCCCGTCGGCGACGCCGCCCCATTTTTCAATGGCCGCGTCCACGATCTCGGCGGAGCGCGCGGGCGTCAGGTAATACAGCTTGGGATACAGGTCCTTGCCGGTGGGCTGCTCGGCGACGGTCTGGCCGATCGTGCGCACGATGTCGATGCGCATGTTGTACATGCGGTCGGGGTTCGCCTGAAGCGGGTCGAGCTCCATCATGAAGCGCCCGCCCGCCTCGCGGACGCCCTGCGCCACGCGCGCGATGTCCTCGTCCCTGCCAAGTCTGCGCTCCAGCTCCACGCTCCCGCTGCCCAGCGCCCATGTCTGGCCGCCCGGCTGCCAGCCGCGATAGAGCACCAGCGGCGCGGTGATCCCCTGCTCGCGCATCGCCGCGAGAATCTGCTCCATCTGATCGACGGTCGTCATCCTCTCCACGCGGTTGCTCAGCAGAAACTGCGCGCTCTCCGCGCCCAGGAAGTCAAGCCTCGGGCGGTATGCTGTATCCGCCTGCGCGAGCTCCCCTTTTTCCTCGAGCACCGTGCGGTAGCGATGCGCCATCCCGGCGTAGTTCGCCTCCTCGCCCGAGAGGATGTAGAAGCGCACCGTCATATCGCGCAGATACGGCTGTCTTTCGCGGATGTTGAGGCCGAGCGTGCGCGTCGTCTGCGCGATGTATTGCTCGCGCAGCGTGAAATGCGCCGCCGCCCAGTTGTATTGCGTGATGACCCCGGCGGGATAGGCCATGATCTCCGCTGCCTCCTCGCCGTCCTCGACGACCGCCAGATACCCCAGCTGATCGTCCGTGTAGGCCATGCCGTAGACCGGCATCGTGATGCGCTCGGCGGGGCGGTTGAGCATGGTCAGCACCGTCTTGTCCACGCCGATGTTCTCGCCGTAAATCCGCTTGGAGAACGGCGTGGAGCCCGAGCCCTCGCCGTTGGAAAAGTCGATGAGCGCGCCCGCCGCCTCCGGCACGAGCATGTAGCCCGCCTTCTCGTCAAGGCGCGTCGCGCCGAAGCACGGCAGCAGATACACGCCGCACAGCTGCGCGTCGGTGAATTCCTCGACGCCGTCCTTGTTCACGCCCTTTGACACGGCGTATTCCTCGATGCCGTCCGCCGGGACGGTGATGGCTATGCTGTCGCCCTCCAGCCGGATGCGCAGGGCGATTCTCTGGCCGATGGCCGTGAAATCGACGGTGGCGTCCGCGCCGTTTTCAAGCGGCGTGAAGTCGATCTGCACCTCGCTGCCCGCGATGGCGTGCTGCTTGGTGGTGACCGCCGTCCCGTCAGAGATGTCCAGCACGAGCGTCGAGCCCAGGAACGCCGTCCACGTCTTGTTCGCGCCCGTCCCCTGCGCGTCGGCGCCGCTTGAGATCGTCTTGCCCGTCGCCTTGTCCGTGACGGTCAGCGACAGGTCCGCCGGGTCGATGGCGAGCGTCAGGCGGTCGCTTTCCACCGTGTGCACGTCCGCCAGCGCCGTCGCCGCGCACATCATCAGCATCGCAAGGAGAATCAGCAATTTACACTTCATTGTAGAATCGCGCCTCCTTCCAGATTGCGGTGATGAACTCCCAGAGCTGCGCCACCAGCGCCGCCGCGATGACCAGCGCGATGACGATCATCAGCATCGTGAACAGCGTCAGCAGCAGCGCCGCGAACGTCTCGCGGAACGTGTAATTCTGAAGCGATTTGACCATCATGACAACCAGCATCAGGCACAGCGCCAGCGCCGCCAGATCGAGCATGGTGATGATGAACGCCTCGTTGTAGGTCAGCACGAAGGACAGCGCGAAGGCCACCGGCTTGAGCAGGATGTACGGGCCGAGCGCGCAGGCAAAGCCGCAATACATCTGCTTGAACGTCCCCTCGCCGTCGCGGATCGAGCAGATCAGGTTGCAGGCGATCAGGAAAAGCGCGATGCCGCCGATGAGCACGGTCAAGTCCATGCCGACCTCAAACCGCCCGTCCTGCACGGTCTTGAACAGGAAGCCGCACGCGTATTTGTTGACGATGTAGATCACAATCGCCGCCGCGTAGAGCAGCGTCGAGGACAGCACGCTCACCTTCCCCTCGCGCCGCACGCCGTAATACGCGTCCGACGGGTTGCGCAGGAAATACGGCGTGAAGCGCAGCTCGCGGATGAGCTTGACGTTTCCGATTCTGCTTATCCCGCTCACGAAGCGCTGCACGGGTTTGCACCGCATTTTGAGCTGCCGCCAGACCTTGCCAAAGAGCCACAGAGCGAACAGGCCGCCGATGATCCACATGATCCCGTCCTGCAAAAACAGGTTGCGGACCTCCCAGAAGCTGTCGGAGTAGCCCGCCTTGTCCCCGCCCCGCCGCGACGCCGCCAGCGCCTCGTCGTATCGCTCCAATTTGTAATACGCGCGGCCTAAGCCCATGTGCGCGTAGTCGAACATCGAGTTCAATTGCAGCACCTGCTCCCACGGCTCGCGGCTCTCGGCGTATCGGCCCTCCTGATACAGCGAAAGGCCGCGATGCACGAGGTTTGCGTAGTCCGTGACCGCGAAGCGCTGCACGAGCGCCTTGTCGCGGTCGAGCACGTAGAGGTTGCCCGCGCTGTCCACGTCGATGGCGACGGTGCTCACGAACAGGCCGGTGCGCGTGCGGTCCTGATCCTGCCCGCCGAAGTGGAACAGGCATCGCCCGTCGCGCGTGTATTCCATGATGTAGCCGGTCTCGTTGACGATGAAGATATTTTCATAAGCGCCCACGGCCACGTCGACGATGTTGTCAAAGCTCCAATTCGTCTCGCCCATGATGTTCAGGCCCGCCATGTTCAGGCGCTTGACGCCCTGCGCGCCGGTCGTGACCGTGTAGATCAGACCGCGCGCATCCATGTCAAGCGCTGTCGGCGTCGCCGGAATGACGCGCTTGAGCATCGCGAGCTGCTCGTCGGTGTAGGTCAGCCGCTTGAGCTTTTCGATCAGGTCGAGCTGCGTGTCGTTCGCGCCGAAGTAGCCCAGGAATGTGCCGTCGGCGGAGAATTGCGCGATGCCGTTTGTGTTGCCCTTGGAGATGACGTACATGCCGCCCGCATCGTCCACCGCGATTTCCAGCGGCTCGAATTTGGCGTTGACGCCGTAGAGCGGCGTGCCGGGGTGCTCGAGCGTGAAGACCTGTCCGCCCGTCTCGATGTCGAAGACGAGCACCTGCTTGAGCTTGGCGTCGCACGCGTAGAGCCTGCCGTTTTTGGCGTATATGCCGCTCGGCTGCTTGAACGTGTCCTCGCCGTATGTGCGCACAAATTCGCCGTCCGTGCCGCAGAGGATGACGCGCTTGTTGCCCTCGTCCGATATGAACATCCGGTCTTCGTCGTCCACGAACAGATCGGACGGACGCTTGAGCGTGTCGTCGTTAAATTCGGTGTATGTGCCGTCGGGCAGGTAGCCCGCGGGCGAATGTGCGCGCTCGCCGGAGTAGATCTCCGTGAGCGTGTAGTAGGGCGCCTCGTCCGCCGCCGCGCCCAGAGGAAGGAGCATCCAGCACAGCAGGAGCATCAAAAGTCGTTTTGTCCACATCGCTTATGCGCCCCCTTCCCCTCAATCTTCCCTGAACATCCTGCCGCTCCAGCGGGTGATGACGTAGATCATGATCAGCAGCACCACCGAGGCCGCCGACGCGTAGCCCATCTCGTAGCGGATGAAGCCGTAGTCCTCGATCAGGTTGACGATCAGCTGGCCCGCGTATTGCGGCGTCGGGTTCGCGCCCGACAGACTGACGCCGATGTGGCCGACCTGGAATGTGTTGACCACCGCCATGACAAGGCCAAAGAGCATCTGCGGCTTCATCATCGGGATGGTGATATAGAATACCTCCTGGAAGCGGTTGCGCAGGCCGTCGATCTCCGCCGCCTCGTAGACGGTTTCGTCGATGTTCATCATGCCCGCGAGCATCGCCAGGAAGCCCACGCCCATCGACGACCACAGCGCCACGAGGATCATGACCGGCATGAGATACGTCGTGCTCTGCAAAAACTGGATCGGCTCGTTGATCCACCCCAGATGCAGCAGCAGCGCATTGAGATAGCCGCGCTCGTCGCCCGAGAAGATGATGCGCCAGACGACGTTCATCGCCACGCCCGACGTCATCGACGGGCTGTAGAGCAGCAGCGCCAGCACCGTGCGCGGCCCTCTTGAAATCTGGCTTAAGCACCACGCGAGGAAGAAGCTCAGCAGATAGCCGCCCGGCCCGACGATCAGCGCAAAGAGGATCGTGTTGGGCAGCACGTACTGCATGAAGATGGCGTCGCGCGTGAGCAGGTTGATGTAATTCATGAACCCGACGAAGTCCGGGAACTGAATCGTGTTGAAGTTGGTGAAGCTCAGCGCGATGGCGATCACGACGGGGATGATGATGAACAACGTGAACAGCACGATATATGGGAGCAGGAACAGCCACGCGATCTTCTGATCCTTCGGCCCGCGCATTTTGACAGCCTTTGTCATTGCAGCCACTCCTTTACTGTTTCCATGTCCGGCACGATGAAGGGCTGCGTCATTTCGCCCTCCTGCACGCGGCCGAATTCCTCCAGCTTGCGCTCGAGCTCGCGGTCGATGCGCTTGATGGCCTCGTCAAGCGCCGAGCGCAGCGTCTCGCCCTCGAGCACCACCGCGTTCACCGCATTGGACAATTCGCGCTCGGCCATGTACGAGCCGGGGTTCCTCGGCGTCTCGTAGATCCAGTTCATCTGCTCGGCGATGACCTTCTTGTGGCGCGTGGGCCACGGCGAGTTCATGAACGCGTCCACATTCGCGCTGTTCCAGAGGTATTCGTTGCCCAGCGTCGATTGCAGCGTGTAGGCGAACTCCGTCTGCGTGTCCTCGCTCATCCACCAGCGCAGGAACGCCCACGACTCGTCCGGCAGATTCGTGTTGTCAAAGATGAAGCAGCTCTGCTCCGCGCCGCTCGTCCAGCGCTGCACGACGCCGTTTTCGTCGGTCAGGCCGGGATATGGCGCAATCTCCCATTTGTCGGTCAGCTCCGGCGCGGCGTTCATCAGCAGGTTGTACATGCCGTAATTCGCCGTGCCGATGGGCAGCGTGCCGTCGCGGAAGCTCTGATAGAAGCTGTTGATCTCGAAATCCATGTCGTAAATGATGAAGGAATCCGTGAGTACCTTGAGCCCCTCGATGGCCTCCTCCGTGTCCAGCTGCACATGCAGGTCGCCGCTCTCGTAGAGCACCGCGCCGTTTTGATACAGGTAGGGCGTTGTGATCGAGAAGGCCTTGTAGCCGATGGCGTTGGCCACGTAGTTGTTGAAGTTCAGCCCGAAGCGGTGCAGCGTGGGCAGCATCTGCAGGACTTCCTCGTAGGAATCCGGCGCTTCAAGCCCGATCGACTCGAGGATGTCCGTGCGGTAGAACAGCACGTAGAAATTGAACGTCTCCGGCAGCGCATAGAGTCCGTCGTCGCATACGCCCGGCATCAGCAGGCCCGCCGGGAACCAGCCACCCACCTCTCCAAAGCCCGGATAGCCGCGCAGATTTTTGAGCGCGCCGCGCACGGCCAGGTCGTATACGCGCGTGGTTGACACACCGAGCGCCACGTCCGGCGCTGTGCCGCTCGCGTTGGCGAGGATGAGCTTGCTCTCGTCGGGCATGATGGAGAACTCGACCTCGATGCCCGTGGCCGGCGTGAAATTCGTGTCGGCCATGCGCTGCAGAATCTCCAGATACTGGCGCGGGCGGTTGACCCACACCTGCAATTTGCTCTCGTCCCCCGCGTCGGCGACGTAGCTCTCGTCCGTGAACGAGGCGATGAACCGTCCGACACCGTCGCCCGCGCGCGCAAGCAGACCCGGTGTGCCGGGCAGCAGCGCTTCGTCGGTGTAGAGGTAGATCGCGTCAAGTCCCATCGGGCTGGTGGAGAGCGTCTCCACGGCGGAGACGAGGAAGCCGCGCGCCGAAGCCGAGCCCTGCGAAAAGAGCGTCATCTTCTTGGGCAGATCGTTGGGCTCCTCGGAAAGCGTTTCGAGCGCCGCAATCGCCATCTCGAGGGTCGAGAGCGCACCGATTCTCTCCTGTTCATCCGTGAGCGCGGCGAGGCAGGCGTGAATCGCGGTCAGCTCCTCCTGCCAGCGCGCAAGGTCCTCGGCGATGTGAAAATCGAAATCCTCGAGCGCGAAATCGCGGAAGAAATCGGTGTTGCCGCCCGTGATTTTGGTGATCTCCAGCGCGAGTGCGGCGATCTCGTCGGACACGTTCTGCATCCGCGCCAGCGAATCGCGCAGCGGGTCGACGCTCGTGATCAGCGTCAGCGTGTGCTCGCCCTCGGTCAGCTCGATCAGCGCGGGCGCGCCGTTTTCATCGGTCACGGTCTGGTTGCCGAAGCTCAGGCTGTAATCAAACGCCGCGTCGGCGAAGGCCGGGCCGGGAATCACGCCGTCGATGAGCACCGTGCGGTAGACCGGGAAGTTCGCCAGCTCGCTTTGGCGAAGCCGCAGGGCCAGCGCGTAGCAGCCCGCCTCCCCGACGGTGAATGTGTAGGTCAGCCGGTCGCCGGGATATTTGTAGGAGACGTCCTCGATGTGGTTGATGACCTTTTTGTCGCTCCGGTAGGGCGACAGGCGCATGTCGTAATCGGCGAGCGGGCGGATGTTGGGGTTGTTGCGCATGGGCACGCGCTCGGCCTGTATCTCGATGATCCGGCTGCCCTGCAATTCGCCCTGCGCCGCCTCGCGCACGGGAATCTCGCCCTCGAGCGTCAGGCCATAGAGCACGAACGGACCTTCGTGACATTCGATGGTCACCGTATGCGCACCCGCGGTCAGGCGAAGCCCCATGCCGCGCGCGTACATGCCCGCCTTGCCCATCAGGCGGCAGGACGTCACGCCGTAGAACTTTTCGGGCATGGAGACGACCTCGTTGCCGTAGCGGTCGAGCTCGAACGTCCCGTCCTGCGTCCAAACGCTGTCCAGCTTGAGCGTGCTGCACTCGGCGTAGGGCATCGCCCCGTCCACCAGCAGCGTGCAGCTGTTATCCAGGATGTTGCTGCCGGTCATCGCGTAGGTCAGCACGGGATAGCCGAAGACGTCGCCGCTCACCTCGATGTCCAGCGTCACGCTCTCGCCCTCCGCCAGCGCCACGCCCTCGTCCGATGAAAAGAGCACGACAGGCGCCTCAACCGGGGCCATCCCGCCGAGTGCCGCCGCGTACTGCGCGTATGCGGCCGCATCGCCGCCCGCCTGCATCGCCTCGCCCGGCGTGGCTTCCGTCTGCATTGATTCTCCCAGCGCAGCGAACGGCCATAGGAGCAGCAGGATAAACGCTACGATCATTTTCTTAGGCGAGAACATCGCATCACGGCCTCCTATCGAACTTTCAATTCTTTTCTGTTTCAGCTATTTCGAATTATATCACATTTTCAAAAACGCTGCAAGTGACTTTGCACATTTTTTATAATATTTTTGTCAAATTTTTATGCCATTTATTACAGGTTTTGTTACTGGATTTTGTCTCTTTTTCCGTTCTTTGCTCATCATTTGCTGAAACAGTCGCCTTCTGTTGCGGATGTACTGATATTATTCCGTACTTCTTGAAACAGTACACCCATCTGCTCCGTAAACCGCGGAGTAATGAACAGGCGGCCGGGCATCACCTTCCCGCCGCCTGTGCCGCAGGCTCGCTCGCAGATCACACGCCGAAGGCGTATTTCACATTGGCCGAAGGCCAATATTTCACCAATCCCAAAGGGATTGATACTAGGGCGTGTTTCCAAATGTATGACTACGGATAATTATGCAAGAAGAATACGAATACATCCCAACTGAACAAATGCAAGAAATCGAGATGCAAGCTTATCAAAACGAGTAGCAATGCGCCTAAACTCCTTGAGCCTGTTGAAAAAGCACTCTACCAAATGACG
>CALVTQ010000025.1 GCA_944362695.1 uncultured Clostridia bacterium
CACAGCGATCAGCAGCAGGAATGCAAAGTTGTTTAAGTTTATCGAGACCTCGCCCTTTGCCGTCAGCAGGTACGCCGCGACCGCAGCGATCACAAACGGCAGCATCACGACCGTCGCCAGCGCGTTCGCCTTGGCCGCATCGACCGTCAGCAGCGTCTTGGCATAGCCATCGCTCTCCATCTGCGCGCAGACCGCGTCAAATCGCGCCTTGCGCCGCAGCTCCTTTTGTGTCAGCTTGCGCTCCTTCTTCGGCTTCTTTTCCTTCACGGCGCATCACATCCTTTCCGATCAGGACACGGCGAAGCCCGCCTCGCGCAGCGCCGCCATGATGCGTCCGGCGTGCTCGCGGTCCTGCGTCTCCATCGTGATTTCCAGAATGGCGTCGCGGATATCGAGATCCACGTCCGTTCTGTCGTGGTGCACGGCCATGACGTTCGCGCCGTTGCTGCCGATGATGCGGCTGACGATCTCCAGCTGGCCCGGCCTGTCCTTCATCAGAATGCGCAGCTTGTGCACGCGGCCCGCGCGCAGCAGGCCCTTTTCGATGATGCGCGAGAGCATCGTCACATCGATGTTGCCGCCGGAGATGACTGCCGCGACCTTGCCGCTCACGTCGAATTTCTTATTCATGATCGCCGCCACGGACACAGCGCCCGCGCCCTCAGCGACCATCTTGCCGCGCTCCATCAGGAACAGAATCGCCTGCGCGATCTCGTCGTCGTCCACGGTCACGACCTCGTCGAGGTACTTCTGGCACAGCTCGAACGTCAGTTCGCCCGGCTTCTTGACCGCGATGCCGTCGGCGAACGTCTTGGCGGACGGCAGCTCGACCACGTGGCCCGCATCGAGCGACGCCTTCATGCCCGCCGCGCCGCTGGCCTGCACGCCGATGACGCGCACGTTCGGGTGCAGCATCTTGACCGCCGCCGCGACTCCACTGGCCAGTCCGCCGCCGCCGATAGGCACGACGATGGTGTTCACGTCCGGCAGATCGTCCATGATCTCAAGGCCGATCGTGCCCTGTCCGGCGATGACCATCGGGTCGTTGAACGGGTGGATGAACGTCGCGCCCGTCTCCTGCTGAATCCGGCAGGCCTCCGCGTAGGCGTCGTCGTACACCGTGCCGTGCAGAACGACGTTCGCGCCCAGCTCGCGCGTCGCCTTGACCTTGGACAGCGGCGCACCCGCCGGCATCACGATCGTCGCCGGGACGCCGAACGCCTTTGCCGCGAGCGCGACGCCCTGCGCGTGGTTGCCCGCAGAGCTGGCGATGACGCCGCACGCGCGCTCCTCCGGCGACAGGCTCGCGATCTTGATGTACGCGCCGCGCACCTTGAAGGAGCCCGTGTTCTGCAAATCCTCGGTCTTGAGATAGACCTGGCTCGTCTCGTCGCTGAGCGCCTTGAACTGTACCAGACCCGTGCGCTGGGCCACGCCGCGAAGGTGCTCCCGCGCTTCCAGAATCATACCAAGCGTAACTGACATGTGAAATGCCGCTTCCTCTCTTTTTGTAAGTATTGCTTCGTTTTATGGAATCAAACGCGCCGCGCATCATCTGCGCATGCCGCGCGCGATTTCGTAGATCATGATGCCCGCCGCCACCGCCGCGTTGAGCGATTCCGCGCCGCCGCGCATGGGCAGGGCCAGGTGGTGCGTCGCCGCGTCCCGCACGCTTTTCGACACGCCGCGCCCCTCGCTGCCGATGACCAGCACGCAGTTTTCGTGCGGGCATTTTTCGTAAAAATCCTCGCCACCCAGCTCGGTTGCGACCACGGCGAACCCGCGTTTCTTCATTACATCAAGCTCGCCCGCGAGGTCGTCCGTGTGCCGAACAGGTACCCTGTAAACCGAACCCATCGTCGAGCGCAGCGTCTTTGCGCCGTACAGGTCCGCGCAGCCCGCGCCCAGAATCGCGCCGTCAAAGCCCGCCGCGTCCGCCGTGCGCAGGATCGTGCCGACATTGCCGGGGTCCTGCACGCCGTCCAGCGCCACAAACCGGCTTCCGGCCAGCGCCTCCGGCTGCTCGGGAATTGCCACGGAACAGACGATGCCCTGCGGCGTCTTCGCGTCACAGAGCGCCTGCATGACCGCGCCCGACACGCGCATCACGTCGCAGCCCGCCGCCTCGGCCTTTTCGGCCAATTCCATGCACTCGCCCTCGCGCCCGATTTCCACCGCCAGCGTGCGGCAGATGCCCAGCGCCACGGCCTCGCGCACCATCTTGACGCCCTCGGCCAGAAACAGCCCGGCCTCCCTGCGCCCGCGCGGCTTCTGCAATTCGCGCATCGCCATGACCGCCGGGTTGTGCGTGCTCAATATCTCCTTCACGGCTCGTCATCCTCCGCCGCCATCATTTCGCTCTCCACCGGCGGCGGCAGCTCGGCTTCCGTGTGCTCTGGCATGGCCTCGCCGCCCTCCTGCGCGTTCATGGCGTTGAGCTTTTCCGCCAGCTTGGAGAAATCGATCTCCGGCAGCTCGGACAGCGAGCTCAGGCAGAAATGCCGCAGGAACGCGTCCGTCGTGCCGTAGAGAATCGGCCTGCCCAACGCCTCCTTGCGCCCGACCTCCTCGATCAGGCCCTTGGCCACCAGCGACTGCACCGAGTAATCGCACTTCACGCCGCGGATCTGCTCGATCTCCGCCTTCGTCACGGGCTGACGGTACGCGATGACCGCCAGCGTCTCCATGACCGCCTGCGAAAGCGACTGCCGCTGTACGGGCTGGAGCAGCTTCTCCACATACGGCGCGTAATCCGGCCGCGTCGCCAGCTGCACATGCGCGCCGAAGCGCAAAAGCCGCAGCCCGCGCCGGTCGAAGTCGTAGCCACTCTCCAACGCGTCGAGCGTCTCCTCCAGCTCGGCCTCGGTGATCTCCATCGCCCGGCAGATTTCCTTTTTCTCCACCGCGTTGCCCGTCACGAACAGAATCGCCTCGACGATGCCGATGCGCTCCGCCGGTTCGAGCTTCGCCTTGGGCTCCTCGCCTTTCTGCTCAGACACCGGCAGGCTCGTCTCCTCCGCCGAAACCGGTGTATTGCTGCTCTCCGTCATCTTCTCCATCCTCGTCAAACCTCCTGCCGGGGAGTATCAGTATGTCGTCGTATGCCTTCTCCTGCTCCACATGCAGCTTGCCGAGCTTGAGCATCTCAAGTATCGCCATGAAATACGTCACGATCTCATCGCGCGTCACCTGCTGGGACAGCATGTCCGTGAACAGCACAGGCCCCTTGCGAAGCCGTGTCGTCAGGTTGAACACGCATTGCTCGATGGTGAAGCGGTCGCGCGTGATCGAGCGGAACACGCGGCCCGGCTCCTCCACGCGCGTCTGACGCTCGATGATGCGCTCGATGGCCTTGACCAGCCCCGTGAGCGTCAGGCCCGTGAGCTCGACGGGCTGCGGCGGCAGCGGATATTCCTCCGGGAGCTTGGAGAACACCTGCATCGCCGCGCGCTCAAATTCCTTCATCCGACCCGCGCTTTCCTTATATAGTTTGTATTCCTCGAGGCGGCGGATGAGCGCCTGTTCCGGCGTCTCTGCGCCCTCCTCCTCCGGCTCCGGCGGACGCGGCAGCAGCGCGCGCGATTTGATCTCCAGCAGCGTCGCCGCCATCGTCAAAAACTCGCTCGCCGCGTCCATATCCAGTTCATCAAGGCCGTCAAGCGACGCGAGAAACTGCTCGGTGATCTCCGATACGAAGATGTCCTTGATGTCGACCTTCGCCTTCGTGATCAGATGCAGCAGCAGGTCGAGCGGCCCCTCGAACTGCTTGAGCGATACCACATATGCCATCGCTTACCCCCAGATCATCTTGACCGGCCAGAGCAGGAGTGCCTGCGCCGGCCCCATCACCGCGCCGATGATGCTGCTGAACACGCCCTTGTACGCCAGCACCATCACCACCACCATCGCAATGCGGAACGCGTTCTGCGACAGGAACAGCTTGCCGCGCAGCACGAGGTCGTTCACCACGTGATAGCCGTCCAGCGGCGGGAGCGGCAAGAGATTAAACACCGCGAGGTTCAGGTTGATGAGCGCCGTCAGGCCAAAGAGCCTTGCCAGCGGCAGCAGCGACGGAACAGCCATAAACTGCTCCAATTCCGCGCCGTAGCCATTGATGATCATCGCGATGTACGGCTGCTTGTAGCTGACCAGCGCGCTGAGACCGACCTGGTCGATCGACGGCTGATTCCACATCAGCCCGCTGACCAGCGTCAGCAGATACGTAAACAGAACGAACAGAATCAGGTTCACCGTGATGCCCGCGATGGACACCAGCAGGTCGCATCTGCGCTTGTCGCCCTTGAATTTCCACGGATTGACCGGCACAGGCTTCGCCCAGCCGAAGCCGAAGAACAGCATGCAGAGCGTGCCGATGGGGTCAAGGTGCCTGAGCGGGTTGAGCGTCATCCTGCCCATGTATTTGGCCGTGTTGTCGCCGCAGCGGTACGCCGCGTAGGCGTGGCCCCACTCGTGGCAGCACAGCGCGATGAGCACCGCCGCCATCCTGAAAAACGCATTGTATAAAAATGAAATCGGCTCGTGCAGACTCGCAAGCAAGCTTTCCACGCCGCGCACCTCCGTCGTCCCTTTATTGCGGATACACCGGATCGAATGCTTATGGTGTATCCTGTTCATTTTAGCGCAGCGATTGCCAAACTGTCAAGACCGGGGGCCAAAAAGCTTATGGCTGCAACAAAAAAGCGCGAGACTTTCGCCCCGCGCCCGCGCATCGCCTTATCCCATCTGCACCATGTCCTTTTGAAGCCGCTGCAAGATCCGCTTTTCCAGCCTGGAGATGTAGCTCTGGCTGATGCCCATGATGTCGGCGACCTCCTTCTGCGTCTTCTCCGCGCCGCCGCCCAGCCCGAAGCGCAGCCGCATGATCTCCTTTTCCCGCAGCGACAGCTTGGAAAGCGCCGTCGCGAGCATCTGCCGCTCGACCGTCTCCTCGATGCTCCGATACACCATGTCCCCCTCCGTGCCCAGGATGTCCGAGAGCAGCAGCTCGTTTCCGTCCCAGTCGGTGTTCAGCGGCTCGTCGAGCGACACCTCGAGCTTCTGCCTGCTCGTCCTGCGCAGGAACATCAGAATTTCGTTCTCGATGCACCGCGACGCGTACGTCGCCAGCTTGATCTTCTTCGCCGGGTCAAATGTCTTGACCGCCTTGATCAGGCCGATGGTGCCGATGGAGATCAGATCCTCGATGCCCACGCCCGTGTTCTCGAATTTGCGCGCAATGTAGACCACCAGCCGCAGGTTGTGCTCGATGAGCGTCTGGCGCGCCAGTTCCGGCTCGGCAGCCAGGCGGTCGAACATATCCTGCTCCTCCTCGCGTGAGAGCGGCGGCGGGAGGGAGTCGCTTCCCCCGATGTATGCGACCGTCCCCTCCGGCCTGATGATCGTCAGCGCCGGCCTTGTGGCCCGTCTCGTCCAAGTCTCCCGTTTGTCTATCCGCAGCTGCATGCATCATTCCCCCTCGCCTTGTCGGGGCATCGCCCCATTCCCGCCTGTTTCCCTCGCCTCGATCAGCGCCTGCGGCAGCAGCGCCATCCCCGCCATCCCCGGCGCAAACGCCGCCGCCGCGTCAAGCCGCACACGCCTCGCCCCGATGCGCGCCGTGACCTCGTCCGGCGTAAAGCACCACATCATCGTCCGTCCGCCCGCCGTGTCCGCGAAGATCGGACGCAGCCCCGCCTGCCCCGCCGCAAACAACCGCCCCGCACACGCCTGCGGCAGCACGATGACCGGCCTGTGCGTCAGATAGTCGCGCAGCACATTGCCGCTGTCGGTCATCGCCTCCACGCTCACGTGCCTCCCCCGGTAGACGACCGTCAGCTGCACGCTCAAAACGTGCATCGCCGCGCGCCGCGAGCGCACCGCCGTGACCGCAATGCCCGCCGACGCCGTAAGCCCCAGCGCGTACGCCGCCCCGAGCGAGCCCGTCGCCCCCGCCAACGCCTGCACGATGCCGCCCATCAGCCCCGCCGCGCACAGCAGTAGCACGCCGTCGCGCACGATCCGCCGCCTCGCCTGTCCGGCCGTCGCGATTGCCGAGATCCCCATCGCCAGCGGCATCCACAGCGCCGCCTGTGCGCCCCTCGTCATGTGCATCGCCCGCATGAGCGCCGCCGCGATTGCGCCAAACAGCGCGCCCGCCAGCACGAACCGCAGCCTCGGCCGCATGCCCGCCAGCCGCTGGGCCAGCAGGATCATCAGCACGTCGGCCAGCATGTCCCAAAGCACGATCTCCATTGCGATCATGGCGTCATTATAGCGCCTGTCGCTTTGAATCCGTGTCGTTCTGACGTACGAAAAAAAGGAAAGCTCGCCGAATTTCGACAAACTTTCCTCTTTTTATGAATTTTCCGGTTTTTCGTGTTGTTTTGGGGTCAGATGGCCCGGCTGATCTGCTGGCCCTGCTTCGTGTCCTTGAGCACATAGCCCAGCGCCGTGATCTCGTCGCGCAGCCTGTCGCTCTCGGCCCAGTTCTTCTCGGCACGGGCCTTCGCGCGCGCCTCGAGCAGCGCATTGACCTGCGCGTCGGCGTCGTCCGTCCTGCGCGTGAGGATGCCGCAGACCTTGCCCATCTCGTTCAGGGCGTCGAGCGCGGCGGTGATCACGCTCTTGGGGCTGTTCTCGTCGATGAGCGCATTGCCCGCGCGCACGAGCTCGAACATGTTGCCGATGGCGTCGGCTGTGTTCAGGTCATCGTCCATCGCGCCGTCGAAGCCCTCCTGCGCGGCCTTGACCTTCTCAAGCAGCTCCTTGTCCTGCTCGCGCAGCTCGCCGTCGCCCGCCTTGCCCAGCAGGAACGCGAAGTGGTCGCGCGCGGTGTACAGGCGCTCAAGCGAGGACTTGGCCTGCTCGATCATCTCGCGGCTGAAGTTGATCGGGCTGCGGTAGTGCGCGCTGAGCATGAACATGCGCACAGCCTCGAGGTCAAATTCCTTCGAAATGTCGCGCACGGTGAAGAAGTTGCCCTTGCTCTTGCTCATCTTCTCGTTGTCCACGTTGATGAAGCCGTTGTGCATCCAGTAATGGACGAACGGCTTGCCCGTGGCGCCCTCGCTCTGGGCGATCTCGTTCTCGTGATGCGGGAAGACGAGATCCTTGCCGCCGCAGTGGATGTCGATGGTCTCGCCGAGGTACTTCATGCTCATCGCGGAGCACTCGATGTGCCAGCCGGGACGGCCCATGCCCCACGGAGACTCCCACGCCGGCTCACCGGGCTTCTGCGCCTTCCAGAGCGCGAAGTCCATCGGATGGCGCTTGTTGGGGTCGGTGTCGATGCGCGCGCCGGCCTCGAGGTCCTCGAGGTTCTGTCCGCAGAGCTTGCCGTAGCCCGCGAACGCCTGCGTGTTGTAGTAGACGTCGCCGTTCGGGCAGGCATACGCGAGGCCCTTGTCCTCGAGCTTCTTGATCAGCGCGACGATCTCCGGGATGTGCTCGGTCGCCTTCGGGTTCACCGTGGCGCGCTCGATGCCCAGCGCGTCGGCGTCCTGATAGTATTCCTTGATGAAGCGCTCGCCCAGCTCCTTGACGGTGATGTTCTCCTCATGGCTGCGGCGGATCATCTTGTCGTCGATGTCGGTGAAGTTCTGCACGAAGGTCACGTCGTAGCCCTTGTGCTCAAAGTAGCGGCGCAGCGTGTCAAACACGATGGCCGGGCGCGCGTTGCCGATGTGGATGTAGTTGTAGACCGTCGGGCCGCAGGCGTAGATCGTCACCTTGCCCGGCGTGATCGGCACAAATTCTTCCTTCTTGCGGCTCTGCGTGTTATAGATCTGCATGTGCGTTCTCCTCCTTGATTTGCTCCGTGCCGCACCGCTTGTGCAGCTCCTTTTCCAGTTCGTCTACGCGCTTTTCCAGGCACACGATATGCGCCTTGACCGGGTCGGGCAGATGGATGTGGTCAAGGTCAACGCCCTTGCATTCGCCCTTCCTGCGCACGATGCGCCCCGGGTTGCCCACGACGGTGCAGTTGGGCGGCACTTCCTTTAATACCACCGCGCTCGCGCCGATCTTGCTGTTGTCGCCGACGGTGAAGGGCCCCAGCACCTTTGCGCCCGCGCCGACGGTCACGTTGTTGCCGATGGTCGGGTGGCGCTTGCCGACGTCCTTGCCCGTGCCGCCGAGGGTCACGCCCTGATACAGCGTCACGTTGTCTCCGATGACGGTCGTCTCGCCGATGACCACGCCGTCGCCGTGGTCGATGAAGAAGCCCTTGCCGATGCTCGCGCCGGGGTGAATCTCGATGCCGGTCACGTGGCGGCTGTGCTGCGAGATCCAGCGCGCCAGCGTCGTGTGCCCGCCGAGGTAGAGCTTGTGCGCCAACCTGTGGTACATCATCGCCTTGACCGACGGATAACACAGCAGCACCTCGAAGCGGGATTTGGCCGCCGGGTCGCGCTCGAGCACGGAATCGATGTCCGCGCGAATGTTGTCAAACACTGTCCCCACACCTTTCCTTTGACCGCGTTCGGGGATAAACAAAAGCCCCGCCGTCTCCATATCCAGAGACGGCAGGGCCGCGGTTCCACTCTGATTAAGCGCCAAGCAACGCTTCACTCTTTCGCCTTAACACGGCGTCCATGCCGCAGCCTAACGCAATGCGCTTCAGCTGCGGAGCTCCCGGATGCACTTCTCCCGTCCGCGTGCAAAGGCGCGCTTGCAGCCGGCGACGCGCCCTCTCTTCTTGCCGTTTGGCGGAATACTCTTCCGTTCCCAGCCTGTATTGACCATTATATGGCCGAAAGCGTTTTGTGTCAAGCGATTTTTGGTTTTGGCCGAAAACTTGGCCGTTTCCCCCGCCCGCGCGCAAAAAGCGGAGCGAATCCGCGATAGACCCGCCCCACTCAAGGGTGAAATTGCGTTATTCGTCGTCGCGCTTCCTGCGCACGATGTACAGTCCCGCGCCGCACAGGGCCATCGCGGCCGCAAGGCGCATGAAGTTCATCTCGTCGCCGGTCTGCGGAACATCGATCTCAACCGGCTCAAGCCAGCTGATGATGATCGGCGAGAAGCCCTCCTTCTGCTGATCGATCGTGAAGCGGATGCCGTAGTCGGTGTATTCGATATCGACGTTGAGCAGGCTCTGCTTGTTCGTGCCGCCGATATTGCGGTCGCCCTTGTTGGCCACGGCGTTTGCGATGAGCGTCCTGTAATCGTAACCGCCGTTGTATCCGCGATGGATGCCCGCGAAGTGCTCCACCTGCAGGTCGAGCGCCGCCGCGTTGTCCTTGCTCACGCCATCGGGATACGGCAGATACACCACGACCTCGTTGCTCGCCTTCATCCAGACGTTGCCGTTGTTGTAGTCGACGAGGTCGATGTATTTGGCGATGTAGTTGCGGTTCTCCGGGTCGGTCAGGTTCAGGTAATCCGCGTTTTCCATCGTCGTGCGGATCAGCAGGGACGCGCCCGGCTCGCTCGCGCCGTCGGGCAGCTCCGCCGTCGCCAGAATGTCGTCGTAGAACAAGCGGATGCTGGCCTGCTGCGGCGGCAGCCAATCGACGTTGCCGTTGATGGTGTAGACCGTGCCGTCCGGCGCGACCACGCCCGCATGCCTGCCGTTGCCGGTAGCGCTGGCCGCGGCGCTGGCGCTCATCACATCGCCGGTCTCCACGATCTCGGTCTGGGCGACGGCGCCCTGCTCGTTGCCGGTGGTGACCTCGCGGATCAACAGATCGCCGAAGCCCCAGTTCATCTCGAGCTCATAGCTCGTGTCGCCGGAGTAGACGCCCCAGACGGTGTTGCCGTTCTCGCCGCCTTCATAATCGCGCGTCGCCACGGCCGCCGTCAGCAGACGGGCATATTTGTTTTTGTTGATGTTGTCCACGGACACCACGTTGTATGTGCCGTCCGCGTTCTGCACGGGCGCGCCGTTCTCGTCGGCCTCGATGGTGGTGTAGGCGACGTCATTGGTGTTCCCGCTCTTGGCGAGAATACGGAAGAGCAGCTCGCCGGTCTGCGGGTCTTTGGCCTGCCTGCCGTTGCCCGGATACGGCTCGAGCACCCATTCCTTGTCGATGATCGCCGACGGGTTGCCGACCATCGGGCCGCGTCCCTTGATGGTGATCGTCTGCGCGCTGACGGCGATCGGGTTGCCCTGATTGTCCGTCGCGCTGACGCGGAAGATCGGCGTGGGCAGGCCGCTGCCGTTCTCGATGTCGTTGAGCGCGTTGCCCGCCCAGAAGTCGCTGTGGCCGCCGATGTACAGCGCGTCATATCCACCGGCGTGATGACCAGCGTGCCGGGCTTCGGCGTCGGGGTCGGGGTCGCGGTCGGCGTCGCTGTCGGCGTTGCGGTCGGCGTCGGGGACGGCGTCGCAGTCGGCGTCGGGGACGGCGTCGCAGTCGGCGTTGGCGTTGCGGTCGGCGTCGGCGTCGGCACATTCAGTTCGACCTTGGGCTTGGGGAACGGAATGTTCTTCGTCGGATCGCCGGGATCGGGGTACAGCGTCGCGCTCTCGTTGGTGGGCAGTTCGTAATCGCCCGGCGTGGTCGGCGGCGTGGTCAGCTCCAGCTTGTAAGTCAGCTCAAGCTTTCTGTTTCTAGGAACGTTCACGTTGATTTCCCAGACGAAGCACTCGCCTTTGCCCTGGTACTTCTGCTTTTCGCCGTCATAATAACGCAGCACATACGGATATTTTCCGTCCTTATCTGCAGTGCCGAAAGTATACTGGGCGGTCACGCCGCTGTCCGGCGTTTTTGCCTTGGTCGCCGCGTATTCCTTGTCGCCCGCCGTCAGCTTCAGCCCATCCGCATCCTGCAAGAACGTGAAGTCGTAGCCGGTGCCTTCGGTCGTATCAATACCGATTTCATCCACCACAATCGATCCTGCGGGAACGTTGATAAACACGTAATCCGCCAGCCCACTGATACCCGAAATCGTATTGTTTTTCGTCAGATTGTCCATGAACGGCTTGCCGTACGCCGTCACGAAACCGCCGTAATACGCATTGCTGTGGTATTGATTGGCGAGCCGATACCACGCATTGCGCGCGAGGTACAGCGCTACCTCGACACATTCGGCATAATTGGCGTTACCCTTGCCCACGGCCGGCGACGTCACTCCGTCAATCTTTCCCTTATACGGAATACACGCGTCGGAGTTGATCGAGTTCTGCACACGATCTTTGATCGTTCCGCTGGTCAGTCTGGTTTCCCAGTAGGTATTATCCATTTTGGAAAGCTCTGTCTTGACATCGTATATATCCGTGGTGGCCTGTACCGCGAAATCACCTTGGAAAACGATTTGATGCTGCTTTCCATTCTTGTCAAACGTAAAATCAGGCCATCGCTGATAAATATGACGAATTTGTTGGCATCATTTGTGGCCTTCGACTTATTTTCCAACATTTCGAGGCCTTTGCGCAAGCCCGCTTCGATGTTCGTGCCGCTGCCCATGTTTGACATGGCATAATCAACCATGTCATCGATCACATCATAAATATCAAATTTCGGATCTGTGATGGACTTGAAGGACTGACGCTCATCGGCTGTACCGTTAAATGTCACCACACCGATGTTCAGATCATCGAGTTTGGCTTCTTCGGCATACTCCTTCAGCTTCTCTGCCTGACCGACAAAATCGCCTACCACTTGGGCATCATGCTGATTTTCTTTGCTGTATCCGCAAAATAGAAATCGATATACCATTGAAAGAAATCAGGAGCTGTGGTTTCTTTCATCATCTGGCTCGTATCGACCACCAGCAGCACATCAATCGGGCCTTCAGCCTTGGGCTTGATGGTGAGCGTCACATCGGTTTTCAGATCCTTGTCAAGCGCCGTGGCGGTCTTATCAACCTCGATTTCTTCCACCGGCAGCGGATCGGCCGTCACCGGGTCCTCCACGGTCACATAGCCCTGATCGCCCGGTTGCACAGCAGGGCCAACTGCCGCCGCCATCGCCCCCACGGGCATCACGCTCACCAGCATCGTCAATGCCAGCAGCACACTCAGCCATCTGTTTACGCATTTGTTCATTTGTTTCTTCCTCCTGTGGGCGTTCGTCTGACGCCTTACGCCATGCGATTTACGTCGATATCCCCGTTGTTTTTCGCGAAATCGCATTCTGACTCTTATATTCAGACAAATTATTATTGCACGCGTTTTGTTTAATTGTCAATACATTTTGCTTGGTTTCGAATTTATGTAACGATCAACTCCTTTTATGCAATATTTATAAAATTATTTATTACACAATTTAATATAACTTCGATATACAGCAACATGTTTTATATGCGTCGTTCATATCGTTTGTTCGCTGCGTGTGCATTATCCGTCTGCGCCTCGCTCGCCCGATATACCCTCGCGAATCCCACATCGCCGCGCCGCGCGCGCAAAAAAAGACCACAGCCGCCGTTGAGAGCAGCCGTGGCCCACGGGATATCAAACCCCCGAATTTATTCGATTTCCGTTTTGGTCACACGCGCGCAGAGCACGCACATATCGTCCTTGACCTCGCCCTGCGCCACGGCCTGTGCGATGAGCTTTTCGCCGATCGCCTGCGGGTGCAGCCAGCAGAGCTTGGCAATCGCCTCGCGCATGGCTTCCTCGCCGCCGGGATACGCGCCGCTCACGCCGTCGGTCATCATCACCACCACGTCGCCCGGCTGCAAGGTCATGCGCAGCGACCGCGCCTCGACATCCGGCAGCACGCCCACCGGCAGCGTGTCCGCGCCCAGCGAACGCACCTCGCCGTCGCGCACGACATACGACGCGCACGCGCCGAGCTTCTCAAACGCCGTCTCGCCGCTGTGCAGGTCGCACACGCACAGGTCCATCGTCGCGTACATTTCTCTTCCGGTACACATTAACATTAAGCAATTCACCACGTCCAGCGCCTGCGCCCGCGTGTAGCCCGCCCGCAGGCTCTCGACCATCAGCGTGAGCGCCGCGTGGCTCTCCTGCCTCGCGCTCACGCCGCTGCCCATGCCGTCCGACAGCGCGAGCACGTGCCTGCCGCCCGGCAGTCCGCGTGAGACGTAGCTGTCGCCCGCGACCTCCTCGCCCGACCGGCTGCGCACAGCCGCGCCGATCTCCAGAAACAGCGGCGGCATCTGCTCGAGCACCGCCTGCGTGGAGAGCAGCCCCTCCCTGCCGCACGCGCGCACCGGCACGCCGCACGCCCCGCTCACCAGCTTCTCCAGCGACACCGGCGCGACGCTCTCCGGCTTAAGGAGCATCGCCTCCATCCGCCCCGATATGCGCAGCGCGTACGCGACGTGCACCTGCTCCATCCCCGCGCGCACCAGCGCATAGCGTATCCGCCTGTACGCCTCGTCATCCGGCCTGATCTCCGAGAGCGTCCGCTCGCAGACCTGATGCGCCGCCGTGCTCGTCCTGTGCAGCAGCTGCACGCACTGCCCGACAGCCGCGTTCATCTCCCCCGGCGCGCTGAGGCCCTCCATCATCTTCGCCGTGTCCTCGTACAGCCGCGCCCAGCTGTGGATCATCGACGCGCAG
>CALVTQ010000026.1 GCA_944362695.1 uncultured Clostridia bacterium
CCCTTGCCTCTTTCGCCGTCGATCACATAGAGCATGTTCATGAACGGCGTGTTATCCCAGAACAGGCCATAGCGCAGCCAGCCCACGAGCCGCCCGCCGTCATGCGCGACGAGCACGCGGTTCATGCGGATGATATTAGCCAGCTCGTCCGCGGCGACGTGTTTGTCGTGCGCGGAAAGAAACGCGATGTCCGCTTCCGTGGCGTAACGAATCATATGATGATCCCCCACAATTCGAAAAAGCGGATGACGCCGCAAACGTGCGCAGCGTCATCCGTTGTGTTGCCCAAATCTCAAATTCGGTGCAGATTCCGCATCAATCAGAATTCAGAGATAATTTCAGTCCAGATCTGGTCGTAGAGCTGCGTGTCGTCGCCGAGGTACTTGAACACCTGGCACTTATCGAGCACTTCCTGCGGCGGGTTGTTGACCGGGGAGGCGTTGTATTCCTCGCCGATGAGCTCGATGGCGGCGTCGTTGGGGATGGCGTAGCCGACGTACTCATAGTTGATCTTGGCGATATCCGCGCGGCAGAGGAAGTCGATGAACTTCTCCGCGCCCGCGACGTTGCGCGCGTTGGCCGGGATGCAGATGGAGTCAAAGAAGATGTTGCTGCCCTCCTCCGGCACGACGTAGTCAAGCGCATCGTTCTCGCTCATGCAGTAGGTCGCGTCGCCGCTCCACACGAGCGCCACGCTGGCCTCGCCGCCGATCATCTTGTCCTTGACCTCGTCGACCACGTAGGCCAGAACCATGGGCTTCTGCTCGATGAGCAGCGCCTTGGCGTCGGCGAGGTCGTCCGGGTTGGTGGAGTTGAGGTCGTGGCCGCACATCACAAGCGCGATGGCGAGCGTGTCGCGCGGGCTGTTGAGCATGAACATGTCCATGAAATACGTCTCGTCCATGAGCGTCTGCCAGCTGGTGGGCGCTTCCTCGACGGTCTCGGTGTTGTACAGGATGCCCATCGTGCCCCACGTGTACGGCACGGCATATTCGCCGGTCGGGTCATAGCTCTCGGCCATGAAGCGCGGGTTGATGTTCTTGACGTTGGGCACGTTGTCCCAGTTGATCTTCTGCAGCAGATTCTCTTGAATCATGCGCTCGATCATGTAGTCGCTGGGGATGATGATGTCGTAGCTCGAGCCGCCCATGGCGATCTTGGCGTACATGTCCTCGTTCGTCTCGAACGTCTCGTAGATGACCTCGATGCCGGTCTCCTCCTCGAACATGTCGAGCACGACGGGGTCGATGTAGTCGCCCCAGTTGTACACGGAGATCGTCTCCGCCATCGCAGCGAGCGGGCAGATCATCAGCGCCACAAGCGCCAGCCAGACAGTGATTTTCTTCATTTTCATCTTTCCTTTTCTTTATGATACGCGGCCATCCGCGTGGGGAACGGGGTTACGGGGGTTACGCTGGGCTGCCGCCCAGACCTGCTTGGGACGCTGTCCCAAACCCTGCAAGGGACATTGTCCCTTGACCCTGCTACGCGCCTTCTTCAAAGGCGCTTGGGTTTTAGGGGTATCTGCTTTGGTCGCTTCCATGCGGCCTTGGCAAAAATCGAAGGCGGGTTAGTACGGGATGCGCACCGACTCGACCTTCTTCTTGCTCTTGGAGGAGCTGCGCAGGTCGGAGAGGTTGATGCCGATCAGCAGGATAAACACGCACAGGAAAATGAGCGTGGAGAGCGCGTTGATCTTGGGCGATATGCCGCGCTTGGCCATCGTGTAAATCGTGATGGACAGGTTGCTCACGCCCGAGCCGGTGGTGAAGAAGCTGACCACGAAGTCGTCGATGGACATCGTCAGCGCCATGATGAAGCCGGAGAACACGCCGGGCATGATGTCCGGCAGGATCACGCGCATGAAGCCCTGAAGCGGCGTCGCGCCCAGATCCTGCGCGGCCTCGGCGAGGTGCGGGTCGAGCTGGCGCAGCTTGGGCATGACGCTCAGCACGACATACGGCACGCAGAAGCCCACGTGCGAGAGCAGCAGCGTGATGTAGCCCAGCTGCACATGCGCCATCGCGTAGAGCAGCATCAGCGACACGCCGGTGACGACCTCGGAGTTGAGCATCGGCAGGTTCACGACGCTCATGAGCACGTTGCGCGGGCCGCGCTTCATCTGGAACAGCGCAATCGCGCCGACTGTGCCCAGAATGGTCGAGATGATCGCCGCGAGGATGCCGATGGAGAGCGTCGTGCCCAGCGCGGACATGAGCGCCGGGTCGGTGAACAGCTCCTCATACCAGCGCAGCGTGAAGCCGCCCCAGTTCGCGCGCGATTTGCTGTCGTTGAACGAATACAGGATCAGCAGCACGATCGGCGCGTAGAGGAACGCCATGATCAGGCCGATATAGGCCTTGCGAAGCGCTTTTTTCATCAGAGGATGCGCACCTCCTTCTGCGGCTCGTCTTCCTTGTCAATGCGGTTGAGCGCGCCCATGAACGCGAGCACAACCACCATCACCAGCAGCGAGAGCGTCGAGCCGAAATGCCAGTCGCTCGATTTGCCGAACTGGTTCTGGATGATGTCGCCGATCAGCGGCACCTTGCCGCCGCCCATGAGCTGGCTGATGACGAAGGTCGTCACCGCCGGGACGAAGACCATCGTGATGCCCTCCAGCACGCCGGGGATCGAATACGGCAGCGTCACGCGCAGGAAGCTCTGACGCGGGCTCGCGCCCAGATCCGCCGCCGCCTCGAGCAGGCTGTGGTCGATCTTCTCGATGACCGTGTAGATCGGCATGATCATGAAGCTCAGGTAGTTGTAGACCATGCCGAGGATGACCGCGTTCTCGTTGTACAGGAAGATCACGCGCTTGCCCACGCCCATGCTGTCCATCCACGCGTCAAAGGCCGGGATCGCCTCGCGCAGCGCGGAAATCCAGCTGTTGAGGATGCCGGAATTTTCCAGGATCGACATCCACGAATACGTGCGCAGAAGGAAGTTCATCCACATCGGCAGGACGATGAGCATCAGCCACAGCGCGGGCCGCTTGAAGTCCCTGCCCGTCAGAATCAGCGCGACGGGGTAGCCCAGAATCAGGCAGATCACCGTCGTGATGACCGCGATTTTCAGCGAGCGCAGAAGGAGCTTGAGGTATGTCGGCTCCACCATGCGCTTGAAGTTTGCAAAGGAGATGACCGTCTTTTTCTGCGGCCGCTCGGTGACGATCGAGCCGTCCTCGAGCTCAAAGACCGTCGCGCCGTCCTCCTGCACGACCTCCGTGTAGGGAATGCTCTGCTCGACGGTGATGCCGTACCACACGATCATCACCAGCGGCACGACGATGAAGATCGCCGCCCAGAGCACGAACGGCACGAGGAGCGCCCTGTTCTTTTTCATCGCTCACACCTCACTTGGCGCGCGCGGCGTGCTTGCGCAGCACCTCGTCGCTTTCCTCGCTCTTGTGCATGACCTGAATGTCCGCGGGCGCGACGGTGAGCTTGACGCGGGTGCCGACCTCGCGCGCGTGCGTGGAGTGCACGATCAGCGCGGTGTCGCCGCAGCGCACCTTCATCTCGTAGTGCACGCCTTTGAACAGCAGCGACTCGACCACGCCCTCCGGGACGTTTGCCGCCGGATCGTCCATCGGCTTGAGCTTGATGTCCTCCGGGCGCAGGACGATATCGACGTCCGCGTTCTGCCCGAAGCCCGCGTCCACGCACTCAAACTCGCAGCCCAGGAAACGCACGAGACGGTCGCGGATCATCACGCCGGGCATGATGTTGCTGTCGCCGATGAAGTCGGCAACAAACGCATTCTGCGGCTCGTTGTAGATGTCCTCCGGCGTGCCGAGCTGAAGGATCTGGCCCGCGCGCATGACGGCGATGCGGTCGGACATCGTGAGCGCTTCCTCCTGATCGTGCGTGACGAAGATGAAGGTGATGCCCGATTCGCGCTGGATGCGCTTGAGCTCGAGCTGCATCTCGCGGCGCAGCTTCAGGTCCAGCGCGCCCAGCGGCTCGTCGAGCAGCAGCACGTCCGGCTTGTTGATGAGGGCGCGCGCGATGGCGACGCGCTGCTGCTGGCCGCCGGAGAGGGAGGAAATCTTGCGCTTTTCAAAGCCCGCCAGACCGACGAGGCTCAGCATGCGGGAGACCTCGGCGGCGGTCTTTTTCTGGTCCTCGCGGCGCAGATCCGGGCCAAAGGCGACGTTCTGGGCGACGTTGAGGTGCGGGAAGAGCGCATAGCGCTGGAAGACCGTGTTGATGGCGCGCTTGTAGGGCGGGAGCGGGATGATGTTCTCGCCCTTGTAGAGGATCTCGCCGCCGGTGGGCTTTTCGAAGCCGCCGATGCAGCGAAGCAGCGTCGTCTTGCCGCAGCCGGACGGGCCGAGCAGCGTCACAAATTCGTTCTGGCCGATGTCGATGCTGACGCCGCCAAGCGCGGTGAAGCCGTCCTCGAAGACGA
>CALVTQ010000027.1 GCA_944362695.1 uncultured Clostridia bacterium
CAAGTTTTACTGCCTGTACTTTGTATTCATGGTCATATTTACGTGCCACTTTGAATGCCTCCTTATTCTCTTGGTTTTATTATGAAATCCTTGAGAATAAGCTGTCAACTTTTTTTATACCACACCACGCAGGGGGCTCCGTGACCGGCTCCAACAGAGAAGCAAAGTTTCAATTTGCGATATACAAAACGTCCCCCGGAAACACGTTGCGGTGCGTCCGGGGGACGGGGGGGTTATGGAGTTGTCTCGCGCCGGGGCGCGGTGCGCTTGAACCCGCCGCTCTTAGCTCGCAGCTTCGCTGCGACCATTTCGCGGCTGCTTGGGTGCTTGGTGGGGCTGGGGTTTTCTTGATGATGGGGTTACGTTGGGGCTTTGCCCCAAACCCCACAATGGGCTTTGCCCCTTGACCCCACCAGGGACATTGCCCCTGGACCCCATGTTCGCTTCGCGCCTGTATACCTTACTTTTTACTTTCAACGATCTTTTTCTGCATTGTAAACATGGCCGCCATGAGCACTGTGGCGATCAGCGCGAACACGGGCAATGCGCCATACCCCGTCACGCCCGCAATCGCGCCGAACATGGACGGCATGAACGTCGAGCCGACGTACGCAAACGCCATCTGCACGCCGACCGCCGCCTGCGAGTTCTCCGCGCCGTAGTTGACCGGCGTGTCCTGAATGATATTGGGGTAGATCGGCGCGCACCCGAGGCCGCAGAGCATCAGGCCCAGCACGGACACCGGCGTCACCGGCACGGCGAACAGCACGCAGCCCACGGTCAGCAGCGCGAGCCCGAGCCTGACCATCTGCTTGGGCAGCAGCTTCGACGCGATGAAGCCGCCCGCGCCGCGCCCGATCATGATGCCGAAATAGAACATCGACGTGATGCGCGCCGCCTGCACCGCGTCCATGCCGCGCGCCATGACCATGAACGTCGCCGCCCACAGGCCCAGCGACGTCTCGACCGCGCAATAGCACAGAAAGCAGGTCATGCCCGCCTTCGCGCCCGGCAGCGCCAGCACCTGACGCACGGTCAGCACGCGCGCGTTTTCCTCCTCATCGGAGACGCCGCTGTGCTTCCACAGCCCGAGCGTCGCAAACAGCGCGACGCACAGCGCGAGCTGCAGGCCGCCGATCACGCGGTAGCCGCTCTGCCAGCCGCCGCCCAGCGACAGGCACGTTGACAGGATCAGCGGGCCTGTCGTCGCGCCGACGCCCCAGAAGCAGTGCAGCCAGTTCATGTGCCTGGCCTGACAGTGCAGCGCGACGTAATTATTGAGCGCCGTATCGACAGCGCCCGCGCCAAGGCCCATCGGCAGCGCCATCACGAACAGCCACCAATAGTGCCGCGTAATCGAGAAGCCCATCAGCGCGACGGCGGTCATCGCCACGGAGCACGCCGTCAGCTTGCCCGTGCCGAAGCGGCGGATCAGCCTCGCGGCGTTGAGGCTTGAGATGATCGTGCAGAACGAGACCGTCATCTGCACAGGGCCGGCGGCGGACGCGGACGCGCCGATGTCGCCGATCATGGACGGCCACGCGCTGCCCAGCAGGCTGTCGGGCAGGCCGAGGCTGATGAACGAGAGATAGATGATGACAAGAAGTGCGGTGGTAACCATGAACGGATTCCTCCAAAATGTGAGAATATAAGGAAAAACGGTGGTATCGGTTTACGTTTCTTCGGCCAGCATGGCGAGCATTTTCTCCCACCCGTTCAGCGCCGCGCCGCGCTCCATATCGCCCGCCATATCGCCGATGGAGAGCTTCGGGTCGATCTGCCTGCCCAGCCTTCGGGCGAGCATTTCCTGCACATCCGCGACGAAGCCGTCCGTCAGGAAGTCGCCGTAGAGCACGATGCCGTCCGGCGCGATGACGCACGATATCGCCGCGAGCACGTCGGCGATCATCCGCGCGGTCTCCTCTTCGTCGTCGTAATCGAGCGCCTGCCACGCGCCGATGCCGTGCAGAAAGCCGATCTCGCCCGCGAAATGGCGCAGGCCGTGCACGATTTTTCCATCGACCATGATGCCCGCGCCCGGCGCATAGCGCATCGGGAAATAGATGCCCGCCTTGTTGCCGCCGCCGCTTTCAAACGCGTGGCCGCGCATCGCCGCGTTCACGTCGTTTTCAAACAGCGTCTCCACGCCGAACAGCCGCCTGATCCTCGGCATAAAGCCCGCATACAGCAGCGCCTCGAAATCGCAGAGGAACACGTTGCCCCCGTCGGCCTCGCCCGGCAGCGCGAAGCTCACCAGCCGCAGGTTATACGCGGCCTTCATCTCGCCGAGCCACGCGTCGAAGCTGTCCTGCCGCACGGCGCGCATGTGCATGCTCCGCGCCGCCACGCGTTCGCCGAGCATGTTGTATACGCTCAGCCGGAACGCGCTGCCCTGCCCGTCCTGCGTGACGCTGACCGCGCCGTAGTGCGCGAAATTCGCGTTGTATTCGGCGAGCGTCGAGGGCCTGCCGCCGTCCGATTCCGCCGTCGCGTTCTGGCTGATCTCGCCGCGCTGTTCCATGCCGGCGAGCAGCTTGCCCACCGTCACCGTCGTCAGGCCCGTGTCGCCCGCCAGCTCGGCGCGGGTGGCGCTCCTTCTGGCGATCAGCGCGCGGCGCAGGGCGTCCGTGTGGCGCTGTCTGCGGGTGTCGCCCTTCGCGGTCATGCGCTCGCCCCCTTCACTTTGTAAATGACCTTTATTAAGCTCGTTTATTATATGGCGCACGGCGCTTTGTGTCAATACGGTTCGCACGCTTTTTTCGGGGATTTGACGGGCGGCGGGCGGCGTGATATGCGCAAAATCCGAAAAACCCTTGCCGCAAAAGGCATGAAGTCCCGCAATTCAATGGGAAAAGGTTGATAATTTGCGTTTGAAATGATAGAATATATAGGATGCGGGCGTGTGCTCAGGCGAACGGGCCTGACAGACCCGCGGCATTGGAGGACTATCATGGGCTTTTTCAGCAAATTTTTCGACCCGAACGCCGGGGAGATCAAGCGCCTTGGGAAGATCGTCGACAAGATCGACAGCTTCGAGCAGGCGCATAAGCAGCTGACCGACGCGCAGCTGCGCGAGAAGACGACCGAATTCAAGGAGCGTCTGGCCAAGGGCGAGACGCTGGACGACCTGCTGCCGGAGGCGTTCTCCGTCGTGCGCGAGGCGACGTATCGCGTGACGGGCAAGCGCCAGTTCCGCGTGCAGATGATGGGCGGCATCGTGCTGCATCAGGGCCGCATCGCCGAGATGAAGACCGGCGAGGGCAAGACGCTCACCGCGACCATGCCCGCGTACCTCAACGCCCTGACCGGCAAGGGCGTGCACGTGGTCACCGTCAACGACTACCTCGCCAAATTCCAGGGCGAGGACGTGGGCCGCATCTTCAAGTTCCTGGGCATGAGCGTGGGCGTCATCGTGCACGACCTCGACCAGGAGGAGCGCAAGGCCGCCTACGCCTGCGACGTGACATACGGCACAAACAACGAGATGGGCTTTGACTACCTGCGCGACAACATGGTCATCTACCAGAAGAACATGGTGCAGCGCGGGCATAACTTCGCCATCGTGGACGAGGTGGACTCCATCCTCATCGACGAGGCCCGCACGCCGCTGATCATCTCCGGCGCGGGCGACAAATCGACCGACCTGTACGAGAAGGCCGACCGCTTCATCTGCACGCTTGCGGAGGGCGTGGAGCCCGAGGAGGACCGCTGGGAGGAAAACCCGCTCTCCGAGGAAGAGAAGGCCGCCATGCGCAAGGACTACGTCAAGGACGAGAAGAAGAAGACGTGCAACCTCTCCGAGGCGGGCGTGCGCAAGGCCGAGAAGTGGTTCGGCGTGGAGAACCTCTCCGACGTCGCCAATAACGAGCTGATGCACCACATCAACGCCGCGCTGCGCGCCCATGCGCTGATGAAGCGCGATGTCGATTACGTCGTTCAGAACGATCAGGTCGTCATCGTCGATGAATTCACGGGCCGCCTGATGGTCGGCAGGCGTTACAGCGACGGTCTGCATCAGGCCATCGAGGCCAAGGAGCACGTGAAGGTCGAGCGCGAGAGCAAGACGCTGGCGACCGTCACGTTCCAGAATTACTTCCGCATGTATAAGAAGCTCTCCGGCATGACCGGCACGGCCAAGACCGAGGAGACCGAATTCAAGGGCATCTACTCGCTGGACGTCGTGCAGATCCCGACGAACAGGCCGATGATCCGAAACGACATGAACGACCTCGTCTACCGCACGGTGAAGGGCAAGTTCTCGCAGGTCGTCGCCGAGATCGAGCGCAGGCACGCCACCGGCCAGCCGATTCTGGTGGGCACGGTGTCCGTCGAGGTCAGCGAGCTGCTCTCCAAGCTGCTCAAAATGCGCGGCATCGAGCACGTCGTCCTGAACGCCAAGTACCACGAAAAAGAGGCCGAGATCGTCGCGCAGGCCGGTCATTACGGCGCGGTCACCATCGCCACGAACATGGCCGGACGCGGCACCGATATCCTGCTGGGCGGCAACCCCGAATACCTCGCCCGCCTCGCGATGAAGCAGAAGGGCTACGACGATATGACGATCGAGGAGGCCACCGGCTTTAACGAGAATGTGCCGCAGGAGGTGCTCGACGCCCGCGTCGTGTATAAGCAGCTGTATACCGACTTCAAGAAGAAGACCGACGAGGAGCACGACCGCGTGGTCGCCGTCGGCGGACTGCACATCATCGGCACGGAGCGCCACGAGTCCCGCCGCATCGACAACCAGCTGCGAGGCCGCGCGGGCCGTCAGGGCGACCCCGGCAGCTCCCAGTTCTTCCTGTCGATGCAGGATGACCTCATGCGCCTGTTCGGTGCGGAGCGCGTGAGCGGCATGATCGAGAAGATGGGCCTGGCCGAGGACGAGCCGATCGAGGCCAAGATGCTCACCAGCCAGATCGAGAACGCGCAGAAGCGCGTCGAGGCCAGAAACTACGAGATCCGCAAGAACGTGCTGCAATATGACGACGTCATGAACGAGCAGCGCAAGGAGATCTACGAGCAGCGCCGTCAGGTGCTCGAGGGCCGCGATATGCACGAGACCATCGTGAAGATGGCCGATAAGCTGATCGAGGAGGCCGTGGGCAGCTACTGCGGCAACGGCGACGATTACATCGACTGGGATGTCGCCGGTCTGGCGGCGTATATGGAGCGGCTGTGCACGCGCATCGGCTTCTTCAAGGCGCACGAAGAACAGCTCAAGACGATCCAGAAGGATGACCTCATTGAGCTGCTCAAGAAGGAGGCGCGCGACTTCTACGCGCTGCGCGAGGAGCAGTTCACGCAGATCAAGCTCGATACCCGCGAGCTCGAGCGCGTGGTGCTGCTCACGTGCGTCGATCGCCGCTGGATGGATCACATCGACGCCATGGATCAGCTGCGCGACGGCATCGGCCTGCGCGCGTACGGCAACCGCAACCCCGTGACCGAGTACCAGATCGAGGGCTATGATATGTTCGACGAGATGGTGCATCTGATTCGCGAGGATACCGTGCGCAGGATGTATCAGGCGCGGATCAACGTGCAGCAGGAGCGTAAGGAGGTCGCTAAGCCGCAGGAGACCAACCTCGAACAGGCGAAGAACGCGGGCGGCCCCAGCGGCCCGAAGAAGGTCGCCAAGAAGGTCGGTAGGAATGATCCCTGCCCCTGCGGCAGCGGGAAGAAGTATAAGAATTGCTGCGGAAAAGAAGCTTAAAACAGGCGCGAAGCGAACATGGGGTCCAGGGGCAATGTCCCTGGCGAGGTCAAGGAGCAGAGCTCCTTGCAGGGTTTGGGACAGAGTCCCAACGTCCCCCAAGCGAAGCCCATAAAACGTAGTCAGGGAGCGAAGCGTTACCTGACGGGTTCAGAGGATAAGCGCCCCAACCGCCGCAAAAGCCTTCCGTAACCCCGTAACCCCCGTCCCCTCAATCCCCCCAAAAAAGAACCACACGCCGAACCACCCCGGTCACGGCGTTCCCCCATACAACACGACAGTATATAAGGAAGTGAAACGCATGATTGAACTGGATACTTACCGCCAGCAGCTCGCCCAGATCCGCACGAGCATCGAAGCGGTCGGCGAGGCGCTGAATATCGAGGGCCTCAAGGAGCAGCTGCTCGAGCTGCATGAGACGATGAATGAACCGGACTTCTGGAACGACCTTACGCGCTCGACCGAGGTCAGCAAGAAGGTTCGCATCGCCGAGGGCAAGGTCGAGCACTACAAGAAGCTCGGCCAGCGCGCCGACGACGTCGAGGCCACCATGGAGCTCGCCGAGGAGATGGGCGATGACAGCCTCGTGACCGAGGCAGGCGAGGAGATCGCCAAGCTGAAGGACGACCTCGAGGAGCTGCGTCTGGAGAGCCTGCTGCGCGGCGACTACGACAGCAACAATTGCTATCTCTCGCTGCACGCGGGCGCGGGCGGCACCGAGGCGCAGGACTGGACACTCATGCTGTATCGCATGTACACGCGCTACTGCGAGCGCCACGGCTTCACCGTCAAGCTCATCGACATGCTCGACGGCGACGAAGCGGGCCTCAAGTCCGTGACGTTCGAGGTCGACGGCGACAACGCCTACGGCTTTCTGCGCAGCGAGAAGGGCGTGCACCGCCTTGTGCGCATCAGCCCGTTCGACGCGAATGCGCGCAGGCAGACGAGCTTCTCGTCGCTGGATGTCTCCCCGATCATCGAGGACGACGACAAGGAGATCGAGATCGACATGAAGGACGTGCGCGTGGACACGTATCACGCATCCGGCGCGGGCGGCCAGAACGTCAACAAGACGAGCTCCGCCGTGCGCATGACGCACTACCCGACGGGCATCGTCGTCAGCTCCCAGACCAGCCGCGACCAGGTACACAACAGGGAGAACTGTATCCGCATGCTGCGCGCCAAGCTGCTTGAGCTCAAGGAGCGCGAGCGCGAGGAGAAGATGGCCGACATCAAGGGCGAGATGAAGAAGATCGAGTGGGGCAGCCAGATCCGCTCGTATGTGTTCCATCCGTATTCGATGGTCAAGGATCATCGCACCGGGTTTGAGACGAGCAATGTCGATGCCGTGATGGACGGCGCGCTGGATGGGTTTATTACGGCCTATTTGCAGATGCAGTGATGCGGTAGAGCGCGCGAAGCGAAGATGGGGCAAGGGCAAAGCCCTTGCGGGATCAAAGGGCAGCGCCCTTTGCAGGGTTTGGAACCGGAGCCTGCCGCCGCCAGTGGCGGAAACAGGCAGGCGGAGCGTCGGAAACCTTAACGAGCGACCGCAGGGCGCGACTATAAGGTTCCCCGGGTCAGCGTCCCAACGTAACCCCATAATCCATCAGAATGTAGTCAGGGAGCGAAGCGTTACCTGACGGGTTCAAGCCGCCGACGCACTGCTTTCGCAAACAAACTCATATCATCCTTGTCCACTACTTCAAAAACCAGCGCTTGGGGCTTTGCCCCAAACCCCACCAAAGGGCTTTCCGATCGTCCTTTGGAAACCTTCGGCCCCCCAACTAAACAATGTTGTAGAAGCTGAAAATTAAAAAACCGGCGGGCTTGTCCACCACACCGGACGCTCGCCGTTTTTTCAAGGTATCTTAATTATGAAGAAACTCCCCCTCATCACCGCCATCCTCGCGGCGCTGGCCGTGATCCTGTTCGCCGTCAGCGCCATCCTCGGCGCGGTCGTGGGCAAGGCGTGCGACCCCGCGCTGTACATGGACGAATCGCGCACAGCCGTCGCCGATGCGCTCAAGCTCGCGGACGAGGACGCCGTGACCGCGTACATCGGCCTGACGCCGGACGAGCAGCAGGCCCTCGCCGGTCAGATCGCGGACGGCATGCGCGCCGATGCGCTGCCCGCCCTCGCGCCGCTTAACGACAAGGAGAATCAGCACATGCGGGACGTGCACGGCCTCGTGCGCCTCGCCGACAGCGTGCGCGGCGTTACGATGACCGTCGCGGCGGGCTTCTGCGTCGCGATGGCGTGGACGGGCGCGGAGCTTAAACGCAAGCACAGAACCGTGCTCATGGGCGCGGCGTGCGGGCTGGGCGTGATCGCCGCCGTCGCCGTCGCGGCCATCATCGCCATGAACACGGCGGGCTTTGCAAGCCTGTTCACCGGCATGCACGAGCTGCTGTTCACAAACGACCTGTGGCTGCTCGACCCCGAAACCGATGTGCTCATCCGCATGATGCCCCAGCTGCTCTTTGAGCGCGCCGCGTTGGGCGTGCTGCAAAGCGCTGCGGCGGGCTTTGTGCTGAGCGTCATCATGGGCGCAGCGGTCTATATCATACTCGGCGGGCTGATGCGCCGCCATTTCACGGAGAAGAAAGCATGAGTTACGAAACCCGCGCAAAAGAAGCGGTCAACCGGCTGCGCGAGAGCGGCCACGCCACCATTCTGGCGATCGAATCCAGCTGCGACGAGACAGCCGCCGCCGTCGTGCGCGACGGGCGCGAGGTGCTCTCGTCCATCATTTCCTCGCAGATTCCGCTGCACGCCATGTACGGCGGCGTCGTGCCGGAGATCGCCAGCCGCAAGCACGTCGAGAGCGTCGACCCCGTCGTCGACGAGGCGCTCAAGAAGGCGAACATGACCCTTGCCGATGTCGATGCGATTGCCGTGACCTACGGTCCGGGCCTCGTGGGCGCGCTGCTCATCGGCGTGTCCGCCGCGAAGGCGCTCGCCTACGCCAGCGACAAGCCGCTGATCCCCGTCAACCACATCGAGGGCCACGTCAGCGCCAACTACATCGCGCATCCCGACCTCGAGCCGCCGTTCGTGTGCCTCGTGGCGTCGGGCGGCCATTCGCATATCGTGCGCGTCGAGGATTACGGCGCGTACACGCTGCTCGGCCAGACGATGGACGACGCGGCGGGCGAGGCGTTCGATAAAGCGGCGCGCGTGCTCGGCCTGCCCTACCCCGGCGGCCCGCTGCTCGATAAGCTCAGCCGCGAGGGGAATCCGAACGCGCTCAAGCTCCCGCACGTGCAGACGCCGGGCCGCTACGACTACAGCTTCTCGGGCCTGAAGACCGCGCTGATCAACACCGTCCACAAGCTGCGCCAAAACGGGCAGGACGTGCCCGCCGCCGACATCGCCGCCAGCTTCCAGCACGCCGCAGTCGAGCTGCTCAGCTCCAAGGCCGTGCTCGCCGCGACGGAGACGGGCTCGAAGGTCATGGCGCTCGCGGGCGGCGTCGCGAGCAATTCCGGCCTGCGCAACACGATGAACGACAAGTGTCAGCGCGCGGGCATCCGGCTCGTCATGCCGCCGCCCATTCTTTGCACCGACAACGCCGCGATGATCGGAAGCGCGGGCTTCTACCGCCTGATGCGCGGCGAGGCCGCGGGGCTGGATCTGAACGCCAAGCCGGGGCTTCGCCTCGTGTAAGGCATCATCCACATGCCCAAAAAACGCAGATATTCCTCAATTTTACGAAAGGGGGCGAGCGCATGAAGCACGCGTCGGGCAGGCTCGGCGGGGCGGTCACGCTCGCCCTTTCGCTTTGCGCATCCCTCGCGCTGACGATGACGTTCGCCGTGCCGCAGCTGCCGGTGGCGCAGGTCACCGGCCCGCTCGCGGAGATCGTGTGGAACCTGTACGCAAGCATGGGCGCGGTGGGCGTCAATTCGACGCTGCTGCTCGTCGTGCTCGCGGCGCTCGGCCTGCGCGTTCGCCGGTTTCAGGGCGAGGGCCTGCGCCCGCCCAAGGCGCTGCTGCCGGTCAGCGTCGCGATTGCGCTGGTCTGGCTGCTCGGCGCGTCTTTCCGCATCGACAACACGCTGCACGCGCTGACCGCCAGCCCCGGACAGATCGTCAAGTCGGTCATCTATCTGATTGGCTCGGCGTACACGATCCGCACGCTCGGCGCGCTGCTGTTCTGCCTGCTCGAGCGGCAGAGCGAACCGGCGCTGGCGGCCAACCCCGGCGTGCTCGCACGGCTGTATCGGGCGCATCCTTTCGCCGTGACCCTGCCCGCGCTGCTCATCTGCTGGTCGCCGCATGTGGTCATCTCCTTCCCCGGCCACATCGGCTGGGACCCGTGGTCGCAGCTGGCGCAGTTCTTCGGCGCGTCGCCGTTCACGACGCATCACCCGCCCGTGCATACGGCGCTGCTGGGCACATTCGTCGACAAGGGCGTGCAGCTGGGCAGCGCGGGCATCGGCCTGTTCGCGTTCATCCTCGCGCAGACGATGTTCGCGGCGTGCGTCGTGGCCTATGCGCTTTCGCTGATGAAATCGTGGGGCGCGCCGCTCTGGCTGCGCATCGGGGCGTTCGCCGTCGCCGCGCTCTCGCCACACTACACCAACTTCATCACGGTCGCCATCAAGGACACGCCGTATTCGTTTTGCCTCCTGCTCTTCGTGCTGGAGATCCTGTGCATGCTCGATCCCGGCTCGCGCTTCTTTTCGAGCAAAAAGCACGCGCTGCTGCTGTTCATATCGGTCGCGGGCGCGCTGCTCACCCGGCATAACGGCAAGCACGTGCTCTATCCGACCGCCGCGCTGCTGGTGATCTGTTTCGCATCATCCAAACGCGCCGGTTCGAAGAAGACCGCCGTGCGCTGCGCCGCCTGCCTGCTCGCGCCCATGCTGGCCGCGGGGCTTGCAAACGCCGTCGTCATGGCGCATTACGGCGTCACGCAGGCCCCCGGCGCCGTGCGCGAGTCGCTGTCCCTGCCCTTCCAGCAGACGGCGCGCTATGTCAGCACATACCCCGAAGACGTGACGCCCGAGGAGGCCGAGGCCATCGCCGCCGTGCTCGATTACGAGCACCTTGCCCAGCTCTACGACCCCGCCATATCCGACCCGGTGAAGGCCACGTTCAACGCGGAGGCGACGGGCGAAGACCTTTTGCGCTACCTGAGGGCGTGGCTTGGCATGTTCGCCAAGCACCCCGGCGTCTATTTCGAGGCGACGCTCAACCAGAATTACCACCTGCTCTATCCCTTTGACACGAACAACACGTTTGACATGACGGTCATCCCGCAGGGCGAGGAGGCCGCGCACGCCGTGAACGTGTCCTTCGGCTCGGCGGCGTTTCACAACACGCAGGCGCTCGCGGGCGCAAAGAGCGTGCTCAAGGGCGTCTACGGCATGCTCAGCACGCTGCCGGTGATCTCGCTGCTTTGCCATCCCGCGCCGTACTGTATCGCGCTCATCCTGCTGACCCTGTTCTGCGCGCGGCGCACGCGCCGCCGCCTGCTGCTCGCGCTGTGTCCGCTGCTGCTAAGCACGGTGGTCGTCGTGCTCTCGCCGGTGATCCGCGGCTCGGTGCGCTATTTCCTGCCGGTCGTCTACGCGATGCCCGCCGTGCTGGCGTATTACATGCGCATGGCCCGCGAGGCACGCTGAGCGCGCCCCAGAGCATCATTCCCCGCCGCACGAGCCTCTCAAGCGGCGGTTTTTTCTTATGTATGACAGCGGACACGGCGGGCGGCACGCTTTATATATGATAAAAAGGCAGAGCGAGCGCCGCGTTCCCGCGCTGCATGGCGGACACGAACACGCGCCGGGAATTTTTCCTGCTATTGATGAAAAAACCGCGCCGCACCCATTGACACGCCCGGCGGCGTATGCTATAATACCAGCCGTGAATTGAAAAGTTCTGTGCCGGAGACAGTTGGCGGCGCGGCAATGCGCCATAATGGGGCGACCCACCAGCCGAGGTGCGAGCGTGCATATTTCCGTGAAAACGGTTTTCTGCCCTTGCGCCCAGCGCGAGGGCTTTTCTTTTCCGAAGTCTCTCGGGAAGGAGGAAATTACCATGTCCAAGAATCTTGAAGCAAAGAAGGTCGTTGTTTCCGAAATCGAGGAGAAGAT
>CALVTQ010000028.1 GCA_944362695.1 uncultured Clostridia bacterium
CAAGTTTTACTGCCTGTACTTTGTATTCATGGTCATATTTACGTGCCACTTTGAATGCCTCCTTATTCTCTTGGTTTTATTATGAAATCCTTGAGAATAAGCTGTCAACTTTTTTTATACCACACCAAAAGTGAAAATGCGAATATGTGGGCACGGGAAACGGCCCTATAATGACAAAAAATAAACGCCGGAAGAGGGAACGATATGGCAAAAATCAAAAAAGTGATCGCGACGGTCTGGTATGACAAAGCGCACATGCGCGAGCTGCGGGACGTGTTCCCCGGCGCAAAATTCGTCTACGTCGATTTCTACGATAAGGATACGCTTGAGCGCGAGGCGCGCGACGCGGACGCGGCCATCCTCATGGGCGACGTCGATCCCGTGCTTCTGGGCGAAAACACGCTCAAGTGGATTCACTGCGACCACAGCGGGCTCAACGGCTCGGCGCGGCCGGAGGTCTTTGCGCGCGGCATCCCCGTGACCGGCGCGGCGGGCAGGAGCGCGCCCGTGCTGGCTGAGCACGCCGTGTATTTCATGCTGCAAGGCTGCTATCACACCCGCGAGCTGCTTGCGGCGCAGGCGGAGCGCAAGTGGGGTGTGGAGGGCATGGGCAGCTGGCGCGGCCTCTACGGGCGCACGGCGGGCATCATCGGCATGGGCAACAACGGCCGCATGGTCGCCGCCCGGCTGCGCGCGATGGGCATGAAATTGATCGGCTACGACAAATTCCCCGTGCGCTGTGAGGACCTCGACGTGACGCTCTGCGGCAGCAACGGCGACACCATCGAGCCGCTTCTTGTGCAGTCGGACTTCGTGATCCTCACCGCCGCGCTGACGGACGAGACGTATCACATGATGAACGCCGCCGCGTTTGACGCGATGAAGGACGGCGCGTTCCTTGTGAACATCGCGCGCGGCGGGCTGGTCGACACGCGGGCGCTGATCGCGGCGCTTGAGCGCGGCAAGCTGTCCGGCGCGGGCCTTGACGTGTTTGAGACGCAGCCGCTTGAGGAGGGCAGCCCGCTCTGGACGATGCCCGGCGTATACATCACGCCGCACACGACGCCGCAGGTGCCCGACAGGATGGGCCGCTCGATTGAGATCATCCGCGAGAACGCGAGGCGCTTTGAGGCGGGCGAGCCGCTGATGAACCTGATGCGCCCGTCGGACGCGGTCGATCAGGAGAAGGCCGAGGGCGGCTGGGCGAGGCTGATGAACGTGAAGCTCACGCGCGAACAGGCCGATGTGTTGGGCCTTGACAAAAAGCTGGGCAACCGCGACTGGAAGGACGCGAAGGAATGGATGTAACGCTGCCCGAGGGTACAGCGCATCAATATTACACACAGGAGGGACGGCTTTATGCAAACCAATGGACAAAAGGGCGTTCTTGGCGGCATGTTCCGGGGCGATTTCTGGAACTCGCGCATCAAGTCCGCAAACGTCAAGGCGAAGGAAATGTGGCTGGGCTATGTGTTCGGCCCGTTCGGCGTCATGCTGATGTATTCCGTCGTCAACAGCTACTACAACCAGTACCTCACCGACATCATGGGCTTCACGGCCTCGCGCGGCAGATGGATTGCGGCGTTCATGGTGCTCTTCCCGGTGCTCACCAAGATCATCGACGCGATCACCAACGTCGCCATGAGCCGCGTGCTCGACCTGACGGTCTGCAAGCAGGGCAAGCTGCGCCCGTGGTTCATCCTGTCGCTGCCTGTGCTCGTTGCCAGCGTCATCATGCTCTTCAGCGTGCCGCAGGCCGGGCCGAAGGTACAGACGATCTGGATTTTCATCTCGTATAACCTGTTTTATTCCATCGGCTACACGATGTGGAACATGGCCTATCAGCTCTCCGCGTCGCTCTCCAGCCGAAACAGCGACCAGCGCAAGAACAATTCGATGGCTGGTCAGATGGCCAAGAACCTGGGCGTGGGCATGATCTCCATCTTCTTCCCGCTGATCATGACCTCCGTGGGCGCGATGATGGGCGACAACTACCGCAACAGCTATCTGGCGTGCATGGGCCTGGTGTGCTGTGTGACCGTTCCGCTGACGTTCCTTCAGTATTTCTACACCCGCGAGCGCGTGACCGAGGAGCGCCGCAGCACGAGCATGGCGCTCAATGAGCTCAAACAGCCGCACGTGGAGGCGCCGTTCATGACGCAGCTGCGCGCGTGCCTCAAGAGCAAATACTGGGTGACGCTCATCGCGCTGATTCTGGTATATCAGGTGTTCAACAGCCTGCGCGATATGTCGCTGATCTATTACAGCGGCTGGGTCGTGGAGGGCAACGCCTACGGCGAGTTCGCCAAGATTCAGGCGAAATTCCAGATGATCGCCATGTCCCCGATGGGCCCGGGCATCCTGCTGATGCTGCCGTTGATCAAAAAGCTCGGCCGCCGCAAGAGCATCTGGGTGTGCTCGATCTTCTCGGTGCTGGGCTCCGGCGTGGCGCTGATGAACGCGGGACACACGCTGCCCATCTACGCCGGCACCGCCGTGATGTGCATCGGCAACCTCGCCTTTGTCTACACGTATCTGTCCTTCCTCGGCGACACGATCGACCACGTCGAATGGAAGACCGGCATCCGCTGCGACGGCGCGACGGGCGCGCTCATCGGCTTTGTGACGGCGGCCTCTGCGAGCCTTGGACAGGGTCTGTTCAACTTCGGCCTGATGATGACCGGCTATCAGACGCCGCAGAAGATCGGCGAGACGCTCGAGGGCATCGCGCTCTACGACGACCAGCCCGCCGCCGCGACCGGCTGGATCAACTTCAGCTATCAGGGCAGCCTGCTGCTGGTGGGCGTGCTGGCGTTCATCATCTTCCGCTTCTTCTTTGACATCGAGGATCACATGGACGAGATCACCCGCGACCTGCAGGAGCGCCGCCGCGCCGAATGTGAGGCCAAGGGCATCGAGTACATCCCCAGCTACGAGCTGGAGCGCCGCGAGCTGGAGGAGCAGCGCGCCAAGGCCGAGGAGAATCGCATCCGCGAGCTTCGGGAATACTGCGCGCGCACCGGCAAGGATTTTGACAAGCTGAACAACGCCGTGCTCGAACGCCGCGCCAAAAAGGCCGCGAAGAAGGCCGCCAAAAAGGCGAAGAAGGCCGCAAAGTAAGCATGCAGAAACACAATTGAACCTGCCGATGGGCAGCGGCTTTCGTGGCCGCCGTCCGTTCTGCGCTTTTTTGAAAGGGGGATGCGCGTGCGCTATATCCTGCAATTCGCCGTCATCATGGGCTTTACGCTCGCGGGCGAGCTGCCGCATCTGATCGTGCCGCTGCCCGTGCCTGCGGCGGTATGGGGCATCGTGCTGCTGTTTATCGCGCTGCAATCGGGCGCGGTCAAGCTGTCCGCGCTCGAGCAGGCGGGCGACTTTTTGACCGGGATGCTTCCGGTGCTCTTTGTTGCGCCCGCGGTCGGGCTGATGGCCTGCTGGGACGCGGTGGCCGGGCAGATTGTGCCTATGCTGCTGATCGTCGTGGTCTCGACCGTCGTGACGTTCGCGGTGTCGGGCAGGGTGACACAGGCGATGATGAGGCGCAGAAAGGAGAGCGGCGATGCGTGAGATTCTGTGCGGGAGCGCGTTTTTCCCGGTCGTGCTCACGCTCGCGGCGTATGCGCTGGGCGCGTGGCTGCAAAGGCGCACGGGCAGCGCGGCGGCGAACCCGATTCTCGTGGGCGCGCTCGTCGCGGGCGCGGCGCTGACGGTGACGGGCGTACCGGTCGAGGCGTATCAGGCGGGATGCGAATCGTTTTCGTGGCTGCTGACGCCTGCGACGGTCTGCCTGGCGATTCCGCTGTACAGGCAGTTTTCGGTCATCAAAAAGGACATCCGCGCCATCCTCGCGGGCATCGTCAGCGGCACGGCGGTAAGCCTCGGCTGCATATGGGCGATGTGCATGGTGATGAAGCTGGGCCGCGCGCTGACGGTGTCGCTTCTGCCCAAGAGTATCACGACGGCGATGGGCATCGTATTAAGCGAAAGCGCGGGCGGGCTTGACGCGGTGACGACGGCGGCGATCATCGTCACCGGCGTGCTGGGCAACATCGCGGGCGAGCGGCTCTGCCGGATCTTCCGCCTGACCGATCCCGTCGCACAGGGGACGGCGCTGGGCACATCGGCGCACGTCATCGGCACGGCGCGCGCATCGAAGATGGACGCAAATGCGGGGGCAACTGGCAGCCTCGCGCTCGTCGTCGCGGGCATCCTCACGGCGCTCGTGTTCCCCATGATTACGGGATGATTTTTTACTTGCCGGAAACATTCGCGTGATACAATCGGAAAAAAACGACGGAGGAACGCGCAATGGTCACGATACTGATCGTCGAGGACGACGAGAAAATCCGCAGGCTGATCCGCACACAGCTGTCCGGCGCGTATCGCGTGCTCGAGGCGGGCGACGGCGAACAGGCGCTCGATGTGCTCGACCACGAGGCCGTCGATCTTTTGATCGTCGATATCATGATGCCGCGCATGGACGGCCACGAGCTCGTGCGGACGCTGCGCGAGGGCGGCGACATGCGGCCCGTCATCATGCTCACGGCGATGCTCTCGTTTGACCACAAGAAGACGGGCTTTGCCGAGGGCGTGGACGACTACATGACCAAGCCGATTCACTATGAGGAGCTGCTCTGGCGGATCGAGGCGCTGCTGCGGCGCGCGCGCATCGCCGACGAGAAGCGCATCACGCTGGGCGGCTTCACGCTCTCGGCCACGGAGCGCACGGCGAGGCTCGACGGGCGGGAGATTCCGCTGACCAACAAGGAATTCGACCTGCTCTACAAGCTCTTGTCCTATCCGAACGTGGTCTTTACCAAGCAGCAGCTCATGGACGCGATTTGGGGCATGGACAGCGAGACGGAATACGACACGATCAAGACGTATGTCAGCCGTCCGCGCAGCAAGTTTGCCGATTGCGGCGAATTTGAGCTGATCGCCATTCGCGGTCTGGGGTATAAGGCCGTCATCCGGGGGAAGGAGGCGCGATGTGAGCAGACGTGAACGAGCGCCGCTGCGGTTGAGGCTGCACGACTTTCGGTGGCTGACGGTCATGTCGGTCATCGTGATCGTGTTTTCCGTGATGGCGTATGGACTGGTCGCGGCGTTGTGGCTGGGCATGGACGAGGGCGAGGCGCTGTCGATGCTGGCGGTCATTCCGCTGATGGCGGGCGCGATGACGGTGAGCTCGCTTGTGATGCTGCGCAGCGTGCAGGGCAAGCTGCAAAAGCTGATGGACGGCTTCGCGCGCATCAAGGACGGCGACATGGACGTGCGCCTTGACGAAAAGGACGCAGGCGAATACGCGCAGATCTACCGGGGCTTTAACCGCATGGCCGAGGAGATCGGCAGCACGAAGCGGGAGATGCAGAATTTCGTCAACGAGTTTTCCCACGAGTTCAAGACGCCGATCACCTCGATCAACGGCTTTGCGGATTACCTGCTCAAGACCGGCGAGGGCATCGAGACGCCGGAGCGCATGGAGCAGCTCGCCATCATCGCGGAGGAATCGCTGCGGCTGTCCGAGCTGTCGCACAATGTGCTGCTGCTTAGCAAAATCGACGCCTGCCGCATCGTGCCGGACAAGCGGGATTTTTCGCTGACGGAGCAGATGAAGCGCTGCGCCATCCTGCTGCTGGGCGAGATCGAGAAAAAGAACATCGGCATCGACGTCGAACTGCCGGAGATTGTCTATCGCGGCAACCCGGAATGGATGGAGCAGGTTTGGCTGAATCTTGATCTGCACGGTGATGGATGCTTCCGCACAGGAATATTACACCCTGCCCGAAGTGCGCGAGCAGGCGGCGGGCGGATGGCACGAGACGTACACGGACAAGTTCGGCCGGACGGTGGAGGTAGATATCGACATCGAGATGTTCGGCGAGGAGGTCGCGCCCGTGCTGCGCGGCGGCTATGGCAAGAGCATGGACGAGGGGGACAGGTATACCGATCCGTCCAGTTTGATCGTTGATACGAGAGCGAACCGGGGCGGCGTTTCGACCTATATGAAAACAAATTTGGGCACATCGCAAAGTGCATCGCCGGATACTTCGCGGTGATTGCGGCGCTGATCGCGTTGATGGTGCATCGCGTCAGGCGGATGGACGTGAGGTTTATGGAAAAGGAGTGAGCGGATGTGATACAGATCAGAAATCTCTCGAAGGTGTACGGCCACAAAACCGTGATTCGCGATGTGACGCTTTGCTTTGAGGAAGGGCATATCTACGGCCTTGTGGGGCCGAACGGCTGCGGCAAGACGACGCTCATGCGCTGCATATGCGGGTTTACGCAGCCGACGAGCGGATATGTGATCGTGAACGGGTGCCTGATCGGCGGCAAGCGGGCGCTCAAGCGCAATTCCGAACTGAAAAACAGTGCCGTGCTGTCCTATCATACGATGGCGGATTTTGCTCCGTCCACAGGCGTCATCATCGAAACGCCCGGATTTTTGCCGGGCGAATCGGGCTTGAAGAATCTGATGCTGCTTGCCGGCATGTCCGGCAAGGCGGATCAGGCAGCGGCGCGCAGGGCGATGGAGACGATGGGACTTGATCCCGACGAAAAGAAGCCCGTGAGCCAGTATTCGCTAGGCATGCGCCAGCGCCTCGGCTTTGCGCAGGCGATCATGGAAGACCCGGATGTGCTGATTCTCGATGAGCCGTTCAACGCGATGGACAGGGAATCCATGGCGGAAACACATGAATTGCTTCAGGGATTCAGGAAAGAGGGAAAGACGATCATACTTGCGAGCCATAGCGCCGCGGATATTGAAAAAGCGTGCGATGTCATATACGAGATGAAGGACGGAGGGCTGATGCTGGGCGGTTTGTGATGGACGTGGGGCGCCGAAGGTGAAAGTTTATCGGCAAAAAGAACTGCGGCTTCGCCGTGTCTGAATTTGCCGGTCATGGGAGCGCCGCAACGCGTCAGCAAACTTTCCGCACAGTGGGAAATTTCACAACGGCTGCAAGGCCGCGGGCGAAAGACAGTGAAAAAATGAAATGAAAAGGGCGTTGCCGTGCACGGTTTCAACCGCGGCAGCGCCTTTTGTCAATCTCTGGCAGCCTGTGCGGGCCGGTGCAATCACACACATGCCGAAAAATATGATAAAAAACGGAACGTCCTTATATAGCGAAGCCTCGTTTTCCGGTAAGCTGTCGATAGAGAAAACGATATTCGGGCGAAAGGAGGGCGATTGCATGGACGGGCGCGGCGAGGCGTTCATCTTTCCGTTCCTGTGGATGCACGGCGAGGACGAGGCGACGATCCGCCGTTACATCCGCGCGATTTACGAGAGCAATCTGCGCGCGTTCTGCGTGGAGAGCAGGCCGCATCCCGATTTTGCGGGGCCACTGTGGTGGCGCGATATGGACATCGTGCTGGGCGAGGCGAAGCGGCTGGGCATGCGGGTGTGGATACTGGACGACAGCCATTTTCCCACGGGCTATGCTGCGGGCGCGATGCGCGATGCGCCGCCGGAGCTTTGCCGTCAGTCACTGACCGACAGACGGATCACATGTCCGCCGTCCGGCGGGACGATGACGCTGGACCTTCGCGAGTACCGCTGCGCAGCGCCTTTCGCGCCGACGCTGCTGGAGCAATATTCGGCGGGCGGGAAGACGCTGCGCGCGTTTGACGACGACAGGCTCATCGCGCTGACCGCCGTGCGCGAGGGCGGAACCGGCGCGGACGATCTGATCGACCTGAGCGGCGCGATCGGCGGGGAGACGCTCGAGTTTACCGTGCCGCCAGGGAACTGGACGCTGCACGTGATGCACCTGACGCGTAACCGCGGGGTGCACAGGGATTACATTAACATGATGTCGAAAGCGTCGTGCAGGCGGCTGATCGACGCGGTCTACGAGCCGCACTTCGCGCATTACGGCGCGCTGTTTGGGAGCGTGATCGCAGGGTTTTTCTCCGACGAGCCGGAGCTGGGCAACGGTCACCTCTACGAGACGGGCAAACCGTTTTGGCAGGGCGAGGATCAGGCTTGGAGCGCGGAGCTGGAAGCGCACCTGCGGGAGAAGTGGGGTGCGGATTTTGAAAAAATGCTGCCGCTGCTCTTTGATGTGCCGTTCGGCGGCGAGCAAAAAGCGCGCGCAAGGCTTGACTACATGGACGGCGTAACGCGGCTCGTGCGGCGCAATTTTTCGGAGCAGATCGGCACGTGGTGCCGCGCGCACGGCGTGCGATACATCGGCCACATCATCGAGGACAACAACCAGCACACGCGCACGGGCAGCAGCCTCGGCCACTACTTTCGCGCGCTGTCCGGACAGGACATGGCGGGCATCGACGTCATCGGCGGACAGTTGTTCCCCGGAGGCGAGTGGAACGGGCCTCACGGCCTGATGGCAGAGGCGCGCAACGGGCGGTTTTATCATTACGTGCTCGGCAGGCTCGGCGCGTCGCTGGCCGCAATCGACCCGGCCAAGCGCGGGGACTGCATGTGCGAGATCTTCGGCAATTACGGCTGGGCGGAAGGCGTGCGGCTTATGAAATATCTGGCGGATCACATGCTCGTGCGCGGCGTCAACCACTTCGTGCCGCATGCGTTCAGCATGAAGGCATATCCCGACCCGGACTGCCCGCCGCACTTTTTCGCGCACGGCCACAACCCGCAGTTCCGTCACTTCGGCGCGCTGATGGCGTACATGAACAGGATGTGCGCGCTGCTCAAAACGGGTGCGCCGCAGGCCGATGTCGCCGTGCTCTACGGCGCGGAAAGCGACTGGATGGGCGCTTGCATGCCGCCGGAGGACATCGCCGAGCCGCTGGCTCGCAGCCAGATCGCATACGACTTTCTGCCCGCGGACGTGTTTGCTGAGCCGCAGCGCTATGACGCGGATTTGCGCTGCGGGCTATGCGTGAACGGGCGGCGATACAGGGTGCTGATCTTGCCTGCGTGCGAGCATTTGCCGCCGGTTGTGGAAAGCGCGCTGCCGGGCCTTGTAAAAAGCGGTGTGAACGTGATTTCGGCGAAGGACACCGCGCCGCTGTGCATACCGGCTATGATCAGGCGGATGGGCACGCGGGATGCCGCGCTGCATCCGGCGTGCGGCGATGTGCGCGCGCTGCACGGGATGGGCGAGCGGGAATATTGGATATTCGTCAATGAGGGCGCACAGCCATGGACGGGCGCAATCGACGCGCCGTCGTCGGGGCCGTGCTTTCACTATGACGCGTGGCGGGACGGCTGGACGCATGCGAAGGCGCAGGGAAGCGATGGCGGCACGCGGCTGACGATGACGCTCATGCCGCTGCACAGCGTGGTCGTGATTTTCGGCGAGCCGGACGGACTGGCGAAGCTGCCGGAGCCGTTTGACGGGAAGACAGAGAGGCTGGACAGCTGGACGCGCAGCATTTGCCGGGCCGCCGAAAAAGGCATATACGAAAAGGAAAAGCCGGTCGCGCTGCCGGATAACCTCGCGCAGGAGGAACCCTCGTTTTCCGGCATCGTGCGATACACCCGTACGCTTCGTGTTGGCCGCATCCCGCGCCGCGCGGAGCTGACCGTCACCGACGCGCACGAGGGCGTCGAGCTGTTTGTCAACGGCGAAAGCCTCGGCATACAGGTCGCGCCGCCGTTTGTTTACGAGATCACGGGGCATCTGCATGCGAGCGAAAATGAGCTTACGATCGAGGTTGCCACGACGCTCGAGCGCGAGAACGCGGGCGCGCCGGACATGATGCGCGCATATATGGGCCTTGGCGCGGCGGAGCCTGTGAGCCAAAGCGGGATCACGGGCGTGGTGCTTTTCAAACGGACGGAGGATGAACGCGATGACGCAGATTGAGCAATACCGCATATTCGAGCTGTCCGTCCCGGCGGGCGCGCATGCTGTGTTTGAGCACGGCGGCAGAAGTGTTCGCATCGGCAGCTTTGACGACGGCGAGCGGCATATCGTGCGCTTCATGCCGGATGAAACCGGCGATTGGCGCTATGCCGTGGAAGGCGGCGAGGTGGGCAGTTTCCTCTGCACGCAGGCCGCGCCGGGCAACCACGGCCCCGTAACCGCGCGCGGAATGGGCTTTGTCTACGCCGACGGCACGCCGTATCAGCCGTTCGGCACGACGTGTTACGCATGGACGCACCAGCCGGAAAACGTGCGCGAAAGGACGCTCGAGACGCTGACGGGCGCGCCGTTCAACAAAATCCGCATGTGCGTGTTCCCCAAGCACATGATCTACAGCGAAAACGAGCCGCAGCGCTTTCCGTTCGCCAAGGCGGAGGACGGCGGATGGGACACGGGCGCGCCGGACATCGCGTTCTGGCGGGATTTGGAAAACCGGATCGCGCGGCTGGACGCGCTGGGCATCGAGGCCGATCTGATCCTGTTTCACGCATACGACCGCTGGGGGTTTGCGGCGCTGACGCGCGAGCAGAGTTTGCAATACCTCGATTACTGCGTGAGGCGGCTGGGCGCATACAAGAACGTCTGGTGGAGCATCGCCAACGAATACGACATGGTGGGCGGCAAGGATTGGGACGACTGGGACGCGTTCGGCGAGCGGCTTTCGCGTGAGGACGCGCGCGGGCATCTCTGCTCGATTCACAACTGCTGCGTGCCGTACCCCAAGCGGGACTGGATGACGCACGTGTCCTATCAATCGAGCGAGCCGAGGAACGTGCTGGTGCTGCGGCAAAAATACGGCCTGCCGGTGATCGCGGACGAATTCGGCTATGAGGGCGATATCGAGTTCAGCTGGGGCAACCTCACGGGGCGCGAGTTCGTGCATCGCATGTGGACGGCGGTTTGCTCCGGCGGCTGGGCGACGCACGGCGAGACGATATTAAACGATGACGAGCATCTTTGGTGGGCCAAGGGCGGCGCGCTTTGCGGCGAGGCAATCAGCCGCATCGCGTTCCTGCGCGGGCTGATGCAGAAGCTGCCGGGGACGCCGGAGCCGCTGATTCAGCCGCTGGCGATGGACATCAACGGCGCGGCGATGG
>CALVTQ010000029.1 GCA_944362695.1 uncultured Clostridia bacterium
CGCGTGACCTCGTACGCCATCAGCGTGGAGATCTCGTTGAGCAGCTCGCGGAACTCCTTCGGGCCGGTTTCCTTATCTCTCATCAGGGACACCTTATGCTGAATCAGCGGGTGATCCATCACATGAATTTTAGACATGCGCATCCTCCTTCGCGGCCAAACGTTCGCCGCGTCGTGTTTTTCTCATTATAGCATTTTGCGCCCGCCTCGGCAAGACTTTCACAAAATTTCGCCCGCGCGCATTTTCACATTGCATATTTTCAGCCGCTCGCGCCCATGCTAAACGCGAAATGAATCGTTTTGGAAAGGACGATGAGCATGGAAAACCGGCATTGCCTGATCCCCTATTGTCTTGAAACCGTGCCGAGGCCCGGCTCGCGCGAGATCCGCGTGCGCCCCGCGCCGCCGGATATGCGCATCCGCAACGCAAAGGAGGCCGCCCATGGAAACGAAAAGCCATAACCGCGCGCAGCAGATCGAGCGATACGCCGGTCTCGTCGCCCGCCTCGCGCCCAAGTCCGATATGGCCAAGGGCGTCGTCCGCGCGTTCCTCGTCGGCGGGCTGATCTGCACGCTCGGTCAGGGTATCACCGATTTTTTCGCGTACAAAATGGAATTCGGCACGCAGGCCGCCTCGACCGCCACGAGCATATGCCTGATCTTCCTCTCCGCGCTGCTCACGGGTCTGGGCGTATATGACCGCATCGGCAAATTCGCGGGCGCGGGCAGCATCGTGCCCATCACAGGCTTTGCCAACAGCGTCGTCGCCCCTGCGATGGAGTTTCGCCGCGAGGGCCTCGTCATGGGCGTGGGCGCGAAGCTCTTTACCCTCGCCGGGCCGGTGCTCGTCTACGGCATCGGCAGCTCCGTGATCGTCGGCCTGATCGCGTTTTTCATGGAGGTGATGTAGATGAGTAAGCGCATGGGCGCGCAGACGGTCAGCCTGCCCTCCCGCCCCGGCGTCCTCGCCTTTGCCTCCATCGTCGGCCAGAAGGAGAGCGAAGGCCCATACGGCGGCAAGTTCGACCGCATCATCGAGGACGAGATGAACGGCCAGAAGTCCTTTGAGGCCGCCGAGCGCGCGATGCTCGAGGACGCCGTCCGCCTCTGCGTGAGTAAAGCCGGGCGTCAGCTTTCCGATGTGCAGCTGCTGCTCGCGGGCGACTTGCTCAACCAGATCATCAGCGCCGGTTTTGCCGCGCGCAGCCTCGCCATTCCGTTTTACGGGCTGTACGGCGCGTGCTCCACGATCAGCGAATCGCTCTCCATCGGCGGCATGCTCGCGGACGGCGGCTTTGCCGATGTGCTCGTCTGCGCGACGTGTTCGCATTTCTGCACAGCCGAGCGCCAATACCGCACGCCGCTCGAGCTCGGCACACAGCGCACGCCGACGGCCCAATGGACGGTCACAGGCTCCGGCGCGGTCATGCTCGCGGGCGGCGCGGCGGCGAAAAGCTGCGCAGCCGTGCTCACCCACGCCACATGCGGCAAGGTTTTAGACCTCGGCATCACCGACGCGAACAACATGGGCGCGGCGATGGCCCCCGCCGCCTGCGACACCATCGCGGCGCACTTTGCCGACACGGGCCGCGGCTTTGACGACTTTGACCTCGTCGTCACGGGCGATTTGGGCCACCTCGGGCGCGACCTGCTCATCGAGCTCCTGCGCGAGAAGGGCGTCAAGGTGCCGGAAGAAAAGCTCTTTGACTGCGGCTGCGAGATCTTTTCGCCCCGTCAGGACACACATTCCGGCGGCAGCGGATGCGGATGCGCGGCGAGCATGATCTGCGCGCACATCCTGCCCGAGCTCGAGGCCGGTCACCTCAATCGCGTGCTCTTTCTGGCGACAGGCGCGCTGCTCAGCCCGACGACCACGATGCAGGGCGAGTCCATCCCCGGCGTGGCGCATGCCGTCGCGCTCGAGCACAGAAAGGCGGGTGCGTGATGTGATTTTGATGTATGTCAAGGCGTTCATCGTCGGCGGCATCCTCTGCGCCATCGGTCAGGTCTTGCTGCTCAAAACCGCGCTGACCAGCTCGCGCATCCTCGTGGGCTATGTGACCGTCGGCGTCATCCTCGGCGCGCTGGGTCTGTACGAGCCGCTGGCCGATTTCGCCGGTGCGGGCGCGACCGTGCCGCTGACGGGCTTTGGCTACGCGCTGTCCCAAGGCGCGATGGAGGCCGTCAAGTCGCAGGGCATCCTCGGCGCGTTCACGGGCGGTGTCACGTCGGCGGCGGGCGGCATAGCGGCGGCGGTGTTCTTCGGCTACCTCGCGGCGCTGATCTTCAAGCCCCGCATGAAGTCGTAATATATAGAAAAAAACAGCGCAGGAATCACGCTTTTCCGCGCTGTTTCTTCTATGCTTTTATAAACGGATCGCTTTCATTCTGATTCTGACATAATCCGCATACCACTTGCCCTCTCTGTACAAATCTCTGCGCAGCATCTCAACCGCTTCCTCTATCATGGATGCTTTCGTCGAATCCGTTTCAACCACCGAGAAAGGCGTTTTCACAAACATGTTGATCCAATCCTTCAATCCGTTCTCGCCTTTCAGCTCCGTCGGCCTGTCAAACAGGACGGCATACACTACCCTGAAACCCGCGCTTTCCAAAAGAGCGGCATATTCGCCGATGGTCGGAAAGTAAAACGGCATTTCATAGCGGTATCCGTATTGCGCAAAGACCGAATCCAACGCGCTGTGAATGAGCCGGTTGTTCCCGTGTCCGCCGAATTCAAAGACGAACTGCCCGCTTGGTTTCAGTGCATCGTGTACGCACCGGAGCATATCCGGCTGCCGCTGCGCGTCGATCCAATGAAACACGGCATTGGAAAACACGACGTCAACAGGCTTTGAAAGCACGAAGTCCGTGGCATCGCCATGCAAAAACTCGATGTCCGGATAATTTTCCCTCGCGATTTCAAGGAGATCAGCGGAAGCATCCAGACCCTTTGCGAGATAGCCCCTGTCCTGCAGCGCCTTGGTCAGCGCGCCGTTGCCGCAGCCCAGATCCAACACAGAGCTGCCCTGATCCGCATCAATCAATTCGATGACGCCGCTACCATACCGATGCACAAAGGAAAAATCAGCAGTATATTTGCCGGCATCCCATTTGATGTTCATAATCTTTTATCCGTCATCAATCCGTCATATTGCATGACATCACTTGATCTGCGCGCCGTCGGAAAACGCGTTGCCCACCTTCCCGCCGAGCCGCAGATACGCCGCGTTCACCGGGTCAAAGACGATCGGATCGAGCTTGGCCACGTCGATGCTGCCGTCCGGCGTCAGCACGCTCTCGTCCGCGCTGACGTTGACGATCTGCCCCACCAGCCTGCACGTCTCCTCGTCGTAGCTGATCAGCCTGCATTCCAGCGCCATCGGCAGCTCGTCGATCAGCGGCGCGTCGACGAATTCGGATTTCGTCGCATGCCAGCACGCCTTGTCAAACTTGTCGGCGACCTCGTTGCCCGAGGCGATGCCCACATAGTCACACGCCACGACCTGACCTGCCGTCGCCATGCTGACGGTGAAGGCCTTGCGCGCGAGCAGGTTGAGCGTCGTCTTGTGGTTCGCACTGATGCACAGCGAAATCTCCGCCTCCTCGCTGATGCCGCCCCACGCGGCGTTCATGGCGTTGGGCTTGCCCGCCTCGTCATAGGCCGCGAGGATGAAAACGGGCTGCGGATAGCAATACGGTTTTGCGCCGAAATTCTTTCTCATATGCAATTCTCCCTTCTGTTTTGTTGCATTTAGTATAGCATATGCAGGGGCGGTATGTCCATGCCGTCTTTCAGCACAATTCACAAATTGTACACATTCTTTTAGCAGGATTTGAACCTTTATGTGCAGAATTCTTGATACAATGAATTCGCGCGATTTGCGCATGATACCCCCTGTTTTTCATTTGAAATCATTTGCTTCCGGGCTGTGCGTTTGGCCCGGATGCGGTTATGTGGAGCGTGATTGCATGAACATTACATTTAAGCCCTATACCCCGGCGCCCGTTTTGAAGGATCACCTCAACCTCGGCGACAGCCGCATAGGCGTCACCAGCCGCTATCTCACGCGCGACGGCAAGCCCTTTATCGGCGTCATGGGCGAATACCACTTTGCCCGCGACAGCCGTGACAGGTGGTTTATCGAGCTGGCCAAGATGCGCGCGGGCAGCATCACCATCGTCTCGACGTATCTTTTTTGGATTTACCACGAGGAGGACGAGGGTCAGCTCGATTTCACCGGCGACCTTGACGTCCGCACATTCGTGGAGACGTGTGCGCATCAGGGCCTTGACGTGCTGCTGCGCATCGGCCCGTGGGCGCACGGCGAGTGCAGAAACGGCGGCTTCCCCGACTGGCTGATGAGCAAGGGCATCCCGCTGCGCACGAACGATCCGGCGTATATGGAATACGTCAAAAAGTGGTTTGCCGCGATCTATGCGCAGGTCGAGGGGCTGCTGTTCAAGGACGGCGGCCCGATCATCGGCATACAGCTTGAAAACGAGCTTGTCGACAACGCCGATCACCTGCTCGCCCTCAAGAATCTCGCCAAAGAGGTGGGCTTTGACGTGCCGCTGTACACCGTCACGGGCTGGAACAGCCGCTACGGCGCGAAGATTCCGGTCGACGACGTGCTGCCCGTTTTCGCCGCCTACGCCGACGCCCCGTGGGACAGCTCGCCCGACGCCCTGCCGCCCAGCCCGCATTACGCGTTCGATCCGAACCGCAACGACACCGCCGTGGGCGTGGATGTCATGCGCGACACCGACGGGGACGGCTGGCGTCTTCCCTATGAGCGCTACCCCTTCGCCATGTGCGAGATGGGCCCTGGCATCATGGTCACCCACCACCGCCGCCCGATCATCACGCCGATGGACGCCTATGCGATGGCGCTGGTCAAGCTCGGCTGCGGCGCAAACCTGATCGGCTACTACATGTACCACGGCGGCACCAACAAAATCGGCAAGCACACGACCTTCAACGAGTCGCGCGAGAGCGGCTACCCCAACGATTATCCCATTCTCAATTACGATTTCCAGACCTGCCTGAGCGAATACGGCGAGGCGCGCCCGCAATACGGCCTGCTCAATATGCTGCATCTGTTCGCGCAGGATTTCGGCGACATGCTCGCCCCGATGGAGCACGTTCCCGCCGAGGAATTTGTCCCCTGCACGGACGGCGAGCGCCTGCGCTGCTGCCTGCGCACGGACGGTGAGCGCGGCTTCGTCTTCGTCAACCACCATCAGCGCGGCATGACCCTCGCCCCCGTCCACGGCGCGAAGATTTCCGCGCTGGGCGTCGATTTTCCGGCCATCGACGTGGTCGGCGACACGGCGTTCTTCTTCCCGATCAACATGCCGCTGGGCACCGTCAATCTGCGCTACGCCACCGTGCAGCCCATATGCCGCTCCGGCGACGCCTATGTCTTCGCCGCCATCGACGGCATCGCCCCGCGCTATCACGTCGAGGACGAATTCGGCATGCGCGTCATTGCGCCGCGTCCGGGCCTCACCTGCTCGTTCGCGATGGGCGGCGTGCGCGTCTACACGCTGACGCCCAAGCAGGCCGCACACCTTCGCCGCATGAACGGCAGGCTCTACATCGGCGACGGCGTCAACCTCATCAAGCTCGACAAGAAGACCCGCGCTGTCGAGCCCGGCCCGTTCGGCTTCTGGCGCTTTGACGGCTTCACGTTCGCCGTGCGCGGCAAGATTCGCCCGTACAACCCCGCCGAGTTCACAATCACGCCCGTCGACAGCGAGCCCTTTACCCCGCCGTACCTCGCCGAGCTGAACATCGGCGGCCCCCGCACGCGCACGTGGCACAAGATCACCGCGACCACGCCCGAGGGCTTCCTCTCCATCGACATGCAGTACGACGCCGCGCAGATTTACGCCGACGGCCAGCTCGTCGCCGACAACTACTTCACCGGTCAGCCGTGGCGCGTCCCCGCATCGCTGATCCACGGTCATGAGTGCTACCTCGTCTGCTCTGAGCTGAAGGACGATTTCTACCGCGAGGCATGATGCGCCTCCTCCGCTGCAATTCAATATCGCCATCGGTGCAGCCGCAAGTCCGGCTGCGCTTTTTTGTAAACCGGCGCGCACTTTCCGTTTGCCCCAATCCCGCGCCTGTGGTATACTGGAATAAAGCAGATTACGCCGCTTCCCCGAACCGATCAAACAGGAGCGATAGTATGAACATCATCGACCTTTCCGGCGCATGGTCCGCCGCGTGGGCGGGCCGCACAGACCCCGTCACACTGCCCGGCACGCTCGACGAAAACGGCCTCGGCTTCCCCGACTCCCTCGCCCATGCGTGGCATCCCGACGAGGGCGCAAATGCCGCGCTCGCCGGGAGCGGCCCCATCGCCACCCGCTTCACCAGAAAGCACACGTACGAAGGCCCCGCCGTCTATTCGCGCACGCTGGGCATCGCCCCGCCCGAAGGCCGCGTGTTTCTGGAGGTTGAGCGCTCGCGTCACCTGACCCTGCGCGTAAACGGCCGCGATGTGCCGCACTTTTTCCCCGGCACGGTCAGCACGCCGCACGTCTTTGAGGTCACCGGCATGCTCGCCGGCTGCGATTTGATCGAGCTGACGTGCGACAACGCCTATCCCGGCTGGCCCGCGCAGGACATCCTTTATTCCTCTGCCGCAACCGACGAGACGCAGACCAATTGGAACGGTCTGCTCGGCTATCTTCGCCTGCGCGTCGAGCCGCACACGTTCATCGCCGCCCTGCGCGTCTATCCGCACGGCGATGCGCTGGATGTGCTTGTCGAGGTCTCCTCCCATACCCCGTGGAACGGCACCATCGAGCTTGACTGTCCCGCGCTTGACGGCACCGTCTGCGAATTTGCATGCGGCGATGCGGGCATCACGGGCGTTTGGCTGCGCGATCTTCCGATGGTGGAGGGCGTCCGCCGCTGGGACGAGGACGAGGGCAAGCTCTATACCATGCAGGCCACGCTCGGCGAATCGTCGGTCATCGCCTCCTTCGGCGTGCGCGACTTCGCCGCAAAGGACGGCCGCCTGACGCTCAACGGCCGCAGAATTTTCCTGCGCAGCGAGGCGAACTGCGCCGTCTTCCCCGAGACCGGCCATCCGCCGATGGACGTGCGCGCGTGGCTGAAAATTCTCGAAACATATAAGTCCTACGGCGTCAACTGCATGCGCTTTCACAGCCATTGCCCGCCAGAGGCCGCGTTTTCTGCCGCCGACGTGCTGGGCATGATGATGCAGCCCGAGCTCTCCCATTGGAACCCGCGCGACGCGTTTTCAACCGAGGAAAGCCGCGCCTATTATCGCGACGAGCTGACGCAGATTCTCGCCATGCTCGCCAATCATCCGTCGTTCGTCATGCTCTCGCTTGGCAATGAACTGCAAGCGGACGACGCCGGTCACGCGAATATGGCCGATCTGCTTGATGACGCTCGCAAAATCGACCCCACCCGCCTGTATGCGTGGGGCTCCAACAACCATTACGGCGCGCTGGGCTGCGACGCGGCGAGCGATTTCTACACGTCCAGCGACGTGGGCAAGCTGCCCCTGCGCGCGACGAACGCAGGCATGCGCGGCTGGCTCAACAACACGCCGCCCAATTTCACGACGACCTACGACGCCGCCGTCGCAGAGCTTCGCCGCACGGGCGATCAGCCCGTCTTCTCCTTTGAAGTCGGGCAGTATGAGATTCTCCCCGACTTCGACGAGATCGACGCGTTTAACGGCGTCACCGATCCCGCCAATTTCCGCCTCATCCGCGACAAGGCTGAGCGCGCAGGCGTCCTCGCCCGTTGGACGCAGCGCGTCAACGAGACCGGCGAGCTCGCGCTGATCTGCTACCGCGCAGAGGTCGAGGCCGCGCTTCGCACCGAGGGCATGAGCGGCATTTCGCTGCTCGGTCTGCAAGATTTTCCGGGTCAGGGCACGGCCCTCGTCGGCATGCTCGACAGCCACCTCGCCGCCAAGCCGTTCGATTTCGCCAAGCCGGAGCGCTTCGCCGCGTTCTTCACCGGCGTGATGCCGCTCGCGCTGCTCCCGCGCATGACGTACAACGACGGTGAGACGCTGACCGCGTCCGTGCGCATGGCGAATTACGGCAAAGAGACTCTGGTCGGTTCGCTCGAATGGATGCTCGAGGGCGAGAGTGAAATGCTCGGCGGTGCGCTTGCCCGCTGCACAGTTTCCGCCGGTGGGCTGACCGATGTCGGCGAGCTGCGCGTCCCGCTGCACGTCAAAAAGGCCGAGCGTCTCACGCTTACGCTGAACTTTTTCGGTCATACCAACGTCTATTCCGTCTGGGTTTACCCGAAACAGACCGTGGTCTGTCCCGATGCAGTGTACGAATGCCGCACGCTTGACGACACTGCGCTCGCGGTTCTGTCCTCCGGCGGCGTGGTCTATCTCGCGCCCGATTCGACAAAAGAGGCGCTTCCCAACTCGATCAAGAGCCAGTTTTCCACAGACTTCTGGTCGGTCGGCACGTTCCCGTCGCAGGACGGCGGCATGGGCCTGTACATCGACCGTCATCATCCCATCTTCAAGGACTTCCCGACTGCCAAGCATGCCGACTATCAGTGGTGGCATATGGCAAGCCAGCGCGCGCTGATCCTGCCGCGCTATATGGACGCCATCGTCGCCGTCAACGACAGCTACGCCTATCTGCGTCCGCTCGCGATGCTGCTCGAGTGCCGCTGCAACGGCGGCAGGCTGATGATTTCGACCATGGGTCTGCACAATCTCGACTGCCCCGAGGCCCGCGCGCTGCAAACCGCGATCTATTGCTATATGGCGTCGGACGCGTTTGCTCCCGCGCAGGAGATTGACGCGGACGAAGTGCGCGGCTGGGTGCGCTGATCCATCCAGACCGCAGTATAATATCAATCGGGCGAGACAAAACAGACCGATGGTCGGTTTCCTGCCTCGCTCGATTTTTTTCGTCTTGTCTTCTCATGCTCAATTTTTCGATATGAGCTCAACGCTGCTTCAATTCGGCTGACGAATCCGCGTCTTTCCTCAATCACAAAGGCACGCATACCATACGGCAAGAAGCGAACTTGACCGGCGGTATACCATGCTCCATGGCGCACGCTCAACGGTCTTGACCGGCAGCATTAAACCGCATATCAAATCCATCACACCACGAATCGCTTATCTATCGTAATTCGCCCACAGAATATGCCCTGACGTCAAGCATAAACGTCAGGGCATGTTGATATATGAATGAACATAGTGCGGTCACGCAGCGTAAGTCACGCGGCCTTGGCAATGGAAGAAAACCGTACAAGCCCATTTACTCCTGCACGTACGCCGCCTTTTTCGTCATTCTTTTCTCAACAGCATACAGCAGCGCCAGCAATGCGCCTGTGAAGGCCAGCAGCCACCACGGCATCAAATTAAGGCCAAGCCGCTGAAACAAAGCGCCTGTCAGAACCGGCATCAGCATGGACCCGATCGACGATGCGGCAGCCTGCAGACCGCTTACGGCCTGACTCGCTCGCTCTCCCACCATTTGAGGGAGCTTGTGCACCAGATTCGGACTGATGGCGGCACACGCCAACCCAGTCAGGAGGACGCCGGCGCCGCACATGCCTTCATCCCTGCATATCAGAAGCAGCAAAATGCCGATCAGCATCACAACACCACTGAATTTGATCAGCGCGAAACCATCGTACTTCTTGTTGGCAGCGCCGGATATACATCTGCCTGCTGTGATCCCTGCAAAAAACAAGCTTGACATAAACGCGGCCTTCGCTTCGGACATCTGACACCGTTCAAGAGAAAAGGTCGTGATCCACAGATTCATGCAGGATTCAATTGCGCAGTAGCACAGGAACAGCAGGAGCACCAGCTTCACGCCGGGATAGCCGAAAGCCTCTCTGTTTGATATGAATTTGTCCGTTCGTTCAGCTTGTTTGCCGCTTCGCTCTTCCCCCTGCTTCTCCCAACGGGATAAACCGATCCCTGCCAGGACGATCACAGCAAGCACCACGCCTGCGGCGACGCCGTATCCACCGCGCCACATCAGGCTCGTCTGTAAACTGACGGTCAGCAAAACAGGTCCGATCATCGAACCGATGCCCCAGAAACAATGCACCCACGACAGATGCCGCGCTTCGTATTGCAGCGACATATAGGTATTCAGTGCTGCGACCAGACACCCCGCGCTAAGTCCGATCAGGAACGATGCCGCGAGGAAGACAGCCGCACTTGAAGCCAGAGCATATCCCAGCAGACCGAGCGCGGAAATGAACAGGCTGACCAATACGGTTTTGCCCGTTCCGAGCCGATTGACGATCTGAACGCACAGCAGGCTGGAAACAATCGTGCCCCCGGCAGTGACGGAAGCCATCGTTCCCATCAGTTCAGAGGTAATGCCCAGGGCATTCTGAACAGACGGCCATGCCGCACCCAGCATCGAATTGGGCAGACCTACGGCAAAATAGGCCAGGTAAATCAGCAGCAGAATCATATGAGACCCCTTATTCTGACAGCGTCAAATCATCCTCAAATATTTGCTCAACGCCTGTGGGTGTTCTGAATACGGCTTTCACGCCCTTCGGAAGCTGCACCTGATATTCCCAGCATCCGCCTTTGCCGCGCTGATACCGGAACTTGACTTTGCCCACGGGCGTAATGACGCATCCGGACAGATCCGGCAGGTCAAACAGACACGGAGCAATGAGCAGCTGTCCATTTTCCATTCGCACGCCTGCCATCGTGCGGCACATTTCATACAGCGGCAGCGAGCTCCATGCGTGGCACTCGCTTCTGGGATGCCCCGGCTCCTCCGGGCAGGTGGTGCTGCCACGGTCGATCAGGCCGATCCACGCATCCAGACTGCTGCGCATTTCCTCCTGCATGCCGGCCTTCTCCAGCGCGCGGAACCATTCATACGACGCCGCAAAAGAACAGGGAGGACAGCTCATCGCCTGCCGCAGTGCTTTGCGCCCGGCGGCCTCGTCCAGCATGTAATTGAGCACCGCCCACGCCTGCGCATGGCGGGAAAACTGCTGACATGCCGGACCCTCGCGATACATTCCCCGCTGCGCGTCATAGCACAGCTCATGCACACGTTTCAGAAACCCGATGCGCCGCTGACGGTATTCTGCCGCTGTGCCGCAGCGCCCGGTCGTTTCATACAGGCGAGCAGCACACTCCAGCGCCCATGCATACATCAGATTGATGATGGTGCTCGGGCCGGAAAAGTATGCCGGAGAGACGCCGGAGTATTCCTGCCAATCATCCTGCCAGTCGATGAAGGCCCACGGCCCAATGTCCCCCACCAGACCGTCCGCACCAATCTTGCTGTCGTAATACTCCAGTATGCGGTCGATGTCCGCCCGGTACTTCCTGCCCAGCGCGGCATCGCCGGTGTGGGCAACATACTCACACAGGGCAAAGGCATAATGCAGCGAAAACGTGGAGATGACCTGACAATAGGCGGACGGCGTTTTGCCCGGCAGCAATCCACTGGGCAGCTGACCGCAGTGGAAGTCCAGAAGCGCCTTCTGTGCCAGACGGACATCGCTGCTCACGGCATAGGTAAAGAGCATCTGAAGGCGTGTATCCATGATGAACTGCAGCTGCTCATAGTACGGACAGTCCATGTAGGTTTCGAGCATACAGTTTTGCAGCGTCCGCAGGCAGATGTCCCACACCTTCCCGACCCACGGTGCGCTGGAATGTATTTCCGACTCCACGATCAGCGGATACCCTGTTTTTCTGTATACCGGGTCGCCCGCCAGCTGCGGCAAGCTGCCATCCGCCGTCTGCAAAACGATATAGCGGAATGTGCGTACCCAGAAGGGCTCGTAGCACAACGGGCTCCCGTTCAGGGTGATCCTGTCCTGCCTGCCCGCAAAGGGCTGATGGATATCATCGATCCGTTCTGTGCAGCCATCGCCGAAGCGTTCCAAATAGGTGATGATGACCTCCGCTCCCGCCGCGCCTTTCAGGTAAAACCGCGGATAGCCGTTGACGTGAACGCCTGCATCCAGAAGGATGCAGCTCTCCTGCCGGATCACTTCGGCAAAGCAGTTCTCCGCCTCATCCAGCAGAGGGATCTCACGGGGCATCACCTGTACGCGCGGGATCAGCCCCAAGCTCTTAAACAGGTTGGAGGGCATGACCGGCCCAAAGACATACGCCTCGCGCCATGCAGAGGCATCGAACCCATCCGTCTTCCAGCCGGAGGGAGAACGGGAAAAGTCGATCATTTCCTCCGTTGCCCCGAGGTACACAGTATGCTCCGAGGAGCGCAGGAAATGGGTGTGATCCAGCCAGACCCGCCAGACCGCCTTGCCCGTGGAGATCGTATCCACGATGCCGCCGCCCGGGCCGAGCACATCCCCGCAGATTGCCAGCGCATGACTGTTGCCTGCGCCGGCAACGCCATAGATCGCAGCGCGTTTGTCCGTCTGGTCGCGGGCCATGTCCGGCTCCTGATAGAGCACCTGAACGGCAAACACATTTCGCCCCGCCCGCAGGTAGTCCGTCAGTTCGACGATTTCATAGTATTGGCGGTTCATGTCGCCCTTGCAGGGCCCTGACAGAACAGGCGTCCCATTCACCCACAGCCGGTAGCGCGATACCGCCGTGATGGCTGCCGTCAGCCGCGCACCGAAAGGCAGCTCCTTTTCACAGCGAAAATAGGCAAACCTGCCGCCCAGATCGCCGTGGACGATTCTCTTTTCCAGCAGTTCCTCTCTGGGCAAACGCAGCCATTGAATGTCCTTCCACATGTTGTATTCCCATCCCTCATTCGCTGAATGTTCAGTCCTGTGCCAGCGCCGCCTTTGCAAAGAAGCAGCGCGTTCTTCCTTCGATCAACGCCGTTTCGCTGATTCGGAAAGCGCCCTCCAGCCGGATATCTTCGGAGGATGCGCCGATCCGCACACTAATCTCGCCGCGTTCCGCCTGCCACTGCATATCGCGATTCAGATATGCCATTCGGTCGGGCCGGAAGGTGAAATGTACTCGTTTTTTCTCTCCCGGCATGAGTTCGACACGGCAAAAGCCGGCCAGTTCCTGTACCGGCCGCACCATCGCAGCATGTTCATCCCGCAGATACATCTGCACGACTTCCGTACCGCGGCGTCTGCCGGTATTGGTGATGATGCAGGACACCGTGATCTCCTCCTGCGCCGCAGCCTGCTCCTTGCTGATGGCCAGATCGCTGTATGAGAAGCTGGTGTAGCTTCCGCCCTGTCCAAAGCAGTAACGAGGCCGATGCGGCATGTCCACATATTCCTGAAAACCGATGCTTTCCCCTTGATGCCAGGATGCCCCGTTGGGATGGTTATAGTACACCGGGATCTGGCCCGCACAGCGCGCCGTCGTAACCGGCATGCGTCCGCTGGGCTCTGCCGCACCGGTCAGCACCTGCGCGATGGCCTCTGCGCCCATCTCCGAGGGATTCCATGCTTCAAGGATCGCATCGAGACATTCATCAGCCGCATCGCTGGATATGGGACGGCCGCCGAAATGGATGCCGATCATCGGCTTGCCGAGCTTTGCTGCCGCGCGGATGAAAGCATCCTGACAGGGCGGCAGATTGATATCCACCGCATCCACGCCCTCTCCCATGGTTGCCACGGAGCCGGAGCCATGTTTGCCCCCTAATGTCAGCAGCAGGATATCGGCATCCGCGCACGCCTGCAAGGCCTGTGCAAAATGGGTTTCATCCGCTCCGGCAATGGGATAGCCATAGGCATGGACGATCTGCGTATCGGGCATCACATCCCGAAGCTTTGCCAGCAGGCTGGGACAATCCGGCTTGATCTTGCGCAGCACCTGAGCAAATTCTTCGGTCTCATCGCTCTGCACCTGTGTGCCCGGCACGGTAAGCATTGGTTTTCTCTCGCTGTTGACCGCATCCACACCCGCCAGGCTGTTCATCGCAGCATGGATCGCCTCCACCATGGACAAATGGGTATATCCGCCGAAGAAGTGCCGGGCGTTATCCGCGTGGGGACCGACAACCGCAATCTTCCGAATCGGACGATCCAGAGGCAGCACCTGATTTTCATTTTTCAGCAGCACCAGCGATTCCAATGCGCTTTGCAGGCTCAACGCCTGATCCTGCGCATGATGGACCATCTGTTCCAGCTCTTCGCCGTCCAGCGCATACGGGTGTTCAAACAAGCCCATTCGGAATTTTGCCCGCAGCACCCGGCGAACCGCCTGATTAAGCAGCGCGATATCCACCGTCCCATCGGCAAACCAGCGTTTCATCTCCTCATTGAAGCATACCGTGTTGGGCAGCTCGACGTCCATACCGGCCTCAAGACAGGCAAGGCCGGCCTCCGCCTCGCTTTCATACAGCTTCTGCGTATGGTGCACATTGCTGACCGCGCTGTAATCCGCTGCGCAAACGCCGTCGAAGCCCATCTGATTCCGCAGTACGTCTGTAAGCAGCTTGCGGGAGGCAGAGACAGGCTCGCCGCCGATGCTGCAATAGCAGGGCATTATGCCCCGAAGGTCAGCCTGTGAAATAGCGGCCTGAAAAGGCATCCCATATATCTCCAGCAGCAGACGGTCCGGGATGTCCGAAACCGTACCATGAATACCGCCCTCGGATTGATGAAAGCCCATGTAATGCTTGGCAACGGACTCCGCGCGCCTGTCCCCCTCGCCTTGCTTCTGAATACCGCGGGTATAGGCTGTTCCCATAGCGGCCGCGAGCGTCGGATCTTCGCCGTAGGTCTCGCCCTCACGGCCCATGCGCGGCTCGCGGTTGATATCCAGCACCGGGGCCAGAATTTGCGTGATGCCCAGCGCCCGTTCCTGACGGCTGACCGTTTCCCCGATCTTTTCTTCCAGCGCCGGGTCAAAGGATGCGCCGCGGGCAATCCCCGCCGGGAAGCTCGTGGTATCCTGCACCAGCGCGCCGCACAGACCTTCCATGTGGAAGACCGCCGGAATACCGAAGCGGCTGCTGCGGATCACCGTCTCCTGAATTTTGCGCTGGATCGCCGCCGCCTCCGCCAAAGAGCCGGCCTGTCTGAATTCCAGCGTGCTGACTTGACCGATGCCGTATCGCACATCCTTTTCAAGATCACCATGGGCATGGAAATGGCATTGCAGCTGTGCCAGCTTCTCCTCCAGAGTCATTTGAGCCAGCAAGTCCTCCGCCCGCTCATCCGCAGGCAGCGTCGGGTCAAGATAACGCTTACTCATGCTTCTCCTCCTCAACCGGAATCACCATCGTCACAGGATCAAGACCGTCACAGGAAAGCGTGACGCGCAGCTCGCCTCCCGTCACACCGCTTCGGATAACGGCCTGCAGCCTGCCCTGATATGTCAAGTGATGTGTATTGTTGAATTTCTCTGCATTGATATGATTTGCGCTTCCAAAGCCTGCCAGAGTGCCGGCTCCGCTGACTTCAATGTTCACTTGCCGCTCCGGCCACGTCTTCACGATGCCTTCTGTATCTGCAACGGCAATGTCGATGAAGCAGAAATCCTCGCCATTGGCCGCCAGACTGCTGCGATCCGCCCGGACATGCAAGCAGGTTTCGGGGGCAGCCGACCGCAGGGAATTCCGATATACCTCATGCCCCTGCTCGTCATAGCCAACCGCCACGACCTCCCCGGCCTCGTATGTACAGGGAAACTTCGCAAAATAGTCGCAAACCGCCTGTCTGCCCACGGAACGCCCATTCACAAACACCTCTGCCTCTGCTGCGTCTGTGTAGACGTCCACATACGTGGGTTCCCCCTCGCAGCCTTCAAAACTCCAGCTGTCAACGGTGTCCGTCCACAGGTAAGAGTTGTAGGTGGGGATCACGCCCCGGTGGATGGGCACCTGCGCAGCCAGCCACAAGCCCTTTGGCCCCATGCCAGCTCATACCGGTGGATGGCAGCCAGCGGCCGTCCCAGCAGGTCGATCACACCGCCGTGGTTCAGAAGCCACGGATAATCCTTGCCCCGCAGGTTCCTTGGACGGCCATCTTCCGGCGGCTCGCCGTAGCTTTCGTTGCAGGTGTTGCACTCGCCAAGATGATCCTGCAGCGTCCAGATGAAATCACCGATCAGGTAAGGATGCTCGCCGGCGAAACGCATGGTATCCACAATGCGGTCGCCCCGCGTCTCTGTGCCCAGCAAGACGCGTTCAGGATGCAGCGCATGCAGCACTTCATACTTATCCTCATAATAGTTGTATCCGGCTACATCCAGAAGCGGATACAGATTCCGTGTGGCTTCTTCATCCATTCGGATATACGTAGGCGGGTAGGGCTCGTTCTTCTCGCTGTCCGGGATATTGGCAGCCGCGCCCATAAACACACCCATATAGTGTTTCCAGTCCGCCCGGCGGTTTTCATCGCTCTGCGCCATCCATTCATCCTCATCCACAGTCAGATAGGGCGTGCCGTCCAGATATTCCCTCAACCAATGAACGCTCGGGCAGAATGTGATCAGCCGCGTGCGATCCATTTCCCGGATGGTTTCAATGATGCTCCTGCCGATGCGGACGCCCTTTACGCCGCCCGCCTCCGGGATCTCATTGCCGATGGAATACAGGATCACACTGGGATGATTGTATGCATCATGCACCATCAGGCGCGTATCATCCACGTAACACTCCATGAATCGCTTGAGATACGGGTTGAGCACCTTGGGACGGTACCAGCTGTCAAAGGCTTCATCCATCACATACAGGCCCACCTGATCGCAAGCCCGAAGAAGGCTCCTGCTGGCGGGATGATGCGCAATACGGATCGCATTGAAGCCCGCGCGCTTGATGTTCTGCGCCCGGCGCAATTCTGTCACATCATTGTTGATTACGCCGATCACGCCATTGTCTGCGTGGATACATCCCCCGCGCAGGAAGGTTGGGACGCCGTTGATCAGCAAGCCCTTTTCCGGCGTCACCGCCAACGTGCGGATGCCGAAGGCTTCCTCTGCCTCATCATGCGCAATGCCATTTTTCAGCAGCGTGATTCGCGCCCGGTACAGGTGGGGTGTTTCTGCGCTCCACAGTCTGGCGTCGGGAATCAAAACATCAAACGGCGGCAATCCGCCGGTGACGGCAACCGTCCTTTCTCCGTCCAGTATCTCCACCCGTACACAGTCGCCGCCGGTATGATCCACGTCAATGCGAACCCGCGCAGGATTGATGGATTGCGTCGTGATCTTCACCCCAAAGAGACGGATGTGCGCCCGATTCGCAACATAAAGATTGACGGGCCGCTGGATGCCTCCGCCCGTATACCAGCGGTTATGCCCCTCACGCGGGACATCCGCCGTTACGGTGAGAACATTCTCCTGTCCATAGCAGAGAAGACCGGTCAGGTCGATGATGACCGGCGTGTATCCATAGGGATGATCCGCAACGATCTTTCCGTTCAGCGCAGCCTTTGTATTGCAGTACACGCCTTCAAGCTCGACCAGCACCTCTTTTTCGCGCCATTCCTCCGGCGCGGTGAAGCGCTTGGTATAGATGTATGTTTCGCCCAGGAAACCGGCGGAAAGAAAATAATTGCGGATCTTCGGATCACGCTCTGTGTTGATCATGCCGTCATGCGGCAAATTCACCATCATCCTGCGCCCCGATTGAACCGCTTCAAATTGCCATGATCTGTTCCAGTTTTGCGCTTTCACGAGGATCAGCCTCCTGCCCGATTTTATGCTTTCATTATACAAAAAGCCGCATTTGAATAACAGGAACAAATTAGCCAACACGCTTTGATTTTCATACAATTAAAGCCGATGCCCGAATTGATGGACATCGGCCTTGATTGTATCCGTCACACAATAAATTTTGCGATTCTCTCATAATCCTCTTTACAGGAACATTCCAGCCCGCACGCATCGGCGTTCGCGCTGTTTACAAGGGAGAAAAACACATATTGGGACAGCACGCTTTTCAGGTTGATATGATCCGTTGCCGTGTGGAAGTATACGCCTCCTTTGCAGTCAGCGATCGCTTTCATCAGCGCAGACAGATCAGCGCCCGGCTTTATTTTCTGCATCGTCACCCTCCTTTTCTGCATTGTGTTCATACGCCCTGAGCTGTTTACGGTATGCAGTCGGCGTCATACCGACTTTTTCGCAAAACACCTTGCCGAAGTAGTTCCGGCTGTTGAACTGCAGCGTTTCGCTGATTTCATCCACGGACTTGGTCGTCGTCACCAGCCATATCTTCGCCAGGTCAATCCGCTCATTTTTAATAAAATCAAGCAGCTTAACCCCCATCTCCCGGTAGAACCTTTTTGACAGATAATAATCCGTATAGCCGACATTATCTGCAATCTGCTTCAGATCCAACGGCTTGAGCAGGTTGCGTTTGATGTAGTCACAGCATTGTTGGATCGGTTTGGAAATATCCCGCCTCTTCTTGAGCTCATGCACCCGCTTGATATAGTCCTCCATCATGCGGCGGTTGACCGTCAGCAGCTCGGTCATCGTCAATGTCCGCTCAATCCGATCACAGTGTTCCGATTCCAGCACAAAGGCAGACTGCTGGGGCATGCCGCCGTCAATCGCTGCACGGGTGCATTGTCCGCAGAAGATGATGAGCGAGTTCTTCAGCCGCCGGAACTGTCCATCCGCGGGGAATTGGGCCGGCAGATCAAGCCCATTGAGCTGATCCAGCACATTCCTGTATTCCAGATTCCCCTCGCGAATCATCTGCAGGATTGTCCCTTCCGTCATGTGGATCCGTTCCACATTGGTCTGATCCCAGCTGCCATCGGTCTGTTCCGCATCGGCGAAGTTGCGGTATACATTTCGCCCGTCCTCGATCACCGTCTGGAACTGGAATTCCTGGCGCTGGATCTCCTCCTGAAAGAGCGTATAATGCATCATCTGCACATATTGGCCGAAGTTGGCCATGGACAGCACCGGGACTTTCTTCATTTTTTCCAGCAGGAGATTGCGGGCAGACTGGGAGAGGTTCAGGCGGTGAAGGGAATTTTCGATCGACCGGAGCGATGTAGCGCTGTTGAAGATCGGCCCCAGCACGATCAGCAGTTCCGGCGCGTCATGGTTCCACAGGAACTCCGCTGCCCAGATCAGGCCCACAGAATCGCTGAGGATGACAGGACGGTCTCGCCTCACATGATCGCTTATCGCATAATCCATGCACCCGCTGGATCGCAGGAAAAGCAGGAATTCCTGTTCATCCGGGCTGGTGGAATAGAACAGCCGCTCCGCATCGACCGAGAAACACCAGCATCCCAGTCCACAAGCGCTGTGCACCATGCCGGAAAGCACCCGACTGCGTACATACACATTGGTCATCAGCTCATTTTCCATACGATCACCTGCCTGATTTATTCAGAGGGATGAGCTGACTGCGGCGAGCCCATCCCTCCGATTTATTATAGCACAATCATCTTGATGCAGAAAGGGTCAGTTTCCAAGCGTTTTCTGAATGGCTTCATTCATCGCATCGACCGTCTTCTGATAACCGCGCTTGTTCAGGTCTTTGCAGTAAGTATCCCAATCCGCCTCAAAGTTCTTCTTGCCCTTGATAAAATTCGGCACCTGTACATACATGTACTCATTGATCACACGGGAGTACACTTTATTGTTGCTCTGCACCGTTTCCGCAGGCAGCTGGTTATTGAAGGGATACAGTGCCATAAAGCCGACAGGTTCGTAGAGGCTCCACTGACCGATGCAGTGATCGATGTATGTCTGCGTATCGCCGTAGTCGATCTCCAGCGGATTGGACAGGCCGAACACGCGGGAGCCATTCATGGCGGTGCGGATGTTGCCGTCGTTCACCTTCAGCAGATCATGGAACTTCACCATCTGCTTGCCATCCTTCTCAACGAGCGTATAGGCCGCATCCACGCCATACTTCAGATAGGTCGGATCCTGCAGCTGCGCCTGCTGCTGCGCATTGAGACCATAGTTCATCAGCATCGCGCCTTCATCGGAATAGAAATAATCGAGCCAGCGGAACAGGATCGCAAGATCCTTGTCCTTCGCTTTGTCGGTAACGACCACGCCGCCGCCGTAGTTCGCCGCACCATAGAATGTATCCGGTATCTTCAGCTTCTGCTCGTCGCCGCCGTAGATATCGTTGATCGGGTTGGCCGCGCCATAGGCCACCGCGCCCTTGGTGAAGGGAAGCGATTCATTGGCGATGCGGCTGCCCAGCGTAGACACGCTGCCCTGCCAGAAGCCGACCTTGCCGGAACGCACCGCCACATCGTCGATGCGGTAGTACATATCGCCGGAGCGCTCTGCGAACTGCTTATCCAGCCACCCCTTGTTCCACCAGGCGTTCATGCACTGCAAGTAGGCCTTGAAATTGTCCGTATTTCCGCCGAACTTCGCCTCCTGATTCTCTGCATCATAGTAAATCCAGGGGCAGCCTCCGCCAAAGGAACTCACCAGATCGCCATTCTGGTTAAAGCCGGGATAATACATGCTCAGCACATAGCCATCCGTGATCCCCTGATCTGCCAGCGCCTTCTCGAAGATGCCGAACATCCACTCCCAGTCGCTGATATAGATGGGATCACTATGACCGCTGGGGAACACGACATCATCCACCCAGCTGTCGCCGTTCACATTTTCTTCCAGTACAGCCGATTCGATCGCATTACCATTCACATCGAGCGTATAGCAGCCCGTGAACTGCTGTCCGGCACGGGGGTTCTCCCGAGGCTCGGTATCCTTCATGGGGTCGAAGAATGTATCCGGCTGCACACCGTAACGAACAATCCAATCGCGGCGGTAGCACCAGCCTGCGAACAGGTCGTACGGCGTGACATTGGCGCGGATACCCACCAGAGAAAGCTGCATGTTCTTGTCGCCCACAGGCGTGGTGGTGATGACGTTGGGATTTTTCTCCAGCCAGGCCTTGTAGTTGGGCATGTACTGATCGATGTAAGGCCCCAGATCCAGAATACTGCCGCACTCGTACAGCTCTGCCAGCGAGCCGCCATAATACGTCATGGACATCACATCGGGATAGGACTGGGTGGAGATGAGCAGGTTGATGTTATCCAATTCCTTGCCGGAGGGCGGGATCTGGAAACTCATCTTCACGCTCTGCGATGTACCGGTGGCATCCTCAAAGGTCTTATACTGCGCCACATAGCGCATGACCGGATTGTCCTCGTAATTCAGATAATATTCGGTGCTCTCGCCCTTATCCAGCAGATAGCTGAAGGTACGCGCCTCCTCCGGGGAACCGGCAGTCTGCTCGTTCTGCTCTGCTTCCTGGGGCTTTTCATCGTCCTTGCTGCAGCCGGTCAGCGCCAACATTCCCGCCAGCAGGCAAAGCAGCAGCAGCCAGCTCAAAATCCGTTTCATATTCTGTCTCTCCTTCTCTGTATTCTGTCAGCCCTTCACGCCGCCCTGCAGCTGGCCCGCTTCGATCTTGTCCTGGAAGAAGGGCATCGCCAGCATGATGGGGAGCGTCGCCACCACAATGACCGCAAACTGGATCAGATAGCGGCTGTAGTTCGGGGTGGCCGTCTCCAGAAAGTTCACATTTGCATTGGTCATCTCGTTGATGAACAGCTGGATCGGCCATTTGGTCTTATCGCTGGCCATGTAGACAGACGCTTCATACCAGCCGTTCCAGGAGGCGACGAAGGTGTTCAGGACCGTGATGAAGAACATGCCCCGCGCCTGAGGAAGCACGATCTGGAACATGACCCGAATATGCCCTGCCCCGTCGATTCTGGCCGCCTCCACGGTTGACACAGGCACGGCCGAAAATGATTTGGCGGCAAACACGAGGTAGAAGGTCTGTGTGGCGCCCAGCAAAATGATGACGAAGCGATTGCCGACCAGACCCAGAGAATTCATCACCATATATGTCGGGATCACGCCGCCGCTGAAGAGCATCGTGATGAACAAAAATGCATACATCAGGCCGCGGCCCTTTGTGTCCTGGCTCAGCGCATAACCGCCCAGAACATTCAGCACAAAGCCCAGAGAAATCGTGCCGATCACATAGAAAATCGTGTTGCCGTAGCCAATCCACAGCGATGAGTCACGGAAGATCAGCCGATAGCCCTCCAGCGTCGGCTTGCCTACCGGCAAAACCGCTACACCCTTGAAGGATAACAGCGAAAAGCCATCCGAAAATGAACTCATCAGCACATGCCACATCGGCAGCAGCGAAACCACCGCGACCATGATCAGGCATGCATGAATCAGGAAGTTGGCAATGTGATTGCCGACCGTCAGATGCTCTACCATGCCCTCTTTGACTTTGGTTTTCTTACCCGTCCGCATATTGCCGCCTCCTTAGAACAACCGGGCATCAGAGTTGATCTTGCCCGCAAGAATGTTGCCGCCGATCAGCAGCACCGTGCCCAGCACGGACTGGAACAGGTTGCTTGCGGCGGACAGGCCCATATCAGGCGCTGAACCGAACGCCATGCGATGGGTGTAGGTGTAAAGACAGTCCGCCACCGAGTAGGTCTGCGGCATGTACAGCAGCAGCACATTGCCGCCGATCGTGCGGAAGGAGACGGCTACATTCAGCACAAAGGACATGCCCAGGATCGGCGCAATACATGGGATTGTGATCTTCATGATGCGCTGCATACAGGTCGCGCCGTCGATTGCGGCAGCCTCCATCAGATCTCCGTTGATGCCCGCAATCGCCGACATCAGCATGATCGAACCAAAGCCGAGGCTCTGCCAGATCCCCATAAAGGTATGGATCAGCCAAAACACAGGCGGATCTGCATTCGCAAGCCAGTTTTGCTGCGGCAACCCCAGCGTTGTCAGCAGTGCAGTCAGAGGGCCGTCATTGCCAAGGAACAGCTTGACCAGATTGGTCACGACCACCGGAGCCACAAAGTTGGGCAGGTAGGAGATCATCTGAACGGTACGCTTGAATTTCTTGTTGCGCACCTCCGACAGCATGAGCGCATACACGATGCCCGGCAGGAAGCCAATCACCAGCGTAAACGCTGACATGATCGCTGTGTTCTTGAACGCATTCAGGAAGGCATCGCCAGTGAACAGCTCAACAAAGTTATCAAAGCCCACAAACCGGCTGCCGAAGACACCCTTGGCCAGACTGAAATTCTGGAACGCCATCACCACACCAAACATCGGCAAATAATGGGTGATGATGATGTAGATGGCTACAGGGATGAAGACGAAATATACCGTTTTATTCCGTGCCCAGTCCTTTTTCCACGTGACTCGGTTTTTGTCATGCGGATTGACCGGCATGGCCGCACTGCTCTTTGCCACAGGGCACCTCCTCAAAATCATTACAGAAGGGAGAAGGAAGCCCTCCGGCTTCCTCCTTGATTGTGCCAATCATCACTGACCGATGGAAGCCACGCCGTTGAGCACAGTATCAATCGCCAGATCAGAACCCATGGCCTGCACAGTTGCTGCATAGGGAACCTTCACACCAATCCCCGTAGCCGTGGCGCTGGCCCAATCGGGCTCGCCCACGATCTCACCGGCGGTTTCAAAGTTAAAGGTGTAGTTGAAGACATCAGCCACCGTATAGGTGCCGCGATCCGCCTCCAGCTCCATGCCAACGGCAGTGATGTTCACCAGCAGCACACAGGTGCCGTCCTCATAGCAATTCAGCGTCAGGTTGGCGCCCATGGTCGTATCGGCGGCCGCCAGTTTGACATCCTCGGCGGTGAAGGCATTGAACACCACCGGGCCCACAGAGGTCGTGAGGACCTTCTTATCCCCCTGTTCCGGGCCAAAGGAAGCCGTGCCATCCTCATTCCAGGTCAGCGCATAGGCGGCGCCATCCTCATCCGTCAACGCATAGGAGCCGTCCTCGTTCTTGGCCCAGGTGCCGTAGATGCCGTCATCGCCGGTGTAATCCGCAAAGGACTTGTCATGATACAGGGTCAGCGTGTTGCCTTCCATGTTATCGGCATACAGATTGACAACAACGATGGGGGTTTCGGACGCGGTATCATGCGCCTTGCCCTCGCTCAGCGCCATGGTGCGGTGGTTGGCCATGCCTGCCAGAGAAACGTCCGCCAGCTTGCCGTCCACATAGGCGATCTTCACCGCATCGTCGGACAGGTAGGAGGCCAGCTCCACCACCTGGGTCGCCACAGCGGTCACATCATCCTGCGTACCGGCAGTGCCATCCTCGCCAAGGCTTGCCAGATAGGTGAGTTCCTCATTCTTGACCTCATAGGTGCCGGCATCCACCACCGCGCCCATGAAGAAGGAGCCGTAATACGTGCCATCCGCACTGAAGTAGTAGTAGGTTTCCATACCGAAGTCGTTGTTCTCCATGTCATAAACGCCTTCCAGCACGGTCTTATCCTCGGCCATGGCAATCGCATACATCGTGAGCACCATGGCCAGCATCAGCAGCAGGGAAACGAGCTTCTTTCCACCATTCATCATCGAGATATTCTCCTTTCGCATGTTGAATATAGGTTTGCAACCTTTGTTAGGCTCATTATACAAAACGGGAGATTCATTCGATATAGAATTTTTGGCGAAAGAGAGTTCATTTTTGTTCAGTTTTGTCACATTGCTGAATTTGTGCTCTTCTTGCTGAATTTCTGCATTTTCATTCACGGAACGGTTTCCTATAATGAAATCACCAACAACGAAGGCGGTGAATTTCATGAAAAAGCTGATTTACCACGCGCTTGAAGACCCCACCTACGCCCATCCCTATATTGACGAAAGGCAGATGCGCACCCGCAAGACCATTGATGGAAAGGTGATTGATTACCTGTACATTCACGGCGGCTTTGAAGGCACCATCGTCAAGTTTTCCTTCTGCTTCCCCGATAAGGCAGGGTACACCGAACGTTTCTTCCAATATCTCTCGCCCTTCCCCGGCCCGGATGAAGAAATGGCCTCCCTCAGCCGCGAAGGACTGAACGATATCGTGACCTTCACGCTCCTGCAGGGCGCATACTTTGTGGAGACCAACATGGGCTCCGCCGCCATGTTTGCCGGCCAGCGTGATTCCACGATCGTATATAAGTCCAGCGCTGCCGCGGCGGAGTATTCCCGTGCGGTGGCAGCAGAGCTCTACGGCTGCACCCGGCCCTTTGGCTATGTGTTTGGCGGCAGCGGCGGCGGATACAAAACCATGGCCTGCATCGAAAACACCGATGCCTGGGATGGCGCATGCCCTTATGTGATCGGTTCGCCGGTATCCCTGCCCAACACCATCACCATGCATGCGCAGGGACAGCGCGTCCTGCGCCGCTGCTTTGGCAAGATCGTTGACGCGCTGGACGCGGGCGGCAGCGGCGATCCCTATGAACATCTGAACAAGGACGAGGCGGATATGCTTCGGGAGCTGACCCGCATGGGCTTCCCGCCCAGGGCGTGGTATCTTGAAGCGGAGGGACACATCGATCCCGGCTCGCTCCCCGTTCTGCTCCCGGGGATTAAACAGGCCGATCCCGGTTATTTCGTCGATTTCTGGACCGCACCCGGTTATGCGGGCCACGATGAGCTGTGCGGCGCCGCCAAAGACCGGCTGTGCATGGAGGGAACGATTGCCTCCGTTCATCTGCCCGGCCCCGACAACAGCGACAAATCCGGCATGAACGGCGTGGACGATGCCTGGCAGAAGATGCTTGCGGACGGCAACAGCTCTTATATTGAATTGACCGAAATTCCGCCCCGATTTGATTATACAGAAGGCGTCAACATAGAGATCCTGTCGGGCAATGCCAGAGGCAAAAACCTGAAGCTGGATCACATCGACGGGAACAGGCTGTATCTTGGCGCATGCTTCGGCATGGATGATATTGCCCAGGTGCTGACGCTGCTCTCCCCCGGCGATCACGTGCGCCTTGATAACTCCGACTTCATCGCCATCCAGTCCTATTACCGCCATCAGGTGCCGGCTGACCCCGCCTTCCGCGCATGGGATCAATTCCGCAATGAAGCAGGCGAGGCCACCCTGCCCCAGCGCCGCAATGTGTTCGGGTATTCCATGACCGGCACGGGCACTGTGCAGGACGGCTGTATCCAGGGCAAGGTGATCGTCATCCAAGCCCTGATGGACGAATCCACCTGCCCATGGTGTGCCGACTGGTATCGCCATAAGATCCGCGAAAGCCAGGGCAGCGACGCCAACGTCCGCGTCTGGTATATGGATCGCTGTCTGCACGGCGATGACGGTATCCAGCGCGGCACGCAGGTCGTCAACTACCTTGGCGCACTGTATCAGGCGCTCCTTGATGTCAGCGATTGGGTGGAACGGGGCATCGAGCCGCTCCCCACGACCAATTACCGTTATGAAGACGGGCAGATCCTCGTTCCCGATACCGCCCATGAGCGGCGCGGCATCCAGCCTGTGGCTCATCTGCTGGCCAATGGTCAGGAATGTGCCCGCGTACACGCCGGCGAAAAGGTCACGCTGACCGCCCGCGCCGAAGCGCCCGATGGCGCAGGAACGATCACCGCTCTTGATTTTGACTTCGGCGACGGCAGCCAGAAAGCCCTGTTCGGCGCTCACGGCGACGTAAGGGATGATTCCGCAAGCGTCTTCCATGTTTACAGGCAGCCCGGCACCTATTTTGCCGCTGTGATCGTCAAAATGCACCGCGCCGGAAATGCGGATGAGCCCTATACGCAGGTGCTCAATCTGGCCCGCGCCCGTATCATTGTGGAGGCATGACCATGTATACGTCCATTCGCCCCGGTCAGGTCTGGTTGGATATAGAAGGGAAGCGAATCCAGGCCCACGGCGGCTCCGTGCTGTTTGAAAACGGTGTCTACTACTGGTATGGCGAGAACAAAGAACATACGGACGGAAAAAACGGCATCTGGCACTGGGGCGTCAGGTGCTATTCCTCCGCCGACCTTTACAACTGGAAGGATGAAGGCGTGATTATACCGCCGGACACCGAGGATGCCTCGTCGCCGCTGCATCCCTCGTCCATGATGGATCGGCCTCATATCATACACAACCGGCGCACCGGCAAATATGTCTGCTGGCTGAAGATCATGTGCAGGGACGGCACCCAGCGCTCCACTGTGCTGACAGCAGATCGCTTGCTGGGCCCCTACACCATCGTTCGTACCGGTCTTATGCCCCTTGGCATGAGCGCAGGCGATTTTGATCTCGCCGTGGCCCCGGACGGAAAAGCCTACTACTATTTTGAACGTGTCCATTCGGAAACAATCTGTGCAGACCTGACGGAGGATTATACGGATGTGACCGGATATTACAGCACCCATTTTCCCCGTCCCTTTCCGCCATATGTGCGGGAAGCCACGGCGCACTTTGTCCGCAAAGGCAAGCACTATCTGATTACATCCGGCACGACCGGCTATCTCCCCAACCCGTCCGAAGCGGCCATTGCCGACAGTTGGCATGGACCTTACACGGTGCTGGGTGATCCCCACCCGCTGGATGACAGCCGCACCTCCTACCATTCGCAGATTTCCTCCGTCTTCAAGGTGCAGGGAAAGAAGGACCTTTATATCGCCTGTGCTGATCGCTGGCAGCCCGCATGGCAGCATCTGGCCTACGATGACTATGCGGAGCTCTATCAAAGCTGGTTCGACCCGGATATGGATCAGACCATCCCTCAGCGAAAGCAGCACATCCCCCCGGATGGCGAAGCCAACACCTCTCTGGCGGATTATGTGTGGCTGCCGATCCGTTTCGAGGGAGACAAGCCCATCATCGACTGGCACGACGAATGGCGGATCGAGAACTACGAATAAAGAGGGAATGTCTTGCGCCGAAGCATTGATCCCTGTACCGGCTGGCGCACATCCGGCGGGATGTCGCTGCTGAAATCTGCCAGAAGAAGTTATCGCTCTGCCCCGCACCAGAAAATGAGGCCGGTGACTTTGTTCCGGTGCAGGATCAGACGTCCGGCAAGGCCACTCTGTACGTCAGCATTGACCACAGCGATGCCGTCTGCCATGATCTCGCTGACGATCGCATGGGTGTATCCGGGAAGTATGCCGCCAATCCTGCGGTCTGCATTTCCCTTTCACCCGGGAAGGCATCGCTGTCTTCTCCCCAACAGAAGTGGCAGCGTCGCGCCCGCTTCTTACAGACGCCAATCAATCAGACCCAAGTACAATATCCATCGAGCGAGGCAAAACAGACCGCTGGTCGGTTTCCTGTCCCGCTCGTTTTTCATTTGATTTACGCTTATTTTTCCAACAATAGCTCAACTCTACTTCAATTCGGTTGCCAAATCCGCGTCTTCCCTCTATAATGAAAGTCAAAAGCAAGGAGGGCATATTCATGCACGAGATCGACAGAAAGGCGTTCGGCGCATTCATTTCTTCCCTGCGCAGGGAAAAAGGCTTGACGCAGAAAGAGCTCGCCGAAAAGCTCTACATATCAGACAAGGCCGTCAGCAAATGGGAGACCGGCGCGAGCATTCCCGACACCGCCATGCTCATGCCGCTCGCCGAGCTGCTGGGCGTCACCGTCACCGAGCTGCTCATGTGCAATCGCACCGAACCCGACGCCAAGCTCGATGCCGCGCAGGTGGACGACGTCGTCAAGACTGCGCTGCACATGGATGAAAAGCCCATGCGCGCCTATCAGGTCAAAACGCGCTGGCCGCTCGTGTTCGTCCTCTGCCTCGCTGCGTGTGCCGCAATCATGCTTGTCACGCACCTGACCGCCGGCATCGCTCCCGCGCTCCCCGCGTGCGTCGCCTGCGCCGGCGCGTGTGCCGTCTATTTCATCTTTTTTGCCCTGCTGCGCCTGCCCGCCTATTACGACCAGTATCCCGTGAGCATCTACTCCGACGGGCCGCTGCGCATGAACATGATCGGCGTCCATTTCAACAACACGAACTGGCCGCACATCCTGCATGCCCTGCGCATCTGGTCATGCGCGTCGCTCGCCGCGCTGCCCGCGCTCAATCTCGTCATGGGGCTGCTCGCTCCGGCGCTCTGGTCCCGCCTCAACCTGTTTATCAACCTCGCGCTTTGCCTCGGCGGGCTTTTCGGTTCCATATACATCATGGGCGTCAAGTACGAAAAATAATCCTGCATACACAAAATCGCCGCGGTTCCGGTTTCCGCGGCGTTCTTTATCTTTTCATCAGCGTCCGGCTCATGGCCAGTATCCCGATCAATTCCTCGTCGAGCTCGGATTCCTCGCAGACCGTCATGTGTATCGTGTACCGCTTCGCCGATACCGGAACGATTTGCTCAAACCTCGGATGCCGCATCGGCTCCGGCAAACCGAACGTCAGCAGCAGTCCGGGCCGCCCGCCGGTCATGCTCCGCCTCGCCTCGGACACGTACAGATACGCCTTCGGGTCGTCGAAGCTCACGCACGTCTTCATCGTGCGCAGCCTCGTTCCCGGCCATTCGCCTGCAATGCGGTCAACGAGCGCCGTAAACAGCCAGCGCAGCTCCGGCTTCAGCGACAATTCCGCCTCGAGCAGCCCGTCCATGCTTCCTCCAAATCAAAAGGGCACACGCAGACAGCGCATGCCCTTCATTTTATTTCGCCAGAATGATTCGGCCGCAGTTCTCGCACTCGACGAACGGCGCGCCGGTGCGGATCTTGTTCATATCCGCCGCCGGGAGCTGCATGTTGCAGCCGCCGCAGCGATCGCCGTGAATCCGCGTGATCGGCTGGGCGCAATGCCGCTTGATCGCCATGTATTTCTCAAGCAGCGCAGGCTCGATGCCCTCGGCCTCCTTTGCAACCTTTTTCTTGAGCTCCTCGAGCTTGACGACGGCAACCTTGTATTCCTCGTCGTAGATCAGCTTGATGCGGTCGAACTCCGCGCGCGCCTTGGCCGCACGCACGCGCACCTCGCGCTGCTGACGGTCGCGGGCCTCGCTGTCCTTGCGCATCTTCGCCAGCTCGGACTCGTAGCGGGAGATCGTGCCCAGCAGCTTCTGAATCGCCGCAATCTGCTTCTTGGCTTCCTCGATGTCCTCGGGGCGGTTCGCCTCGAAGTTCGCCGCCGCCTCATTGACGGAATTATTCAGGCGCGCGATCTCGTCGGCCAGCGCATCCATGCGGTCGCCCATCATCTCCACATCGGCCTCGATCTTCTTGAGCACATTCTGCTGCTCCAGAAGGAAGTCGCGATGCTTGAGCAGCTCCTTGCGGTTGCTGTTGCCGCGCATTTCCCTTTCATATCGATCCAGCTCCATATCGACCTGCTGGTATTGCCACAAGAGTTCGTACTGTTCCAAATTAAGGCCCTCCTCACACACTGCGTCCGAAAGGATTCACTTTCGAGCAGAAAAACATCACTTTATATTTTAACGCATCCGCGCCGTTTTGTAAAGCGCCAGCCAGCACTTCGCAGACAGGATTTTCCGTTTCGTAGTGGCCCGCTTCGATCACGGCGACGCCCAGCGCCATCGCCTCGAGCGCGAGGTTGTGCTTGACCTCGCCGGTGATGAAGCAGTCCGCGCCCAGCGCCGCCGCCTCGCCGATCTCCGAGCTGCCCGCGCCGGAGCAGCAGCCCAGCACATGCACGGGCGTATCCTCCGCGCCGTAGATCCGCACATCGGCCTTGAGCGCGCGCCTCGCCTGGTCGCGCAGCATGCTAAGCGTCGTGCCCTCGGCCACGTCGCCCACGCGCACGCAGCCCTCGCCGCGCACATTCACCGCGCCCATCGCCGCCATCAGCGTATCGTTGACGCCGCCGGGCGCCGCGTCGAGGTTCGTATGCGCCGCAATCAGCGCAATGCCTGCCTCAGCGAGGCTTAGCATCATGCCGCCCTCGTAATCCGCGTCCGTCACGCGCTTCCTCGCGCCGAACATGATCGGGTGGTGCGTGATAATCAGCTGCGCACCGATCGCCTTCGCCTCGCCGATGACCGCGGGCGTCACATCAAGCGCCACGAGCGCGCGCGTCACCTCGCCGCCCCGTCTGCCCAGCAGCAGGCCCACGTTGTCCCATTCCTCCGCCAGCTCAAAGGGCGCGATCTCGCCGACCATCTTTTCGATATCCGCCACCGTGCATGCGTTCATGCTCATCGCCTCCGTGATCAAATCGGCCTCGACGCCGCTTTGTTCCATCTTTTTCCTCGCATTTGCCGACGGCAGCGCAGCCAGCCTCTCCATCTCATGGATGCGTACGCCGCGCAGCCACGCAAAATACCGCCTCTGCGCCTCGTCCATCATGCCGTTTACCGCGCTGCCGAGCAGGGCTTCACGCTGTGTGAGCGGACGCAGCGCCGCATCGCTTTTTTTGACCAGCAGCGTCGCATACTGCCGCCCCGCCGCCTCGGCAAAGCGCTCTTTTTCAATCGCGAAGCCCATCTCCGTGAGCCTGCTGCGCAGCATCGGAATGTCGAGATTCGCCTGCACGATGACCGCCGCGCCGTCGATTTTGGCCATGCCCTCGCCGATGATCTTGAGGATCGTCCCCGCGCCCATGCCCGCAATGACGATCACGTCAACCGGCTCGTCCACGCCCGCCAGTCCGTCGGCCACGCAGAACTTCGCGCGCTTTTCCATGCCCAGCGAAGTCATCAGCCGCCGCGCTTTGTCAAGGCTCGGCGCGCTCACATCGCTGGCGATCACGCGCAGATCGGCCCGCCTCTGCAAAAGATGCGCCGCCAGCAGCCCGTGGTCGCAGCCGATGTCCGCCGCGCAGGGATTTTTTATGCCCGATACGGCACCCAGCGCGAGATCGGCGATGGCGGAAAGCCTCTGATCAAGCTGTGTCATGCGTTCCTCCGTCCTCAAAAGAAAGCCCTCCCGCGCGGGAAGGGCTGCTTTTTCTGTTACTCGAGATAATCCTTGAGCTTCTTGCTGCGGCTCGGATGGCGCAGCTTGCGCAGGGCCTTCGCCTCAATCTGGCGGATGCGCTCGCGCGTGACGTTGAATTCCTGGCCGACCTCCTCGAGCGTGCGCTGCCTGCCGTCGTCAAGGCCGAAGCGCAGCGAGAGCACCTTCTTCTCGCGCGGCGTCAGGGTATCGAGCACGCTCATCAGCTGCTCCTTCATCAATGTGAAGGAAGCGGCCTCGGCGGGCGGCGGCGCGTCGTCATCCTGGATGAAGTCGCCCAGGTGGCTGTCCTCCTCCTCGCCGATCGGCGTCTCAAGGGAGACCGGCTCCTGCGCGATCTTGGTGATCTCGCGCACTTTGTCCACGCTGATGCCCATCGCCTCGGCGATTTCCTCGGGCTGCGGCTCGCGGCCCTTCTCCTGAAGGAGCTGGCGGCTGACGCGGATCAGCTTGTTGATCGTCTCCACCATGTGCACGGGGATGCGGATCGTGCGCGCCTGATCGGCAATCGCGCGGGTGATCGCCTGGCGAATCCACCACGTCGCGTAGGTCGAAAATTTGAAGCCCTTCGTGTAGTCAAACTTTTCCACGGCCTTGATGAGGCCCAGATTGCCCTCCTGAATCAGGTCGAGGAACAGCATGCCGCGGCCCACATAGCGCTTGGCGATGGAGACGACGAGGCGCAGGTTCGCCTCGGCCAGCTTCTGCTTGGCTGCCTCGGCCTCCTCGCCGCCCTCGAGCATCTTTTTCGCGATCTCGATCTCCTCGTCCGCCGTCAGCAGCGGCACCTTGCCGATCTCCTTGAGATACATGCGCACGGGGTCGTCGATGCTGATGCCCTCCGGCACAGTCAGATCGAGATCCGGCTCGGCGTTGTCGGGAATGATGGCAGTCTCGTCCTCCGCAGCGCTGACGACATTGATGCCCTCGGCTTCCAGCGTCTCAAACACAGCATCGATAGCTTCGGCGTCGATATCCAGTTCGCTGAGCTTGTTCATGACATCCTGATAGCTGATCTGCTTCTTCTCGTCGCGCGCCAGCTCCAACATGTCCTTTACCTTTTGCTGCGCCTGTTCGCGTGTCAGACCCATTATATAATCATTCCTTTCTTCCGCCCGTCTGCATTTGCTTCGTCAATTCCTGTATTTGCAGCAAGGTCTCGCGCTTCTGCGGCCCCTTCTGATTGGCCAGATCCTGCGTCAATTCGTCGATCTTTTCCTTGATCCTCTTTTTATGCAGGATGCGCAGGCAATCTCCGGCCATGCGCAGATGGTCTTCCGCCGCGCCGGAATCCCTTTGCAGGAGATCGGCGATGCGGGCGCGCTTGCCCTCGTCTTCAATTTCCTCTAAGATCACGCCCGGCTTCATGCCGCCGAGCAGTTTTTCGGCCACCTCGCGCCGCTCCGGCGTGATGAAATCGTCCGCCGATACGACGCCCGGCTCCACATGACCCGACGCCAGAAGCAGGATCAGCTGCTTCTCCGCCGCCGATGTCTCGGTGTCCACGCCCTCGTTCTTTTCCTCAAGCGGCCTCGCAGCCCGTCGGTAGATCGCCTGCTTGTCCTGCGCGATCATCTCCGTACGCCCGATCTGCGCCAGCAGCACCTCGCGTGTGAAGCCCGTAGACATCATCAGCTGCTTGACGTAGTTTTCCAGCTCGACCGGCTGCTTGACCTTCGCCAGATGTTTGGCGCACGCGATGGCGTATGCCGTGCGGCCCTCCTGCGTGGACAGATCGTGGTTACCCATCTCCTGCTTCATGCGGTAGGCCGTGGCGTCCATCGGCTCAATCTGCTCGACAGCCTCCGGGCCGTATGCGCGGATATATTCGTCAGGGTCCATCCCGCCGGGAAAATCCAGTACCTTCGCCGGCATATCCTCCTGTTCAAAGATCTCCAGCGCGCGCAGAATCGCATGCTGACCCGCCGCGTCGCCGTCGTAGGAAACCCACACCTCCGGAGCGTATCGCTTGAGCAGCCTCGCCTGTTCGATCGTCAGCGCCGTGCCCAGCGTCGCGCAGACGCCGGGGACGCCGGCCTGCACCATCGCGACCACATCCATGTAGCCCTCCACGAGGATCACGCGCTTGAGGCCGCGCTGCTTTTTGAGCAGGTTCGCCGCAAACACGCCGCGCCGCTTGTTGAAGATCGGCGTATCGCCCGTGTTCAGGTATTTCGGCTTCGCATCGCCGAGCGCGCGCCCGCCGAAGCCCAGCACGCGGCCCTGCGCGTCGATGATCGGGAAGATGGCGCGCTGCCTGAACATATCGTATATCTTCCCATCGCGGCGCACCGATATGCCCGCGCTGACCAGTTCGTCGTCGGTGAAGCCCAGTTTGCGCAGCTCGAGCGTCGCGCCATCCCAGCCCGGCATCGTCGCGCCGAGGCCGAATTTGCGGATCGTCGCGTCGTCAAGTCCGCGCCCGTAGAGATATTGCAGAATCTGCGCGCTCTCCGGCTTCCAGAGCTGGCTGTGATACAGCCGCGCGCACTGCTTGTTCGCCTCGTAGATGCGTTCCTTGAGCGAGCGGCTCGCCTCGTCCTCGCCGCCGCGTTCCATCTGCGGCACGTCCATATGAACCTGTTCGGCCAACAGCTTGCACGCATCCTGAAAGCCGACGTGCTCCATTTCCATCACAAACGTGATGGCGCTTCCGCCCGCGTGGCATCCAAAGCAGTAATACATCTGCCGCTCCGGGCTCACCGAGAAGGAAGCCGTCTTTTCGCCGTGAAACGGACACAGGCCCCAATACCGCCCGCCCTTGGGCGTCAGCTGCACATATCTTGACACGACCTGCACGATATCCGCACGGTCGCGCAGCTCGTCCAGCCACTGTGGGGGAAACCTCAACGTCCTTCACCGCCCTACTCTTTTTCGCCGCTTTTTTTCTCATTCCTGCATCGCGGCTTCATTTTTTTCGCTAAAAAATCCGTCTTTTTACCCGATTCCGTCAAAAAACGGCGGAATATACAGTTTTTGATACGTCTGAACCGCGTATCTGTCCGTCATGCACGCCACGTAATCGCATACGGCGCGCTGCGTCCCCTCCCGGAACGCGATCTCCAGATACTCATTGGGCATCTGCCCCGGATAATTCATGTAGTAATCGACCAGACCGGCGATCACATGCTGCGTCTTGCGCGTCTCGTTGCATGCCCAATCGCGCGAATAGACCCGCTCGAACATGAACCCGCGAAGCTCCATCAGCGCGTCCCAAATCTCCGGCTCCATCTGCACGTCGTCCCTGTCCTGGCTGTAGCGCACGACGCTGGATATCATCGTGCCCACGCGCTGTCCATGCGTGCTGCCCAATACGCGAATCGCATGCCCCGGCAGCATTTCGGCCTGTATGATCCCGGCGCGCAGGGCGTCGTCGATGTCGTGGTTGATGTAGGCGATGCGGTCGGCCAAATGGACGCAGCGCCCCTCGAGCGTCTGCGGACGCACCTTGCCGGAGTGATGCTCGATGCCGTCGCGCACCTCCCACGTCAGGTTCAGTCCCTCGCCCTCCCGCTCGAGCACCTCGACCACGCGCCTGCTCTGCACCCTGTGCTCAAAGCCGCCGTCGATCATCTTGTCAAGCGCCGCCTCGCCCGCGTGGCCAAACGGCGTGTGACCCAGATCGTGGCCCATCGCCACAGCCTCGGCGAGATCCTCGTTGAGCCGCAGCGCGCGCGCCATCGTCCGCGCCACCTGCGTGACCTCCAGCGTGTGCGTCAGCCGCGTGCGGTAATGGTCGCCCGCCGGCGCGAGGAAGACCTGCGTCTTGCCCTTGAGCCGCCTGAACGATTTGCAGTGCAGAATCCTGTCGCGGTCGCGCTGAAACTCTGTGCGCATGTCGTCGCTCGAGACGGGCTTCTCGCGGCCCTTCGTCTCGCAGCTGAGCTTGGCAAACGGGCTGAGCGTTTGCCGCTCCTGCTCCTCAAGCCTCTCCTTGATCGTCATGCGCTCGCCTCCTTCATGCGCGCGGCCAAGCCGCCGTCGCTGTAATATTCGACACCATTCGGCCAAATACCTACATTTGCGGCAAAATTCCTGTACTGTTTTTGTTTCCCATCCGCGCACGCCGCCATGATATTGTATGCAGCAGGGCACAGAAAAAACGGACCGGAGGTGCGCGTCCTCCGATCCGCTAAACTTTGTTTTGTTACAGCCGCCAGAAGCTCAGACCGCTTGCCTCGAGCTCCTTTTTGTTGAAGATGCCCTTGACGTCCACGAGCACATGGCTCTCCGCAGGGCCATCCGCAAACATCGGCAGGAACTTTTCAAGGCCCATCTGCTTGAACTGGTTGTGCGCGACGGCGACGATGATGCAGTCCATATCGCGAATCGCATCCACCGGCACCAGCTCCACGTCGTAGGCCTCCTTCGCCTCCTTCGCGCTGGCCCACGGGTCGCAGACCATCGGCTCGATGTTGAAGCTGCGCAGCTCGGTGATGATGTCGTAAACGCGGGAATTGCGCAGGTCCGGGCAATTCTCCTTGAACGTGAGGCCCAGCACGCCCACGCGCGCTTCCCTGGGCGCGAGGCCCGCCTGAATCATCTTCTTGATGGCGGCGTTGGCCACGAAATTGCCCATATCGTCGTTGACGCGGCGGCCGGACATGATGACCCGGCACTGATAGCCCAGCATCTCGGCCTCATACGCGAAATAATACGGATCGACGCCGATGCAGTGGCCGCCGACCAGACCCGGCCTGAAGCCCAGCGCGTTCCACTTGGTGTTCATGCCGTCGATGACCTCGTTGGTGTCGATGCCCATCTTGTCAAACACCATCGCCATCTCGTTGACGAACGCGATGTTGATGTCGCGCTGGCTGTTTTCCACGACCTTGATGGCCTCGGCGGTCTTGATACTCGACACGGGATACGTGCCCGCCTTGATCACCAGATCGTAGACGCGCTTGATCTCCGCGCAGGATTCCTCGTCCATGCCCGACACGATCTTGGTGATCGTCTCCAGCCGGTGTACCTTGTCGCCGGGGTTGATGCGCTCGGGCGAGTAGCCGATCTTGAAATCGATACCGCAGCGCAGGCCGCTCTCCTTTTCCAGAATCGGCGCGCAGATGTCCTCCGTCACGCCGGGATAGACCGTGGATTCATAGACGACGATCGAACCGGGCGTCAAATTCCTGCCCAGCAGCTTGCTCGCCGAGATCACCGGCAGAAGGTCGGGCGTCTTGTCCAGCTTCACCGGCGTCGGGACGGCCACGATATGGAACTTCGCCTCGCGAAGGCGCGTCTCGTCGCTGGTGAAATCGACCGTCGTCCTGGCGATTTCCTCGTCGCCGACCTCGTATGTCGGATCGACGCCGCTTCTGTACTGCGCGATTTTCGATTCGTTGATGTCAAAGCCGATGACCTTCACCTGCTTGGCGAACGCCACGGCAATCGGCATGCCGACGTAGCCCAAACCAATCAGCGAGAGCTTTTCCTCGCCCGCGACCAGCTTATCATAAAGGGATGTGCTCATCACGTTATCTCCTTTGTCAAACCGCCGAATCCGCAGCGCATGGCCCCGCGCAGCGATTTTCGTGAACGCATATACGAATATATTATACCACACGGCGCGGTTTCGTCAAGCCGAAGACGCGTTTGCTCAGAATTCGCGAACGCTGAGCACCTCGCCCGTCTCCTTGTTAAACATCACGGTCTGCACGCCGTAGCCGCCCTCGATTTTCGTGCCGCGCACGACCTCGTTTTCGCCGATCGTCAGCGTGTACGCATCGCCCTGCGCGGTGTATACGACATCGCCGAAGGGCAGGCTCGCACGCGCCTCGCCGTCGCCCACGCACTCGGCAAACTCGCCGCTCTCGCCGCAGGCCATCAGGAAATACGCCTCGCCCCGCGCGTCCGCCTCGTCGAGCCCGGCGAGGGGCAGCATGCCGCCCGACCATTTGTCGAATCCGTCGGCCTCGAAGACGTGCTCGCGCGCGATGTTGTGCATCAGATAATACAGCGTGTCGTCGGCGTACAGCGGCGAATATGCGTCGATGCGCACGCAGACGCCGACATGGTCGTCGTGCAGGAGCATCAGCGCGTTTTTGAGGTCGGTCTGCATGTCCACATAGCCCGCCTTGAGCCGCTGGTATTCGTCATACATCGTATTCCAGGCCGCGTAATCAGCATCGCCGCGGTGATCCGCAATATCGTAATGTGTCGTGATGTACTGCCCCAGATAGTCCGTCACCTTGCGCGCGCCGCTGGGGTTCAGATGCGAAAAGCCGTCGAAGCTGTCCGTCTCGTAATCCACGACGGTATCCAGATTCACAAAGTCGATATAATCGACTTCCTTCTGCTGCGCGATGTTCGCGACGGTGTTCGCCGCGAGCTGGTCCTGCACCGTCGCGGGATACGGCAGATGCACCAGCAGCACGTCGATGCCGCGCCGCCGGCAGTCGTCGATCATCATGCGCAGATAGCCGAAACCGTCGCCGGTCTCGTCCATCGTCTCAAATTCGTAGAGCAGCTCGTAATCCTGCGGCGGCGCGACGTTGATGGCCATCTCCGCGCCCTTCTGTTTGTTGTATTCCGGCTCAAAATCCGCGCGCGTCAGCTCGCTCCACCGCGTGTGATACTTGCCCAGCGTGAAGTAGTATTCCCACTTGAGCTCGGTGTAGGGCGTCCCGGCGTCGTCTGTGAGATTCGGATCGCTCATCAGATCCTCAATCGCGCGAATCTTCGTCATGCTCAGCGGGAAGCAGTCGAGCGCCGTGTGCACATCGCTGCCGCTGCCCGTGAGCTTGTATGGCTTGTCCGCGTCCTTGACGCCGATGACGATCAGCTCCGGCTGTGCGTACTCGAGCACATGCTGCATCACCCAATAGGACACCGGCAGTGTGTTGCCCCAGCTCGAGACGTTGTAGCTCGCGATGCCGTAGTCCGCCCACAGCTCCATCGGGAAGACGCCGTTGACCATGTGGCTGTCGCCGATGAAAAGCACGTCGTATTGCTCCGGCGCGTCAAGCAGGGGCTCAAATTTATTCGTGCTGACCTTGCGCTCCACGATGTTCGTCAGCGCGAGCAGCATCGCGCCGAGCACCGCGCAGAACGCAAGCGCCTCGATGACGCGCAGTATCTTCCTTTTCAACATCTGTACTCCCCGGCCTCATCATCAGAATTGGTAGTAGATGAACGTCGCCTCGTCAAATCCGCTGCCCCATACGCCCATGAGCGCCACGACCGCCACACCGGCGAGCAGCACCGCCCAGCGCACGGGCAGACAGCGCCTTGTGAGCCAAACGCCGATATCCGCGCCGCGCTCGCGCATGAACGACACGCCAAACAGCAGCGCCGCCGCCAGCGCCAGCACGATGAAGTCGAGCTGCGTCACGCCGAGCGTGAACAGGAATTCGCCTGCGAGCTGCTCTGCGCGCCAGTCCGTCAGCACCGTGCCCATCATCCGCACGGCGTCGCCCGCATGCGCGCAGCGGTCAAAGAACCAGCCGATGTTGACGATCAGGAACGTGCGCAGCACGCGGAAAACGTGAAAGCCCCGGCTCGCCGTGAGCTTCGGCAGCCTCGCGTTCATCCTCTTATGCACCGGCTCCATCAGCGCCGAGAATGCCAGAATCACGCCATTGTACAAGCCCCAGACGATGTAATTGCTCGTCGCGCCGTGCCATATGCCCACCAGCAGGAACACGAGCACATTGCCCAGCGCCGCCGGGATTGCGCGCGCAAAATCGTTGCCGAGCTTCGGCTTGACAGCCTTGGTCAGCCGCGCCATCGGCTTGCTCAGCGCGAACGGATAGAACACGTAATCGCGCATCCACGCGCCGAGGCTGATGTGCCAGCGCCGCCAGAAGTCCGCCAGCGACACAGCGAAATACGGCCGCTTGAAGTTCGGGGCGAGCTCGATGCCGAATTGTAGCGCGATGCCCGACACGAGGTCGATGCCGCCCGCGAAGTCGCAGTACTGCTGAAGCGAATACATCAAAACGCCCAGAACCGTCACCGCGCCGCCGATCTCGCCAGCCTGCGCCGAGAACACGCTGTTCACAAACGGCAGCGCCCTGTCCGCGATGACCATCTTTTGGAACAGGCCCCACAGGATGAGCTGCACGCTGCGCTGCATGCGCGACGCGCTGAGCTTATGCGGCGTCGTGAGCTGGCCCGCGAGCTGGTCATAGCGCGCAATCGGCCCCTGAATCAGCTGCGGGAAGAACGAGACGAACAGCGCGAATTTCAGCGGGTTGCGCTCGGGTTTCACCTTGCCGCCGTGCACGTCCAGCAGATAGCCCATCGACTGGAACGTGTAAAACGAGATGCCCAGCGGCAGCACGAGCCCAAGCGGCGACGCGCCAAACCAGCCGCGCACGTCGTCCGTGTATTTGAGCAGCGCCAGCAGGCCGAAGTTGATCAGCAGCACGGCGAGCAAAACGGCTCTCTGCCGCCCCTTTGCCCCGGCGCGTATCGTCTTCTTTTCCTCACGTGTGAGCGCGGGATTCGCCTTGATCCGCTCGCCCGCCTTCCCGCCGATTCGCCCGATCAGCAGCGCGCCCAGCCACGTGGTGAGCGTCGTCATCAGCATGAACGGCAGGCCCGCAGGCCCGCGCATCGCGTAAAATCCATAGCTCACCAGCAGCAGCACAACCCAGCGCACCCGCATCGGCACCAGATAATACAGCGCCGCGCATGCAAAGCCGTATCCCGCAAGCGCAAATAATGTCATACGTACCTCATTTTATCAAAAAGTGTTCATATGAAGTTATTATATCAGCCCGTGCCGCCGGAATCAAGCGCGCCGCTTTTTTGTAACCACATTGTAAAATTTCAGCACAAAAAGCAGGCCCGGCCATACGCCGAGCCCGCCTGTTCTATCGGTTTGTCAGTCCATCTTCGCTACGACCGCGTCGAGCAGGCCTTTGAATTTCGCCTTGACGCGGTTGGCCGTCAGCGTCACTTCCTCGTGGTTGAGCGGCTGATCGAGGATGCCCGCGGCCATGTTGGTGATGCAGCTGATGCCCAGCACGCGCAGGCCGCCGTGACGCGCGACGATGACCTCCGGCACGGTGCTCATGCCGACGGCGTCCGCGCCCAGCACGCGCAGCATGCGGATCTCGGCGGGCGTCTCGTAGCACGGGCCGGTCATCTGGCAATAGACGCCCTCGCGCAGCTCAAAGCCCTGCTCCTTGGCGCAGCTGTGCGCAAGCGCGCGCAGGCCCTTGTCAAACGCGCAGCTCATATCCGGGAAGCGCGGGCCGAATTCGTCGAGGTTCGCTCCGATGAGCGGGTTCTGGCCCGTCATGCTGAATATGTCGCCGATGACCATCAGGTCGCCCGGCACGAAGCTCAGGTTGATGCCGCCGCACGCATTGGTGACGATCAGCGTCTTGATGCCCGCCTTCTGCATCACGCGCACGGGCAGCGTCACGTCCTGCATGCTGTATCCCTCGTAGTAGTGGAAGCGGCCCTGCATCATCATCACGCGCTTGCCGTGCAGCGTGCCGCAGCAGAGCATGCCCGCGTGGCCCGCAACGGTCGACGTCGGAAAGCCGGGAATCTCGGCATACGGCAGGCGCACCGCGTCCTCGAGGGAATCCGCGTAGTCGCCCAGACCGCTCCCCAGAATGATGCCGATTTCCGCCGCGCCGCAAACGGAGACGACCTTCTTTGCCGCCTCCTCGATGCGCTTCATCTCGTCCATTGTTTCTCCTCCGTTTTTCTATGTATTACAGGATTTCCGAAAGGAACGACTTACCCTTGAGCTTCTCGTCCACGCCGAAGAAGTCAAGCACCGTCGCTGCGATATCCGCGTACGTCTCGCGCGTGCCGAGGTTGACACCGCTCCTGACCTTCTTGCCCCAGACGAGCAGCGGCGTGTGCTCGCGCGTGTGGTCGGTGCCGGTGTGGCAGGGATCGCAGCCGTGATCCGCCGTGAGCATGAGGATGTCGTCCTCGCCCATCATGTCCATGATCTGCGGAAGCTGGCGGTCAAACGCCTCCAGCGCCCCAGCGTAGCCCTTCGCATCGCGCCTGTGGCCGAACACCATGTCAAAATCGACGAGGTTGACGAACAGCAGGCCGTCAAAATCCTCGCCCATGGCCGCGAATGTCGCCTCCATGCAGGCCGGGTTGCCCGCCGCGTGGTTGGATTTCGTGATGCCGCGATGGCCGAAGATGTCCTCGATCTTGCCCACGCCGTAGACGGTCTTGCCCGCCTCCTCGAGCAAATCGCACATCGTCTTGGGCGGCATGGCGCTGAAGTCGCGCCGTCCGCCGGTGCGCTTGAAGCCGCCCGCGTGCTCGCCCACGAACGGGCGCGCGATGACGCGACCCACCTCGAGGTCGCCCGTGAGCATCTCGCGCGCGATTTCGCAGATGCGGTAGAGCTCCTCAAGCGGCACGACGGCCTCGTTCGCCGCGATCTGGAAGACGCTGTCCGCCGACGTGTAGACGATCAGCTTGCCGGTTTTGATGTGCTCCTCGCCCAGCTCGTCGAGAATCGCCGTGCCGCTGGCGGGCTTGTTGCCGATCGTGCCGCGACCGACAGCCTTCTCAAAGCGCTCGATGAAATCCTGCGGGAAGCCGTTCGGGAACGTCGGGAACGGGCGGGAAAGCTGCACGCCCGCGATCTCCCAGTGGCCGGTCGTCGTGTCCTTGCCCGCGGAGACCTCGCGCAGCTTGCCGTAGCAGCCCTTCGGCGCGCACTCCGCCGCCGGGAAGCTCGCGCCGTCGATGTGACCAAGGCCCAGCGCCATCATGTTCGGGATGTCGGGGTGGCAGGTATTGATGATGTGGCCCAGCGTGTCCGCGCACGCGTCGCCGTAGGCCGCCGCATCCGGCAGAGCGCCGATGCCCACGCTGTCCAGCACGATGAGAATTGCTTTTTTGCTCATGTGTATGCCTCCTTCACATGCGGGCGCACGATGCCTGCCCGCGTATAAAAAAGAATCCGATGCCCTTATTATACAGCATCGGACGGTCGATTTCAATTGCGCAATCGCGTTTCTATCGCGCGACGCGAAGCTGCTGGGCGAGCAGGCCAATCATCTGCGCATTCGTCGGCTTGCCGCGCGCCGGGTCGAGCGTGTTGCCGAATACGCCGTAGACGCTGCTCGCGCCCACCGAGTCCATCGTGCGCTCCACGGCGTGGCGAATCAGCCGCTCCACATTTTGCGGCGTCGTGTTGTATCGCACGGCGATCGGCTCGTAAATCTGCCGCCCGACGGCGTAGAGCTTGTCCTGCCCGCCATAGGCCAGCGCGCCCGCCCACGCCAGGTACGTGAATCCGCTCAGCGTGTCGCGCATGCCCAGCAGCCGCAGCAGACGGCACGCGTGCTCAAACGCGCCCTCGTAGCGCTCCCAATCCGCGCTGACGTTCAGCTTTTCGATCTGCCTGGCGATGGCCGCTTTCAGCTCGTCCTTTCGCCACGGCACATGCACGATCTCGCTCACGCCGCGCCGCCCGAATCCCTCTGCAGCAAACGGCATCATCGAGCCGCCGATCACATACGGCATCCGCTCGTGCAGCGCCGCGCGCAGCTCGTCGACCACGCCCAAGCCGTCTATGTAGGGCAGGATCGCATCGACCACGAGGATGTCCGGCTCGATCTCCCTGCCCAGCGATACCGCGTTCTGTCCGGTGTACACGATGCGCACGTCCGAGAGCATTTCGCTCTCTATCTCCCGCGCCATTTCCGTGATGACGCCGCTCTCCCTGACGGCGAATATGATGCTGACCGGCTTCATTTTATCCGCTCCTTCCGCGTCTTGTCCTTTGCAGAACATGCTGATATACACATATACTATGCGTATATACATCCATTTATACATCATTTTTCATGTTTGGCCTGTCTTCTTCTTTTCTTTTCATTATATCATACTTATTTAGATATGTCGATCATATCAGGAGATATTCCTGCGCATTTTCGGCAATAAAAAAGACAGGGCTCAAACCGTCCCTGTCCATGCCTCATTGCGCCGCAGCCAGCATGGTCTCGATGAAGATCCCATAGCCGCGCGTCGGATCGTTGACCAGAACATGCGTCACAGCGCCCACAAGTTTGCCGTTTTGGATGATCGGGCTGCCGCTCATGCCCTGCACGATGCCGCCAGTCTTGCCAAGCAGCCGCTCGTCCGTCACGTGGATGACCATGCCCTTCTGGCCCGGCTCGTCCTGCGGGAAGCACTTGACGATTTCGATCTCGTATTCCTTCGGCCCATCTCCGTCCACGGTCGATATGATCGTCGCCGGGCCGGGCACAACCTCGCTGCGCACCGCCATCGGCAGGCCATCGGGATACAGCAAATCGCCGGGCCGCTCGTTCATCACGCCGTATATGCCGTACGCGCAGTTCGTCTCCAGCGTGCCGATCTGATGGTTCTCCTTGAGGAAGCTGCCCTTGAGCTCACCCGCTGCGCCGCTTTGACCCTTCGCCACGCCGACCACGCGTGCGCTCATGATCGCGCCGTCCTGCGCCGCGAGCATGCTGCCCGTGTCCGCATCGACGATGGCGTGACCCAGCGCGCCGTAGACATTGGTTTCCGGGTCGATGAACGACAGCGTGCCCACGCCCGCCGTGCTGTCGCGCACCCAGATGCCCAGACGCCGCTTGCCGTCCGTCGGGTCGATTTTCGCCGCCGCCTCGACGGTGATCTGCTTGCCGCCGCGCAGAACGCCGAGCTCGACCGTCTCCTGCGCTGCCTTGGCCACGCATGCCGACAGCTCCGCCGCGCTCGTCACCGCCTCGCCCGCGACATTCGTGATCACATCGCCCGTGCGCAGCGCGCTCCTGCCGCGCTCGTCGCCCGCCTTGGAGACGACGAGCACGCCGCGCGTCTTGAGCGCCACGCCGACGGCCTGTCCGCCGGGGATCAGCACGCGCTCGCCCGTGACGCTGACCTGTGTCGTGTGAACCGGCACGCCCAGCAGCGAGAACGTCACCACGCTCTCGCCCGTTTCCTGCGCCGCGAGCGTCACGTCGCCCAGCCGCTCGTCTCCCGACGCGATGACCTGCACCACGCCGTCCTCCGCGCTCGCCAGCAGCGGCAGACCCGTCTTCACCACGTGCGTCTGCCCCGCCGATAGATACAGCGCGTCCGGCAGGCCGTAGCTCGCCTGCGCCCATCCGTATATGCCCATCGCCGTCAGGGCGAGCGCCGCCCCGATGGCCCGCCGCGTGCCTTTTGCCATGCTCATGCCTCCGATAAAGAAATTCATTCCCCATCAGCATGAGCGCGGCGGCGGCGGATTATCCGCTCATTCCTCCGGCTTTTTCTGGTTGTCCAGCAGCTGCTGCAGCTCCTCCATGAAGCTCTGCACGTCCTTGAACTGGCGATACACCGACGCAAAGCGGATGTACGCGACCTCGTCAAGATCCTTGAGCCCATCCATGATCATCTCGCCGATGCGCTCGCTGGTGACCTCCAGCTCCGTCTGGCGGCACACGCTGTTTTCCACGTGCGAGACGAGCTTCTCGATCTCCTCCATCGGCACAGGGCGCTTTTCGCACGCCTTGATGATGCCGTTGCGCACCTTGCTCGCGTCAAACAGCTCGCGCCTTTTGTCCTTTTTGATGACGACCGTGGGCAGCATCTCGATCTTCTCATACGTCGTGAAGCGCCTCTGGCAGCCCTCACATTCCCTGCGGCGGCGAATCGCGCCGTCCTCGGTCGGGCGCGAATCGACCACGCGGCTCTCCGTGCAGTTGCAATATATGCATTTCATGGCAGTATATCCCTCCATGTGTCAAATGGCGTAAACTTTCGTCTCATTCATTATACGCCCTTTTGCGCCTTTCGTAAACCGCTATTTTTCGCAGCCGCACGCCGGGCCGCCGGAGACGAGAATCACGTCGTCGCCGATGCACGCGATTTGGTTAAGCGGGATCAGCGCCGCGTTTTTGTCGCCGTGGCCAAAGGGAAAAAGCCCGCCGCCGCCCACGATCAGCGCGCGGATGCGACCGTCGCACGGGTCGATCTCAAGGTCGCTCGCCCGCCCGATGAGCCGTCCGTCGCCGATGCAGATGATGTCCTTCTTTTTCAGCTCCGAAAACGTCATATTCATCCCTCCGTCGCCCCGTCTCGCGGGAAATTTTCCGCGCGTCTATGCCGATACAGCATAAATATGCCAGCGTCAAGCGAGAATATTTTCCCACCGCCGCCCTCATAATGTCCGTATTCCAAATGGGGAGGCAAAAACGACATGGCAATCGGCAAGGTTGAAATCTGCGGCGTGGACACCTCCACGCTCCCTGTGCTCACCAACGAACGCATGCGCGAGCTCTTTCCGCTCGTTCACGGCGGCGACAAGGCCGCGCGCGAGGAATTTATCCGCGGCAATCTGCGCCTCGTCTTGAGCGTGCTCCAGCGCTTCCATCACCGCACAGAGAACGTGGACGATCTGTTTCAGGTCGGCTGCATCGGGCTGATCAAGGCGCTTGACAACTTCGACGTCAGCCAGAACGTCCGCTTTTCCACATACGCCGTGCCGATGATCATCGGCGAGATCCGCCGCTATCTGCGCGACAACAACGCCATCCGCGTCAGCCGCTCGCTGCGCGACACCGCCTACAAGGCGCTCTCCGCCCGCGACAGGCTTCAGGGCGAGCTCGGCCGCGAGCCGACCATCGAGGAAATCGCCAAAGCCATGGAGCTGCCCCGCGAGGACGTCGCGCTCGCGCTCGAGGCCATACAGGACCCGGTCAGCCTGTGCGAGCCGGTTGGCGGCGACGAATCCGACGCGCTGACCATCGGCGATCAGGTGCGCGACGAGCGCGTGACCGCAGACGGGTGGCTGCAGAACATCGCCATCAAGGAGGCCATGCGCCGCCTCACAGAGCGCGAGAAGCGCATCCTCCAACTCCGCTTCTTTCAGGGCCGCACGCAGATGGAGGTCGCCGGCGAGATCGGCATCAGCCAGGCGCAGGTCTCCCGCCTTGAGAAGGCCGCGCTCACGCACATGCGCAAACTGATTTAATCGTCCTGTCCGGCGCGCTGCGCGTGGATGTCGGCGATGGCCTGCGCGATGACCGGGCAGGACGCCAGCGCCTCGGCGAGCGTGTTCTTGTTGTTGCCCACCTCGATGAGCAGCGCGCTCGTGGAGACGTGCTGGTTGAACCTGCCCGGCTTGATCTTGACGTCGCGCGATATGCCGGGCGCAATGCCGTTCATCCGCTCCGTGATCTGCTCGGCCAGCGCGAAGTTTTGGGGCCAGTCGGGCCGCTCGTCGAAGCCCGCGCCGGTCGCGCCCGTTCCCTTGCCCACCAGCAGCATGACGTACGCCGCGCGCGTGCCGTTTATATCGACCGTGTTGCTGCCGTTGTATAGCCCGCTGTACGCGTCGCGGTGGATGTCGAATATGTAATCGTAGGTCTCGCCCGCGCCGAGCCGCTGCTCGAGCATTTGAAGCGAGCGCGTGTAGGCGTCGGACAGATTCGGCGGCTCAAAGGCCGTCGTGTCATGGACGACCGAAAAACCGCGCACCGTCAATTCGCATGCGAGCTCTTCGCCGATGCGGATCATGTTGTGCGCGGAATCTTTGGTGCGCCACGTCTCCGTCGGCGTGTACATCGCATCGTCCGTCATCTCGTAGGCCTCCCACGTGTGCGTGTGATACAGCAGCACGCGCGGCCTGTCGTCCCCTTCCATATAGACAGAAGCAGGCTGCGCGTCGGTCGAGATCACCTCGATGACCAGAGGCGGCGTGCGCGCCCCGCCCGCGAAAGCTGCCGCCCCGCAAAGACTGACCGCCCCCAGCGCCAACGCCAGCAGCGCCACGCCCCTTTTCCTTCCGCCCGCACGCATCCAATCCCTCCCGGCCGACATTTCTTTACAGTCTATGAGCCCCCTCCCCGTGCTATTCAATCGCATTTCGCTTTCCCGCGCACGCGCCGCCGCCGTCCGCATAATGTGGAATCGTGAGGAAAACCTCGCAAAAACATTTGCCCAAGGAGGCGTCGCTATGAGCTTTTACAGCTATAAAAACGCGAACTCGACGCAGTGTCCCTGCTCCGTCTGCGGCCAGGAGGCGCTCAACGGCATCACCGAGAAGGTCTGCATTCAGGTGCAGCGCGTCTACGACAGCTGCCTTCAGCAGGAGCAGCTTTCCGAGCAGAAGGTCACCCTCGTGAGCTACGGTCTGGTGCCGGGCTGCGGCTGCGGCGTGACCAACGACCAGATTGCTGAGGGCACCAACACCCAGCCCAACATGCCCATCACCTTTGAGTCCTGCCGCTCGACCTCCACCGAGGGCACGATCCGCAATCTGTCCGTCGAGCGCCTGTGCGACAGGCCGTGCTTCGCCCGTGTCCGCGGCCAGATCGACGTGCCGATCGACATCCTGTTTACCGACGCGACCTGCCGCGAGTACATCGGCCGCGGCGTGGTGACGGTCGACAAGGACGTCCTGCTCTCCATCCCCGACGAGTCCATCGTGCCTTACTCCATCGAGGCGATGGTCTCCGCCATCTGCGTCGCCGGTACATATCTGTGCAACAATGTCTTCGAGCTGGAAATCTGCGTGACCGTCGTGCTCAAGGTGCTCGCCAAGGTCGAGATCCTCGTGCCGAGCTATGGCTTCTGCGAGGTTCCGCCGTGCGAGGAGTTCGCCGACAGCGTGTGCGACGAATTCTTCTCCCTGCCCCTTTTCCCGCAGGCCCTTTGCGACGAGGACACCATGCGCGCCCGCAACGTCAGCTGCTCCTGCGGCAGCTACCAGAGCACGACGGGCCTTGGCTGCAACGGCGCCGGTTCCTGCTGCTGCAACCGGTAATTCCCATCGCGATTCATTTTCGGCGCATATCAAAAAGGGGCCGCTCTTCCGGGCGGTCCCCATCTCGTTTTGGCCTGATTACATTTTGTTGTGCTTCGCCTCGCGCCGCTCTGCCCTGCGCTGTGCGCGCTCGTCGCGGCGGGCCTGCGCATGCGCATTTTCCTCCTGACGCAGCAGGTCGAACGCCTCGCGATACTTGCCGGAGACGGCGGTCGGGTTGCGGTGCAGCACGCCTTCCGCACGGGTGAGGAAGGACATGCGCGCCTCGCGCAGTGCCTTCGCCTGACGGTCGTAGCGCGCCCTGAACGCCATCGCCTTTTCGTGCAGCTTGCCCGCATCCGGGACGAACGACGCCGCTTCGGCGAGCATCTGCTCAAACGCGGCAAAGCGCTCGCGCACGCCCTCCTCGAGGCTCGCGCGCTTCTCGGTCATCAACTGCTCCACACGCTTTTTGGCGCTCGCAAAGCGCTCCATGCCGGCAGCGAACTCGTCCTGCGTCTCATCCACGCGTTCGGCAAAGGCGCGCACCATCTCGCCCATGCGCTCGCCGACAGCGTTCATGCCGCCGCGCACGGCCTCAAGCTCTCTGGCATAGCGCTCCATCGATTCCAGCAGCGCGCGCAGATCGAGCGCACGGCGCACAGAGATGATCGTGTCAAACAGCGCAAGGCCGACGAGCGTGCCGCTCAGCGCAATCGCCGCGTAGTCCGGTATGCGCAGCACATAGGGCCTCGCCAGCGGATGGACGAGCCCCACGACGACCACGGAGAAAAACGCCCACGTCGCCGTCGCCAGCAGGCAAATGTGACCCTGCACGTTGAATTTCATGTCCGAATAGTCCCAGTAGCGCACGTGGAACAGCGATTCCATCAGCACGCCGGTGAAGTATTCAAGCACCGACGCCGACACCGCACCAACCAGCGCCACCAGCGCCAGATTCTCCTTGAACGGCACGCACGTGAGCAATATGCACACCGCGCCGAAGCCATAGATCGGCAGCATCGGGCCGTTGAGAAAGCCCCGGTTGACCAGCCGCCTCTCCTTGACCAATGTCAGCGCGACTTCCCACGCCCAGCCTGCAAGGCTGTACAGAAAGAACACGAGCACCCACTGCGCCGGCGAATACTCCGCCAGCAGCGCATCCTTAAACGACGCCATTATCGTTTCCATGCGCCAAAACCTTCTTTCGCACGATATATGATGTTGTAAGCTCTCTCACGGCACGGCATACACGTCGAATTTCTGTCCGAAGACGTAGCCGCTGACGTGAATCTGCCGCACAGCCTCGCCCTCCGGCATCGTGGTGAGCACCGTCGCCATGATGTCGCCCTGCTGCCCGGGGCCCAGCGCATAGGCCGCCGTGTCGCCCAGCTCGAGGATGTCCGCGCCGCCCTCCACGTTCACGGGCTCGATGTCCAGTGAAATCCACTCCGCCGCAAACAGACCCCTGTTCTCCACGCGCACGGTGTACGTCTCAAACGCGCAGTCCTCCGCCGTCAGGCCGTCCGCGCTGCCGTATACGCGCCCGGTGAACGAGCCCTCGGCCAGCTGCGTCATCGTCTGATCGAACACGTCCTGCGCCTGCGACGCCGGCGTGCGCACGATCGTCACGTCCAGCACCTGCGGCTTCATCGTGTTGAGCGCATAGAGCACCAGCCCCGCGCCCGCAATCGTGACCATCAGCACGACGATGGCCAGCCATTTCATCGCTTTATACACGTTATTCCCCCGTTTGTTCCCCGCTCTGTCCCTCGAGAATTCCGCTCATCTGCTCGATCATCTCGGTGTCCTTCATGCGGAATTTGAAGACCACGCGCCGCGAAGCCTCCTCGTCCTCTTTGCCGTATGCATCGTAGACCGGATCGGCATACGAGCGCCCGTTGACCGTGAGAATGGATTCAAGCACGGCCTTTTCCTCCTTGGTCAGGCCCGTCATTTCCGTTCCAAGGCAATACTGCGCCACGGCAAAGGCGCGCTGCTGCGACAGCTCGAGGTTCGTCAGATACGATCCCGAGGAATCCGTGTGGCCCTCGATGATGATCTCGCCGACATAGCCCTCGTATTCCTCGTTCATCAGTGTGTGAATGTAGACCGGAATAAATGCGTTGAGAAGCTGTTTGCCGCTTTCCTTCAGCTCATTTTTTCCAAAATCAAAGAGCACAGCGCCGGTAAAGGCGATGGCGCCCGTCTGCCTGTCGACCACGGCGTCCAGCCCCGCGCCGTGCAGCTCGTCGCGCAGCGTCTCGATGATCTGGCTTCGCATGCCGATGAGCTGGTCGATCTGCGCCTGCTGCGCCGCAAGCAGCGCCGCCTGCTCGTCGATCTTGCTCTGCTGCAGCGCGAGGCTCGCCTCCGCCTCCGTCAACGCCGTCTGCGCGCTCGCAAGCTCCGTCTGCTGCTGGCTGAGCGTCAGCGTCGCCGCCGCGAGCTGCGCCTCCTTGTCCTGGAGCGTCGCCTGCTGGTCGATGAGCAGGCTTTGCTGCGTGGAGAGCTGTGCCTCCTTCGTCTGAAGCTCGATCGTCTTCTTCTGCTGCAGATCGACAATCTGATAGACGGCCACGAACAGGATCAGCGCGAACGTAAAGAGCATGCCCGCCATCATGTCCGAATACGAGATCCAGAAGCTTCCGCTGTCCGCGCTGCGTCGCGTCCTTTTCTCCCGGCGCATGGCTTACTCCTTTCCGCCCGCGCTCTGCACCGCGCTGCTGAGCTTGTCCATCGCCTTCTGCAGCCGCACGAGCGCCGTGACGAACTGGTCGACCTGATCGGCGTAGCGCTCGCGGCTCTGGCTGAGCATCTGCGGCATGCGCTGCGCCGTCTCGTTCATCGCGGCGAGCGTCTTGTCGATCTCCGCGAGCGATGTGTTCATGCTCTCGTCGAACATCGCCGTCGTGCGCGCGAGCGTCTGCTGCGTGCTCGACGCGAACGCCTTTGCGCTCTCGGTCAGCTCGCTCGCGCCGTCGTGCATCTGCTCGACCACGCGGTCCATCTCCTTGGCGGTGATGCGCGTCTGCTCCTGCGCGTTGGCGAGGAACTGGTCGGCCATCGCCGTGTATTGCTGCGACGCCGCCGTCAGCGCCGCCTGATATTCCTGCAGCTTGGCCAGATACATCGCCTGCTGACCGCTCGTCTTGTTCATCGCCTCCAGCAGGCTGATGGTGCGCTGGTTCGTCTCGTCCACGCTCGCGCGCGAGGCGTCCATATCCTGCACATACGCGCGGAAGTGCTCGAGCACGCCCTGAGAGAGCTGATGCATGTTGACCACGTCTTGCGTCATCTGGCCGATGGCCTCCACGGCCGCGCGCATCTCCTGCTGCGCCTTGGCCTGCTCGCTGCCTGTCTCGCGCAGCACATTGCGCAAGTGCTCAAACTCCTGCCCGAGCGCGACGTTCATGCGCTGCACGAAGACCTGCGCGATGCGGTCGACGCCCTCGACCTGCGCCTGCGTCGCCGCAAGGATGAAGTTGTCCATCGAGCGCTGCACGGGCAGCATGGCGCGCATGATGCTCTGCTCCATCTGCACGGCGAGCTTCTGGCTCATGTCGCTGACGGCCTGGCGCACGTATGCGGTCTGCTCCTGCTGGAGCGTGAGCATTGCCGTGTCCTCGGAGACCGGCTTGGGCATGGCGTACAGCCCGAAGACCTCGCAGAAGCGCGCGATGGCCTTCTGGCATTTTTCGGTGTAGTGGTTGTGCAGGATGTGGAACGTCAGCGACGCTGTCACGCCCGCGATGGACGTGAGGAACGCCGTGGACATACCGCCGATCAGCTTGTCCATCGCCGCGAGCAGCACGGTCGTTTCCGCCGCCGAGATCGACAGACCCGACAGGCCCATCACAAGGCCCAGGAACGTGCCCAGTATGCCCAGCGATGTGAGCAGGCCCGGCGTGATCTCCGCCAGGCGCGTGCCGTTGCCCGGACAGTAGATGATCGTCTCCTCATTGATATACTGCGATACGTCGCATGATTCGCCGTGCGCCTCGCGCATCTCGGTGTTCTGCAGAAAGTCCACCCAGACGCCCTGCAGCCTGCTGCCCAGAAAGCCCAGATCGCGCCAGCTCTTCTTCTCCTTGTTCTGCTTATTTTCCGATATGATCGTGCGCGAAGCCTTGCGCAGGCGGCCGCACATGCGCGCGAGCGGGAAGACGCAGCGCACCAGCGCGGCCAGAAAGACCAGCGCGATGGCCGCGTAGATCAGCGTATCCAGCGAAAATATCGTCTTGAGCACGGACAGAAATTCCATGTGTATTCCTCCTTGACCGCGCACGGCGCTGCGCCGCCGCCTTCTTTTTGTATTGTAACCGATTTGGCCTCATATGTAAAGCGACACATTTATCCGCAAATCGGCCGTTATTCTTCCCGTTTTCGATCATAACAGGCGTTCGGCTCGCATTTTCCGCTCCGATTCATCTTCGCCCAATTTGTATGTCTATGCACCTCATCCATGTGTATGCACATTTCCTATGAATACAGACATGATTTTTTATCAGTGATTGCTAAAATATAGAATCGTTGTAAAAATGTTAGTTTTTCCTCTTGCATGCAATAAATAAAACATGTAGAATATTGCTGTTTTGATCCGATTGTGACTGCGCGATTCTGCGGATTTCATCGGAAATATGCTAGATCAGGAGAAGTGCATATGACTAAGAAACGTACAATTGACCCCGTCATGATTGACAGCGTTGCACAGAATATATTCCATGTGCTCCCGCTTCTGAAGAAGCGCCTGCTCCATATGGACCAGGTGCAGAAGGAGCACGGCACGCCGCTGTCCCATGTCCAGGTTCTGGCCATGCTTCAGGACGCCGGCACGATGTCCGTCTCGGAGATTTCCCGCCGCCTTGGCATTGCCAAACCCAACATCACCCCGCTGGTTGATCGCCTCTTTGAAGCCGGCTATGTTGACCGTCAGCATGACGACAACGACCGCCGCGTTGTGAACATCGTCCTTCTGCCCGCCGGCGAGGAGAAGCTCGCCGCCATCCGCGCGACCATCGCCCGCCACATTCAGGTGCAGGCCGAGGATCTCTCCGTTTCCGAGTTCCGTGAGCTGAGCGAGTCGCTGTCCTCCATCGTCCGCATTCTCTCTTCCCTGTAATTTGATTTTGACATTTCAGTCCCGGGCGTCTGTCCGGGGCTTTTTTTGTTTGCCCCGCGTTTTCCTTAATGATACAACGAACGTGCGCTGAATTTTCTTCCCATCCGCGCAAGGATTTTCCATTTTGGCGATCAAAAAAGACGGCCGGTCTCAGCCAGCCGCCTTCTTGTCGTCCGTTTTCTTCCACGGGTGATACGTCGGCACGACGTCCGCGATCACCTCGACGGTGTGCTCGTCGTTCTTGCCGACGACCGCCTCGAGCTTCTCCATCATCTGCTCGAAGTATTCGTCGTCGACCTTGTCCACGTTCGCCACGAAGATCTTCTTGTGCGCCGTCTTGGTCATCTTGTCGCGCTCGCTGTCCATGAGCAGTTCCTCGTAGAGCTTCTCGCCCGGACGCAGGCCGATGATCTTGATCGGCATATCGACGTTCGGCTCGTAGCCGTACGCGCGGATGAGCTTCTGCGCCAGATCCATGATGCGCACGGGTTCGCCCATGTCCAGCACGAAAATCGAGCCGGACTTGGCGATGCCGCCCGCCTGCAAAACGAGCTGCGCCGCCTCGGGGATCGTCATGAAGTACCGCGTGACATTCGGGTGCGTGACGGTGACGGGGCCGCCCTTGCGGATCTGCGCCTCCATCAGCGGCACGACGCTGCCGTGGCTGCCCAGCACGTTGCCAAAGCGCACGGCCATGCATTTCATGTTCGTCTTCTCGCCGTAGCGCTGAATGAGCATCTCGGTGATGCGCTTGGTCGCGCCCATGACGTTCGTGGGGTTGACGGCCTTGTCCGTGGACAGCTGCACGAGGCGCTCGACGCCGTGCTCGCTGGCCGACTGCAGCAGATTGCGCGTGCCGAATACGTTGTTCTTGATCGCCTCCGCCGGGCTGCGCTCCATCAGCGGGACGTGCTTGTGCGCCGCCGCGTGGAAGACGACCTGCGGATGATACATCTCAAAGACCTCGTCGAGCCTCGCCTTGTCGCGGATGGAGCCGATGAGCGTCATCACCGGGCAGTCCGGCCCGTACTTCTGACGCAGCTCATATTCAAGCTCGTAGGCGCAGTTCTCGTAAATCTCGAAGATGATCAGCAGCTTCGGCTTGAAGCGGATGATCTGGCGGCAGATTTCCGAGCCGATGGAACCGCCGCCGCCTGTGACCATAACGGTCTTACCCTTGAGGTAACCGGCGATGGAGTCGGTGTCCAGCTCGATCTCGTCGCGCGAGAGGAAGTCGGAGATGTTCAATTCGCGGATGAACGGCGCGGAATCGCTGCCCATGGCGTCGGTCTCCGCCGGGCCGGACAGGATGCGCGTGTGGCAGCGCGACTGGTTGCAGATTTCGAGAATCTGCTGCATGCGCTCGCCGTTGCCGATGGACGGAATGGCGATGATGATCTCGCGGATGCCGTATCGCGTGGCGAGCTTGGGGATGTCGCTGATCGTGCCGCGCACGGGCACATTCTGGATGCGCAGACCCTGCTTGTTCTTCGCATCGTCCACCAGCAGCACGGGCTTGCCCAGCTGCTTGGGGTTCTTGTTGCAGATATTCACCGCGTATGCGCCCGCCTCGCCCGCGCCCACGATCATCACGGGCATCGCGTCGCCAAGGCTGCCGGATATGCGGTCCTTTGAAAACACGCGCCAGAGCATGCGGCTTCCGCCCACAAGGAGCATCGCGAGAATCGCCGTGATGACCAGCACGCCGCGAAAGAGCTCGAGCTGCATGAAGTTGTTGAGCGCGAGCGTGATGCCGCATGCGATTGAGCTCAGCAGGCAAAGCCGCGCGACGTCGCGCACGCCCGCATACCGCCACATGATCACGTAAATGCCGCCGAAAACGAAGCAGAGCATGTACACGCCCACGACGATGGGCAGCGCGGAGAGCATCGTCATCATGTGATGCTCGGGAATGTCCATTTCAAAGCGCAGCTCCATGCTCATATAGACGGAAACAATGATCAGCGCGACATCGAGCAAAAACATGCTGATCTTGCGAATCTTTGCATTCCTGTTAAATAAACTCATTGATACGTCCCCCATCGACGTGGCCTGGCCGGCGGCAGTTCCGCCGCATGTATCGAAAAAAGTGGTATTCTGTCAAATGCCAAGTGTATAGCTAATCAAGTATAGCACATATCCGGGCCGGATTCAAGCGCCCGGCACATTGACTTCGCGAATTCTTCATTTCGGGGACGATTTCCTGTGCCTTTTGAACAAAACTCGCCGCCGCATGTCGAAACACTGCCAGGCCGTGCATCAAAAAAATCGGGACGACGCCATACGCGCCGCCCCGTCTTTTCCGTCTGGTTTACGCCTGCATCGGCATCATGACCGCGCCCTCGGGACGGATCATCAGCGGCGTGCAGCTGCCCTTGCCGAAGGCCGACTCGATCATCGCGATGTACGCGTCGAGCCTGGCCATCGGGACATACGCCTGAATCGTGCCCGCGAAGCCGCCGCCGTGCACGCGCTGCGCACCCTCGCCCGCCAGGAAGCGGCGGGACAGCTCGATGCCCATGGCCATCTGCTCCTCGGCCGGGCGCGCGTAGACGTTCTGCAGCAGCATCCAGGAGCTGTTGCCCGAACGGTTCACGGCGTCAAAGAACGCGTCGATGTCGCCCTTGCGGATGGCCGCGACCTGCTCGAGCACGCGCGCATTGTCGTCATAGAAGTGCAGCGCACGCAGCACGGCGCGGTCGCCCACAGCCGCGCGCAGCTTGCCGATGTTGCTCTCGACGTCCGCCTGCGGCACCTCGCGCAGCACCTTCTTGCCGAACTGCGCCGCGACGGCCTCCATCTCGGTGCGGATGGCGGCGTAATCGTCGGTCAGGTCGCCGTGGTTGCCGCCGGTGTTGACCACACACAGCGCGTAGCCCTTCGCCGCAAAGTCGCAGGCCAGCGCCTCAACCTTCGCGTCCGGCGTCTCAAAGTCGATGGTCACCATGCCGCCCACGCTGGACGCCATCTGATCCATCAGGCCGCAGGGCTTGCCGAAGTAGACATTCTCCACCTTCTGCGCGATGACGGCGCGAAGCTTGCTGTCCACAACCCAGCCGTTGTAAAGGCCGTCGAGGATCGCCGCGATGAGCACCTCAAAGGCCGCCGAGGAGGACAGGCCGCTGCCGCGCAGAACGGAGCTTGAAACCGTCGCGCGGAAGCCGCCGACCGTATAGCCCATGTCCTTCATGATGCCCGCCGTGCCGCGGATGAGCGAGAACGTCGAGCCATAATCCTCTTTGCAGACAGCAAGATCGGCCGTATCCACGACGATAGGCGGGAAGCCCTCGCTGTCCACGACGATGTGGCCGTCGTTCGTCTTTTCCACGCACGCGATGGTGTCAAGGTTCACCGCCGCCGCCAGCACGCGGCCGTTGTTGTGGTCGGTGTGGTTGCCGCCGATCTCCGTGCGGCCCGGTGCCGAGAAAAAGCAAAGCTCGCCGTGCGCCGTGCCGAAACGCGCCTCAAAGCGCTCCACCAGCTTGCCGTAGCGCGCCTTCTGATTGTCCAGCACGCCCTCGCCCGCGCCGTAGAGCGTCTTCACGCGATCCGCAAATGCCTGCGACTCCTTATAGGCCGCCCATTGCTTGTTCATGTCCATTCCTCCTATGTCATAAGATGCTTCAGATCTGTATCCTTTTCCCATTTTGCGCCAAAGCACATACATGACTATATTATTCACAATTTTTACCCTTTTGTCAAGCAAAACCATGCTGCTTGTCAACTTCTGCGCAAATCATTTTTTCCCGCGTGCCGCCGCAACGCCCCGTCATCCGGGTTTCGGCAGTTTCTTCCATAATATATGGACTATGTGCGCCCCATGCCCGCCCGGTTTTCCGCGCACGGCCCATCCCACGCCTCTTGCTTCGCCGACACCCGCTTTCCGCGCGCCTGCCTGTTGCCGAATTATACATCTTCATAAGCATTTTTCCGCATATTTCTTTCAGGCGGCGAACGCATATTCAGCAATTTTTTGTCATATGATTAAGCATACGCCGTATTCCCCCCGCCATTGTCCCCCTGCTTGTAATCAATATCGACATTTTTCGTGCATATACAGCTGCGGCCGAAGCCCTTTTTGCTCGCCGTTTCGTCACAATTCCGTCAATAAAAAAAACTGTTGCCCATATTTTCACTTGCTGATATAATAAGGTGTTGAAATCGAAATGCGCGCAAAACGCGCCGGAAAGGAATTTCATGAAATCAACAATCCCTGCGCTTGCGCTCTGCGCGGCGCTTCTGGCGGCCCCCTGCGTGATGCATGCGGACTTCGCGTGCGCCCATGCCGAGGCGCAGACCGAAACCGAGCTGCGCCTGTCCAAGCAGGGCAACCTGCGCAAGATGCCCAGCCGCAAGGCCGATAAGGTCGACACGCTGGCCGCGCACACGGAGGTCGCCGTACTGGATACGATGCAGATCGGCGAGGACACGTGGGCGTATATCCGCGTGAAAGACAGCGGCAAGGAGGGCTATGTGGTCTTCGAATTGCTCGAGCCCCTCCCCACGCCGACGCCCGAACCGACGCCCACGCCGGTTCCCACGCCGACGCCCGTGCCGACGGCCACGCCCGTCCCCACGCCAACGCCGACGCCATCCCCCACGCCCGTCCCCGAGACGGTCTATGACACGCCCGTCAGTGCGCGCACGAAGATGAACGCGAATCTGCGCAACAAGCCCGACGGCGTGCGCCTCGATTTGCTGGCGACCGGCACTGCACTGACCGTCACCGGCGAAATCCAGCCCGCTGATCTGCTCTGGTATCACGTCAGGCTGAGCGACGGCCGCGAAGGCTACATCGTCGCGGACCTCGTGGAGGGCATGTTCCCCGTGGAGCTGACCCCCGCAGACGCCGCCGGTGTGCTCGCGCGCTACCCCGTCTATTCCTGCGACCCCGTGGCCGATATGATCGCCTCCATCGCGCCGAGCTACACAGACGAGGAGCTCGCGCAGTACAAGACGCTGCAAAAGGGTGACCGCTCCGACGCCGTCCTGAAGCTGCGCCATCGCCTCTACGAAACCGGCTATTACGCCAAGAAAACCGACAATTCGCTCTACACCGACTCGACCATCGAGGTGCTCAGCAAGTTCCAGGCCGATTTCGGTCTGCCCGTCACGGGCATCGCCGATCCGCTGACGCAGGCCGCGCTCTTTGACGATGAGCTCATCGCGCAGGCCGACAGCATCTCGAAGATCAAGTATCTCGACAACGAGACCTCTCCGATGTGGATTCGCCGCGCGGAGACGACGATCTACAACTCCCACGGCAGCGTGCAGGTCACCGTGCGCAACAACACGGGCGCCAAGCTCACCGGCTTTACGCTCAAGGTTATCCCATATCTCTCCGGCGGCGAACCGGCGGATATGGCCGAGACGTTCGCCGAGGAGGTCAGGCGCGCCTATTCCATCGGCAGCATCAGCATCCCCGATGGCAAGAGCTACACCGATTTCTATCTGTACATCGAGGACACCGGCGACGATTCCTCCGACAGCCCCTGGGCGCCCGACGACGAGTGGTTCTACGGCGACCCGGACGAGGACAATTCTTACGAATACGAGCATCACTTCCAGGTCAGCGACGGTATCTATTTCTCCGGCGCGCAGATCGCCGTGAGCAGCTACCGCAGCGGCGGACGTGACGTCACGGTGGATGACGATCAGCTTATCTTCGTCAACGCCAGCGGCGGCGCGGGCCAGAACCTGATTCACACGCTGCCCATTACAATCACCGCCGAGGAAGAGGCCAACGCCGATTGGAAGATGGGCGCTGTGACGCACTACGTCCTGCCCGTCTATCAGGCGCATTACGGCCTGCCGCAGGGCGCTTGGGTCGAGTCCGTCGAACCGTTCTCCCCGCTCGCGTTCGCTGGCGTGCAGCCGGGCGACGTGATCTGCGGCATAGGCGACATCACGATTCTCGGCGACGCGACGCTTCGCAAGGCCCGCGGCAGCATGCAGCCCGGCGAGAGCGCCGAGCTCACCCTATGGCGTGACGGTGCATATTACACGACGACCATCACCCGCCCCGGCGGCGACGCCGAAACCGGCAAATAATCCCATGCAGACAAACCCGCCCATCCGCGCGATGTGGCGGGGTTTTTCAGCTATTGTTAGATAAATTACACTCTGCGCATCTTTTTGCATCTTTTTCTCATTTTCGTGTTGACAAATCGCCCGAATTGTACTATAATCAGTTTCGTTCCGAACGGAGCGCAACTTCATCGTGGGTAGGTTCCCGAGTGGCCAAAGGGAGCAGACTGTAAATCTGCCGTCACAGACTTCGATGGTTCGAATCCATCCCTGCCCACCATCTTCTGCGGGAATGGCGGAATTGGCAGACGCGCTAGATTCAGGTTCTAGTGAAAGCAATTTCATGCAGGTTCAAGTCCTGTTTCCCGCACCACAATTTGTCTGAAAACCACTGTTTTCAGACTTTTTTGTTGTCCATTTTTAACATAAAACGTCAAAAAAAACAAAAAACGGGGGCCTTTCAACCCCTGTTTTTCCGTTTTCTTTCGTTAAAGTGCGCGACAAGAGCGCCTGCGCCCAGCAGGTTGATGGCGCGGCGTAGATTATAGGCGAGGAAGCTGAGGGCAATTTCGGCGCTCACCTTCTCCTTTCCCCGGCACAGGAAATAATGTGCGCCATCATACCACTTTACCGTCCCGAAGGGATGCTCGGCAAGCTCCTTTCTCCGCTGCATATCCTCCGGGTTGCGCCGGAGGATCACCCGCACACGCGCGGGTTTTTGCGGTCTCCCCAGA
>CALVTQ010000030.1 GCA_944362695.1 uncultured Clostridia bacterium
TTCCGCATCGTATCCTCCGGTTAAATCATCAGCGTGTAGAAATAGATGACCATCAGCACGCAGATCATGCCGTCAAAGCGGTCCATGACGCCGCCGTGGCCCGGGAAGAGGTTGCCGTAATCCTTGAGGCTGCAATAGCGCTTGAGCAGCGACGCCATCAGGTCGCCCAGCTGCCCCGCCGCCGAGCCGAAAACCGCCAGCGCAATCGTCGCCGCGATGCCCGGCACAGCCAGCCCAAACATGACGCTGAGCACAAACCGGCATATGATCGCGCTCACGACAGCGCCCGCAAACCCGCAGACCGAGCCCTCGACCGTCTTGTTCGGGCTGACCACGGGGCTGAGTTTATGCTTGCCGAATTTGCGCCCGCCGAGATACGCCATGCCGTCGGTCATAAACCCGATGGCAAACGCCATCACGATCAGCGTAATGCCCTGTATCTCGCCGTACTGCGCGTTTAAAAGCATCATGAACATCGACAGCGGCATCAGGCATGTCATCAGCGGATACACCGACATCGACAGGTCGGGGAATTCCGGCTTTTTGCGCAGCAGCACATCCGTGCTCGTCACCGCCATCGCCGCCAGCAGCACCACCAGCGGATCGAGAATCCCCCCGAATCTCGCCGCCGGCCACATCGCCAGCGCCGCAAAAAAACCGCCCAGGCGGCTGACCTTGTAGCCCGCCGCCTCCAGCGCATGATAGACCTCGTACAGCGCGATGAGCGTCAGCCCGACGATCAGCAGCTCGGCCAGCCAGCCGCGCACGATCAGCACAAAGATCAGAAACGGGATGCCCAGAATCGTGGTCAACATCCGTGCTTTCATGTCAGTCCCCTTTCCGCTCAAACGCCGCCGAAGCGGCGGTTTCTGCGCCCATAAGCTGCCAGTGCCTCATCATATGCATGTTCATCAAAATCAGGCCACAGCGTGTCCGTCTGGTAAAATTCCGCGTATGCCAGCTGATACAAAAGGAAGTTGCTCAGCCGCATCTCGCCGCTCGTGCGGATCAAAAAGTCCACATCCGGCAGCCCCGCGGTGTAAAGCTCGCTTTCAAACGCGGCCTTGTCGATCGCCTCGGGCTCAAGCTCGCCCGCTTTCACGCGTTTGGCGAGGTTCTGCGCCGCGCGCACGATCTCCTGCTGTCCGCCGTAATTGAGCGCGATGTTCAGGTTCAGGCCGGTGTTGGTGTGCGTGCGCTCGACGGCGGCATGCAGCGCGGCCTGCTGCTTTTCAAGGCCCTTGGGCATGCCGTCGATGTCGCCCAGTATGCGGATGCGCACGTTCTTCTCGTTCAGCTCGTCGATCTCCTTGGTGAAGTACTCGAGCAGAAGCTTCATCAGCGCGCCGACCTCCTCGGCAGAGCGCCGCCAGTTCTCCGCAGAGAACGCATAGATCGTCAGCGCCTCGATGCCCAGATCGTCCGTATGGCGGATGATTGCGCGCAGCGCCTCCACGCCAGCCCTGTGGCCAAATGTGCGCGGCATGCCCCTCTTCTGCGCCCATCGCCCGTTGCCGTCCATGATGATGGCCACGTGGCGCGGCAGACACGCCGTGTCCGGCTGCACGCTTTTCTTCTCATCCTTGCCGAATATCGCCATGCTTATCCCCTTCCGCCCTTTTCGGGCAGGTGAAATGCGGGCATTCGCCGCCCGGTATGGATAAAACAGCGGGCTTACGGAGCGAGCGCCGCCCCGACAAAACCCGCTGTTGGTTATACGCGCTTTACCGATTAGATTCCTCCAGACCCTGCGCCAAAGGGTTCAAAAATCTCGCGGCGGTCAATTCGCTCCCGTCCGCCGAGATCCGAACGACCCTCGGCTCGCCGTCCTCCCGCTGTCCCTTCGGCGCGCGGGTGAACGTCACGCGCGGCTCAATGCCCTGCGCGCGCAGGCGAAACAGAGCTGTCTCAAGCGGCAGCCCCAGAAGCTCCTGCATCAGCGAACCTCCATGATCTCCTTTTCCTTGTCGGCGCAGATCTTGTCAATCTCCTTGATGTTGGCGTCGGTGTATTTCTGGATCATTTCCTCGGCCTTCTTCTGGTCGTCCTCGGTGATTTCGCTGTTCTTCTTCATCTTCTTGACCTGATCCACAGCATCGCGGCGGATGGCGCGGATGGCGACCTTGCTCTCCTCCGCGGTCTTGCGCACGAGCTTGGTCAGCTCCTTGCGGCGCTCGGCGGTCAGCTCCGGCAGCATCAGGCGGATGACCTTGCCGTCATTGGACGGGGTCAGGCCTAGGTCGCTCGCCTGAATCGCGCGGGAGATCTCCTTGACCATCTTCGCGTCCCAGGGGTTGATCTGAAGCACGCGCGGTTCCGGCGCGGAGATGTTGGCCACGCTCTTGAGCGGCGTCTGCGAGCCGTAATAATCGACCGTGATGCGATCAAGCAGCTGCGGGTTCGCGCGGCCCGCGCGAATGGCCATCAGGTCGGCGCGCAGCACGTCCTTGGTCTTCTCCATTTTGGATTTCGCGGTATCGTGAATGCTTGAAACTGGCATAAGCAGCCTCCTCGAACTCTTTTTTATTATTTTACCCCACGACAGCCCCGTTTGGCAAGTGTTTTTGTGTATTTTGCCCTGTATAACGTATACGGCGCATCAAAAAACCGGGAGAGCGCATGCCCTCCCGGCCTGTTTGCTGTTTCGCGTTGTTTACGGATGCACGTTGGTGCCCATGTCGTCGCCCTGGATGACCTTGAGGATGTTCTCCGGGTTGTCAAGGCCGAACACGCGGATGGACGGCACCTTGTTCTCGCGGCAGATCGTGATCGCGGCGGCGTCCATGACCTTCAGGTCGCGCTCCTGCACGTCGTGATACGTCAGATCCTTGAGCAGCTTGGCATCCGGGTTGATGCGCGGGTCGCTGTCATAGACGCCGTCCACGTTCTTGGCCAGCAGGATGGCGTCCGCGCCGATCTCCACGGCGCGCAGTGCGGCGGCAGTGTCGGTGGAGAAGAACGGGTTGCCCGTGCCGCAGGCGAAGATCACAATGCGGCCCTTCTCCAGATGGCGCACGGCGCGGCGGTAGGTGTACGGCTCGCAGAAGCGGGTCATCTCCACGGCGCTCATCACGCGGGTCGGGATGCCGATGCGCTCGATGGCGTCCTGCATGGCGATGGAGTTGATCGCCGTGCCGAGCATGCCCATGTGGTCGGCGTTGATGGCGGTCATCTTGGCCGCCGGACCCTGACGGCCGCGCCAGATGTTGCCCGCGCCGATGACGATGGCGATTTCCGCGCCCGTCTCGTGGAGCTTGCCGATCACCGCGGCGACGCGGTCGATCTGGTCGAAGTCAAAGAGTCTGCCGTGGTCGCCCAGCGCCTCGCCGCTGAGCTTGATCAGTACGCGCTTATACTTGGCCATGATCTCTCTCCTCTCGGTTGCCTGGCCCGCACAGGAGCCATTTTCTCTATATACGCTGTTCTCATTTCATACTGTTCTCATGTAAAAATGAACCGAAATGCGCCGCAGATTTTTCGTTTGATCCAAACCCGTCCAGGCACAGGCCGGCATTTTTATTTGAGGGCAGTGTTGCTTAAAAAAAGGACATGCCGAAGCATGCCCCTTTGCTTGCTGATTACTTCTTCATCTTGGCCTGCTCGGCGGCGATGTCAGCGGCCAGGTTGTCCTGACGCTTCTCAAGGCCCTCGCCGCGCTCAAAGCGCACGAAGCGAACCACGTCGGCCTTGCCATTCAGCATCTTGGTGATGTTGATGTCCGGGTCCTTGACGAACGGCTGCTCCAGCAGGCAGACTTCCTTGTAGTACTTCTCGATGCGGCCCTCGACCATGCGCTCGACGATCTTCGCCGGCTTGCCCTCGTTGAGAGCCTGCTGGGTCAGAACCTCGCGCTCCTTCTCGAGGTTGTCGCTCGGAACCTCGCTGCGGCGCACGAACTGCGGGTTCGCGGCGGCGATGTGCATGACCAGATCGTGGCTCATGGTCTTGACCTCGTCATTCACCTCGGCGCAGGAGAGCTGCACCATGACGCCGATGCGTCCGCCCATGTGGATGTAGGTATCCACCATGCCGTCCTTCGCCTCGAAGCGGGCAAAGCGGCGCACGGAGATCTTCTCACCGATGGAAGCGGTGGCCTCGCCGATCATATCGTTGACGGTCTTGGTCTCGTCAGAGTAGAACGGCTGAGCGAGCATCTCCTCGACGTCCGCCGGGTTCTTCTTGGCCACGTGCTTGGCGAAATCGCGGCACAGCGCCTTGAAGCGGTCGGTGTTGGCGACGAAGTCGGTCTCGCAGTTGATCTCGATGACGACGCCCACGCCGCACTCCTCGCAGATAAACGCGTCGACCATGCCCTCGGCGGCGATGCGGCCGGCCTTCTTGGCGGCGGCGGCGAGGCCCTTCTCACGCAGGAAGTCGATCGCCTTGTCCATGTC
>CALVTQ010000031.1 GCA_944362695.1 uncultured Clostridia bacterium
GCGACGGAGAAGTACTTCTTGCCAGCCTCGATGCGCTCCTTCTTGTAGGTGCCGGCGACCGGATGCTGGAAGCGGGTCGGGTTGGTGGAGTTGCCGGTGATGGACACGTCGGCGTTCTCATGCCACATGATGGCCACGCCCTCGCGCACGTCGTCCGCGCCGTAGCAGCGAACCTTCGCGCGGTCGCCCGTGGAATACGCGGTCTCGTTGACGATGGAGAGCGCATGGTCTTCCTTGACGTCGGCGGAGAGGTAGTCATACTTCGTCTGCACGTAGGTGAAGCCGTTGATGCGGCTGATGATCATCGCGGCGTCCTTGCCCAGGCCGTTGAGGATGACGCGCAGCGGCTTCTGGCGAACCTTATTGGCGTTGAGCGCGATCTTGATGGCGCCCTCGGCGGCGGCGAAGGACTCGTGGCCGGCCAGGAACGCGAAGCACTCGGTCTGCTCGTCCAGCAGCATCGCGCCCAGATTGCCGTGGCCGATGCCGACCTGGCGCTGGTCCGCGACGGAGCCCGGGATGCAGAAGGCCTGCAGGCCCACGCCGATCAGCTTGGCGGCCTCGGCGGCGGTCTTCACGCCTTCCTTCATGGCGATGGCAGCGCCGAGCTCGTAGGCCCACTTGGCGTTCTCAAAGCAGATGGGCTGGGTGCTCTCCACGATGGAGTAGGCGTCCACACCCTTGGAGTTGTTGAAGGCCTTGACGTCATCAAAGTCCTTGAAGCCGTACTTGTCCAGAACGGGCTGGAGCTGGGGCATACGACCTTCATAGTTTTCAAACAGAGCCATTTTACGTACGCCTCCTTCTAATTAGTCCTCTTTGTCAGTACGCGGATCAATCCACTTGACGGCGCCGTCCTCGGCCTTGAAGCGGCCGTAGGTGCCGATGTTCTTCTCGTACGCCTCGTTCGGGGACATGCCCTTCTTGATGGCGTCCATCATCTTGCCCAGGGACAGGAACTGATAGCCGCAGACCTGGTTGTCCTTGTCAAGGGCCATCTTGAGCACGTAGCCCTCGGTCATCTCCAGGTAACGGGTGCCCTTGGCGCGGGTGCCGTACATGGTGCCGACCATGGAGCGCAGGCCCTTGCCCAGATCCTCAAGGCCGGCGCCGATGCGCAGACCGTCGTCGGAGAACGCAGACTGGGTACGGCCGTAGACGATCTGCAGGAACAGCTCGCGCATGGCGGTGTTGATGGCGTCGCACACCAGGTCGGTGTTCAGCGCCTCAAGGATGGTCTTGCCGGGCAGGATCTCGCTGGCCATCGCGGCGGAGTGGGTCATGCCGGAGCAGCCGATGGTCTCCACCAGCGCCTCCTCGATGACGCCGTTCTTGACGTTCAGGGACAGCTTGCAGGTGCCCTGCTGCGGAGCGCACCAGCCCACACCGTGGGTGTAGCCGGAAATATCCGTGATTTGCTTAGCCTGAATCCACTTGCCCTCTTCGGGGATGGGAGCGGGGCCGTGATGCGGGCCCTTGGCGACGCAGATCATCTCTTCCACTTCTTTGGAATACTGCATTGTGAGTTCCCCCTTGTCTATGGAATGTGGTTGTAAATAGGTGTTTGTGACGTCTTGCATAAGCAACCGCCTTATTATAACACAATCCCCCGCCAAAAAGGAACACCTTTTGCCATTTTTTTGACGCTCAGTCAGCCAAAAAGGCCCATTTGGTGCGATTTCGCCCGTTTGACCAATGCACAAATTCCGAATTTTGTTCGCTGCGTCAATATTTTCCAATATCTCTTGTATCCTTGGCGCGCGTATAGTATACTGTCTTATTATGGATACTGGTCAAAGCAGTATTCTCAGGAGGGATTTCCATGGCAGAAGAAATCAAGGAGAAAACCAACTTTATCTGGGAGGCCATCAAGGCGGATATCGCCGAGGGCAAGAACGGCGGCCGCGTGCAGACGCGCTTCCCGCCCGAGCCCAACGGCTATCTTCACATCGGCCACGTGAAGGCGCTCGCCGTGGACTTTACCACCGCCGAGAAGTTCGGCGGCGTGTGCAACCTGCGCTTTGACGACACCAACCCCACCAAGGAAAAGGAAGAATTCGTCGAGGCCATCAAGGATGACATCCACTGGCTTGGCTTTGAATACGGCAATGTCTACTACGCCTCCGAGCAGTACGATCAGATCTACGAGTTCGCGCTCGACCTGATCCGCCGCGGCCTTGCGTATGTGGATGACCTTTCCAAGGACGAGATCCGCGCCTATCGCGGCACGCTCAAGGAGCCGGGCAAGAACTCGCCCTACCGCGATCGCACGCCCGAGGAGAACATGGACCTGTTCCTTCGCATGAAGAACGGCGAGTTCCCGGAGGGCAGCCGCGTGCTGCGCGCCAAGATCGACATGGCCTCCCCCAACATCAACCTGCGTGACCCCACCATCTACCGCATCAAGTACGCCACGCATCACCGCACCGGCGACAAGTGGTGCATCTATCCGATGTACGACTTTGCCCACCCCATCGGAGACGCGCTGGAGGGCGTGACCCATTCCCTGTGCTCTTTGGAGTACGAGATCCATCGCCCGCTGTATGACTGGGTCGTCAACGTCTGCGGCTTTGAGCAGAAGCCGCGCCAGATCGAGTTCGCGCGCCTGAACCTCACCGGCACCGTCATGAGCAAGCGCAAGCTGCGCAAGCTCGTCGAGGAGCATCACGTCGCCGGCTGGGACGATCCGCGCATGCCCACGCTGGCCGGTATGCGCCGCCGCGGCTACACCACCGCCGCCGTGCGCGATTTCATCGACCGCATCGGCGTGGCCAAGGCCGATTCCGTCGTCGATCATCAGCTCCTCGAGTACTGCGTGCGCAACGACTTAAACGACTTCGCGCCGCGCGCGATGGCCGTGCTCGATCCGGTCAAGGTCGTTTTGACCAACTTCCCCGAGGATAAGACCGAGCTGTGCGAGATCGAGAATCACCCCAAGAAGCCCGAGATGGGCACGCATACCGTCCCGCTCACCCGCGAAATCTACATCGAGCGCGAGGACTTCAGGGTCGATGCGCCCAAGAAGTATTTCCGCCTCAAGCCCGACGGCGAGGTTCGCCTCAAGGGCGCGTACATCGTCAAGTGTGAGTCTTACGACCTCGACGAGAACGGCAACGTGACCTGCATCTACTGCACGGTCGACTTTGACACCCGCTCCGGCGGCCCCGGCGCC
>CALVTQ010000032.1 GCA_944362695.1 uncultured Clostridia bacterium
TCCCATCCAATTCCCCCGTCTATAATTTTTTGTAAATCTTCCGTGTGCAATATGCTTTACGCGCATAGCTCCCATGTGGTATCATGTTCATATACACAGCTTTGAGGTGATGCTATGGATATCCGCGTGCTCCGCTATTTTCTGGCCGTCGCCCGCGAGGAGAGCTTTTCCCGCGCCGCGCAGTCGCTGTACCTGAGCCAGCCGACGCTCTCGCGCCAAATCCGCGAGATGGAGGCCGAGCTCGGCGCGACGCTCTTTATCCGCACGAACCGCTCCGTCGTCCTCACGCGCGAGGGCATGCGCCTTCGCAAGCGCGCGCAGGAGATCGTCGACCTGATGGACAAGACAGCCAGCGAGTTCGCCGAGCCGGACACCGAGATCACCGGCGACATCTACATCGGCACGGGCGAGACGCACGTCATGCGCCGCATCGCGCAGGTCGCCGTCGCGCTGCGCCAGGAGCACCCCGGCATCCGCTTCCATCTGTTCAGCGGCAACGCGGAGAGCGTCACGGAGCGCCTTGACCGCGGCCTGCTCGATTTCGGCGTGCTCATTGAGCCTGCGGACGTGAGCAAATATGAATTCCTGCGCCTGCCCGGCAAGGATATTTGGGGCGTGCTCATGCGCGAGGATCACCCGCTCGCCGCCAAGGAGACCATCTCCGCAGAGGATCTCATCGGCGTGCCGCTGCTCGCCTCGCGTCAGGCGCAGCTCGCGTCCGTCTGGCCGCAGTGGATGGGCCGCAGCGCCGACGAGCTGAACGTCGTGGCGACCTACAACCTGATCTTCAACGCCGCGCTCATGGTCGAGCAGGGCATGGGCTGCGCGCTGACGCTTGACCACCTCGTGGGCGGCATGGACGTCAGCGGCCTGTGCTTTCGCCCGCTCACGCCGCGCATCGAGTCGGGCCTCGACCTCGTTTGGAAGAAATATCAGATCTTCTCCCCCGCTGCCGAGGCGTTCCTCGCCGCCATGCAGGGCGCGTTTGCCGGGGACAAAGCCTGACGCCTCTTCATCTGATTTCATTGTAGCATCGCGCCCGAACAATAGCAAATACTCATTTCACATAGAATTGCATGCCCGGCAGGCATAGCCATGCGCATTTTCGCCATCAAAAAACGGCACATTTCCGAAATTTGGAAATTGCACCGTTTTTTATTTATGCCGCGAAAGTTCAGCGTGCTGCCTTCGCCGCCACCTCGACGCTCACCGCCTCAAGCCCGTCCGCATGCACGGCGATGCGCATCATCCCGGCTTCGCGCGGCGCACGCACGACGGCATACGCCAGACCCCGGAACGTGTCGCGATGGCCGCAGCGATACAGCGTGTGGTCGTCGGCGCGGCCGTTGTCCATGCCCAGCAGCTCGCCGCCCTCGACGCTCACGCGGATTTCCCTGTCCGCGTCCGGCACGACGATGCCCACCGCATCGAGCAGCGCGATTTCCAGCTGCACGACGTCGCGCCCGTCGGCATCAATTTCCGCCCTGTCCGCCTTGACGCAGAGCTTTGCGGGCGCGCCTGCGGGCCGGATGACCGTTCGCGCAATCTCATTGCCCTGCGCATCGCGGCCGATGGCAACGAGCTCGCCGCCGGTGAACGGCACGTCCCACGCAAGGTGCAGGTCGTTGGTCGTGATCGGGCTGAGCGGGCGGTCAAAGTGCGCCCAGCACTGCGTCATGCCCTGATTCGGGAATTCGTATGCCTTCACGCCGTAACTCCTGCCGCCGGCGATCAGCTCGACGCTGTGGCAGTTCGTGTACGCCACGACGGGATAGATCATCCCCGGCTCGAGCGGCAGATTGAGGTGCGGGAACACGTGCAGCACGGGCTTGTCCTCGCGCCAGATGGACTGGTAGAAGTAGAACCCGTCCTTCGGGAAGCCGCAGGTGTCCACGGCGCCCGCGTTGCTGCCCTTGTCCGGCCAGAAGCACTCGCCCAGATAGTCGATGCCCGTCCACATGAAATCGCCGATGACAAACGGCCTCGTGCGCACGTATTTCCAGAGCTTTTCGGCCTTGAGCGACTTGGCGAAATACGGCGTGCGGCCCCATACGCTGTCCTCGGTTTTCAGGCGGTAATCGCCGCGCGCGCCGTTGACGGCCACGTCCTCCGTGCCCATCAGCAACCAGTCCGGATGCTCGATCTTTTCCTCGTCAAAGAACGTCTCCGTGCGCTCGCGCCAGCGGTCGATGTAGTTGACGCCGACGATGTCCAGCTCATTGAGGAACCGCTCGTCCGCCATCCTCGGCTCGGCCTTCACCTGGTCGCAGGCCTGCGTGATCGGGCGCGTCGGGTCAAGCCCGTGGCAGATGCCCGCCAGCATCCGCGCGATCTCAAAGCCGCCGGGGATGACCTGCTCGTGCACCTCGTTGCCGATGGACCACATGACGATGGACGGGTGGTTGCGGTCGCGCTCGACCATGGCGGTCATATCCGCGCGGGCGCACGTGTCAAACCACTCGGAATAGCCCCGGCTCTCGTGCGTGTTGGAGCCGAACTCCTTGCCCTTCATGGCGTGCCACTCGTCAAACGCCTCGTCCATGACACAGAAGCCCATCTCATCCGCGAGGTCGAGCAGCGCCGGGTCGGGCGGGTTGTGGCTGCACCGCAGCGCGTTGACGCCCATCTCCTTCATGACGCCCAGCCGCCTGCGCCAGACGGCCTTGGGCACAGCCGCGCCCACGCAGCCGCCGTCGTGATGCAGGCAGACGCCGCGCAGAATCAGCTTGCGGCCGTTGAGCGCAAAGCCGTTTTGGGCGCTGTATGCGATCTCGCGCACGCCGAAGCGCAGCGTCACCTCGTCGCAGACCTCGCCGTTCACGCAAAGCGTCAGGCGCAGCGCATACAGGTGCGGATCGTCCACGTCCCAGCGGTGCGGATTTTGGAGCGCAAGCGTCTGATAGGCGCAGATCGGGTCTTTCGCCGCGACGGCCTTCTCATCGCAGGCGCAGACGGTTTCCCCGTCCATGATCTCGGCGGTCAGGCGGATGCCGTCGCCCTCGCCGCAGCCGAGGATCTCCGTCTGCACGCGCACATCGGCCTGCCCGTCCGTGATGCGCGGCGTCGTGACGAACACGCCCCACGGCCTGATGTGCTGATCTTTGCAGCGCACGAGCCACACGTCGCGTGTGATGCCGCTGCCGGTGTACCAGCGCGAGCCGGGCTGATGGCTGTTGTCAACGCGCACAAGCAGCGCGTTTTCGCCGCCCAGCATCGCGTCAGTGATGTCCAGCTCGAAGCTCGTGTAGCCGTAGATGTGGCCGCCTACGTGCACGCCGTTGAGCCAGATATCGCAGTTCATGTATACGCCGTCAAAGCGCAAGGCATAGCGCTCGCCCGCGCGCCTGTGCGCCGTAAACGCCCGGCGATACCAGCCGATGCCCGTGCGCGCGTATCCGCCGGAGCCGCAGCTGGGCGCAGCCTCGTCGACCGGATAATCGACCGACCAGTCGTGCGGGAGCTGAACGGCGCGCCAGCCCGCGTCCTCGCCGGGCATGGCGGCGCTGTCCGTCAGGGCGAATTGCCAGTCAAAGCCGAAGAACGCCTCCTGGCGCACGCCCTGCGCATCGTGAAAAAATGCTTCCATATCGCTTCCTCCTCTGCCGCAATGAAAACAGGGGAAGCAGGCCGCGCCCGCTCCCCCTGCTCACATCATTGCTTCACAGCTTGCGTCGTTATGCAATTACTGGCGCGTGGCGTACCACTCGTCGTACTGCCTGTACAGCTCGTCGATGACCTCCTGCAGGCCGGCCTCGTAGCAGCGCGCGATCATCTCGTCCATGGTCGCGTCCACATCGTCCACAAGACCCAGCTGGAGCATGCCGACGTACTCGCTGAGCACGCTGGACACCGCGGAGGTGTACATGCTCACGTTCGTGTCGTCAAAGACGAAGGTGATCGTCGGGTTGGTCTTCACGCGGGTCATCCAGCCGTCGGTGATCTTCTGCTCGCGCTCCGGCACGCCGGCCTCGGTCAGGTTGCCGTTCTTGATCGCCCAGGAGACGGACGGGCCGAACACTGGGAAGTCCGCGACCTTCTCGGCGGCGGTGTACTCGCCGGTTTCCTCGTTGATGTTGTAGTGCACGCCCTCCACGCCCAGGATCATCAGGCGGTTGAGGTAGGTGTCGAACTTGATGAGGTCGAGCACCATCGCGGCGCGCTCCGGATTGCGGGAGGACGAGGCAATGGCCATCGCATTGTTGGAATACGCCTCGCAGCCCACGAAGTGATCCTTGGTCAGATCATACGCGGCGCAGACGACGCCCTCGGTCTTCTCGGCGTTCTCCATGTAGGTGAAGATCGACATGTTCCACGGGATGGAAGCGCCCTGCAGCGCGGCGAAGGCCTCCTCATCGCTGATGGTGTTGGTCAGCGCAGAACGGCTCCAGCAGCCCGCGTCGGCCAGCTTCTTCATGTCCTTGGCAAAGTCGCGGTAGCAGTCGAACTCGTAGGCGAGCTTGATGTCCTCCTTGGTCGGCAGCGTCTCGCCGTCATAGACGTACATGAAGTTCAGGTCGTTGTTGTTGTAGACATACATCGTGTCGTAGTCCTGGCGGTAGATCTCCCAGAGCTCCGGGTTGCCGCCGCTGGAAGCCAGCGCGTAGATGCCGCTCTCCGGCGTCTCCTTCTCGGCGATGGTGATCATGAAGTTCATGTAGTCATCCCAGGTGTTCAGCTCGGTGATGCCGTGCTTCTCGGCCAGATCCTGACGGATGCCGACCAGCTTGCCCTGCGGCGCGGCGACGTTGGACGGAACGGCGATGGTGCTGCCGCTGAGCGTCGTCTCGTCCCAGCTCGCCTCGGCCTGATACTGCTTGCTCAGCGGCATGTACTTCTCGATGAACTCCTCGCTCAGCGTCACGAAGCTGCCCTTCGCCGCCTCGGTATACATATAGCACCACGGCGCGGTGAAGATCAGGTCGACCTGATCGCCGCTGGAGAGGGTCAGGGAGTACATCGTCTGATAGTCGGCCCAGCTCATGAACTGGGTGGACAGGCGGGTGTTGAACGGCTTGAGATACTCATTGACCTTGTCCTCGACGACCTGCCAGTCATTGGGCTTGTCGCCGATGAGGTACATGATGACGGTGTATTCGTCGCTAAGGTCGGTGTTGGCGTACATCTCCGGCGTCGCCGTGATCTTCACGGACGGGTCGAGCTCCGCCATCGCCGGCACGGCCATGCACGAGAGCATCACGCACAGCGCCAGCACGAGGGAAAGCAGCTTTTTCATGGTAGATATCCTCCTTTTGATTATATTCAGGGAACACGCCGTTCCCTTCATATCGCATGTATGTCTTAGCCCTTGACCGCGCCGATGGTCAGGCCCTTGACGAAGTAGCGCTGCACGAACGGATACAGCAGCACGATCGGGCCGGTGGCGATGACCGTCATCGCCATCTTCATGCCCTCCAGCGGCACGGACGGGAGCGCCATGCCCGATTTCTCGGCCACCATGCGCATCGCCTGCGCGCTGCCGAGCATGCGCTGCAAGTAGTATTGCAGGTTGAACATGTTCTCGTTCGTGACGAACAGCATGCAGTTGTACCAGTCGTTCCAATACGCCAGCGCCGAGAACAGCGACAGCGTCGCGATCAGCGGCTTGCACAGCGGCAGGATCAGCTTGACGTAGATCTCAAAGTCGTTCGCGCCGTCGATCTTGGCCGATTCCGTGATCGCCGCGGGCAGGCCGCTCATGAACGACTTGGCGATGATCGTGTTCCACACCGAGAAGCACAGCGGCAGGATCAGGCCGAAGTACGAATTCTTCAGGCCCAGATAGCGCGTGCACATCATATACCACGGCACGAGACCGCCGCTGAACAGCGTCGTAAAGAAGAAGAAGAACGAGAAGCCGTTGCGGTACGGGAAGTCCTGACGGCTGAGCACGTAGCCCGTCATCGTCGCCAGGAACACGGCCACCAGCGTGCCCACGGCCGTCACGCCGATCGTGTTGGCGTAGGCGATCAGCACGCTCTCCGGGTTCTTGAGGCACAGCGCGTAGCTCGACAGATCAAACGCGCGCGGCAAAATGGGATAGCCCTCGCGGATCAGCGAGTTCTCCGGCGTGAAGGAACCCACGATGATCAGATAGAACGGGAACAGGCACAAAAGCGCAAACACGCCGATGAGCACATAGCCCAATGCGTTGAGCGCGATCACGTCGCTTGTCCATACGCGGCGCTCGAGGTGATGATGCTTTTTCGCGGCTCTCTGAGCGGACATCGTCGCTTCCTCCTTTCTTAATACAGCGCGTAGTCAGGCTGAACGCGCTTGACCAGCCAGTTGCACACGTTGATGGTGATGAAGCACAGCACCGACTGATACAGGCCCGCCGCCGCGGAGACGCCGATGTTGCCGTCGTTGATGAGGAGCTTGAAGACGTAGGTGTCGATGATCTCCGTCGTCGGCTGCAGCAGCGCGCTGCTCTTGACCGTCTGATAGAACAGGCCGAAGTCGCCGCGGAAGATGTTGCCCACGGCCAGCAGCACGAGGATCATCATCGTGGGGATCAGCGAGGGGATCGTGATGTGGCGGATGCGCTGCCAGACGTTCGCGCCGTCGATGGTCGCCGCCTCGAACATCTCCTGGTCAAGGCCCGTGATCGCCGCCAGATACACCACAGAGCCGTAGCCCGTGCCCTTCCAGAGCTTGAGGAAGATCAGCACGAACGGCCATGCCTGCGGCGTGTTGTACAGGTCGAAGGGCTCAAGCCCCATCCCCGTGAGCACGTTGTTGAATACGCCGCGCTCGAAGTTGAAGATGTTGTAGATGATCGCGCCCGCCACGACCCAGCTGATGAAATACGGCAGGAACATGAAGGTCTGCGCGACCTTTTTGAATTTCTTGCTGAACAGCTCGTTGAGCAGGATCGCGCTGCCCATCTCAAAGACGACGCCCAGCAGGATGAACGCGATGTTATACAGAATCGTATTGACCGTTGCCATGCCCAGCTTGTTGGATACCATCAGGAATTTGAAATTCGCCAGGCCAACCCACGGGGAGCCGTATATGCCGCCCGCATGCTGATAGCGCTTGAAGGCGAGCACGATGCCCGTCATCGGCGCATAGCAGAAGACCAGAACATACGCCACCGCCGGAAGCAGCATCAGGAACAGTATCCAATGTTTGCGAATCGTATGCAGAATCGAACGCCTGCGCGGCGCAGCCCTCAGGTCCGCTGCGGCGGCGTTTGTGCTCTTTTTCATCGTCTTCATCCTCCCACACACATTTTTGTGTTTTTATTGTATCATTTACACAGAATATGCCAAAAGGAGAAAAACACAAGATTTTGGGTATTTTTTCATGAAATTTTCACTTTTGCGTTTCAAAATTAAAGATTTTATCGTAAAATATACTTGGGAAAGCAGGTGAATTCTAGATGAAATTGCTATTGGTCGAGGATGAATATTACACGCGCCAGGGCATACTGGATACCACACCCTGGGTCTCTCTGGGCATCAGCGAGGTGCTCTGCGCGGGCAGCGGGCGCGAGGGTCAGCGCATGCTCGCCCAGAAGCCGGATATTCTTTTGACCGATATCCGCCTGCCGCACGTCTCCGGTCTGGAGCTCGCCGAGCAGCTGCGCCGCGAGGACCCGTTCTGCCAGATCATCATCATGAGCAGCTACTCCGACAAGGAATATCTGATGCAGGCCATCCGCCTGTCGACCGTCGCGTATCTGGAAAAGCCCATCCGTCTGCCGGAGCTCTCCGCCGTCGTGCGAAAGGCTGTCATGCGCCGCAAGGACAGCCTGCTTCTGGCTTCCCTGCGCGAAAAGGAGGCCGTCACCGAGCGCTTCGCCTCCCTGCCCGACCCGGACGATCCCGCTTACAGCCACGCCACGCGCCTCGTGCTCACCCGCATCGCCGAAAGCTATGCCGATCCTACGCTCTCTGTGGAAAGCCTTGCAAGCGACGTCCACCTGAGCACGGTGTATCTGGGCGCGACATTCAAAAACGACACCGGCCTCAACATCCGCCCCGTCATCAACGACGTGCGCATGGAGGCCGCCTGCCGCCTGCTGCGCGAGACAAACCTTTCCATCGCCGATGTCGCCGCGCGCACGGGCTTTTCCAGCGCAAATTACTTTTCCAAGCAATTCCGCAAGCACATGAAGACATCGCCCAACGATTACCGGTACGCCCAGACGCAGGGCCGCGAAGGAGACGATGCGCCGTGAAAAATCCGTTTCGCCGCCTTTCCGCCTGCTCCATCCGCACCAAATACATCATCGCCATGAGCGTGCTGCTTTTGACATTCGTGGTCAGCTTCCTGTTCGTCGGCGGCTATTTTTCCCGCGTCGCCTTCGATAACGCCATGCAGTCCGCCGAGGCCGACATGCAGTTAAGCTACACCGAGCTGGACCGCTTTGAAAAGCGCATGCTTCGCCTGAATACGCTCGTGCAGAGCAACAACGACGCACTCGAGCTGATGGAGGCCATGCCCACGCTCTCCGCGCCCGCCGCGCAGGCCGCCATGAGCACGCTGATGCCGCTGGTGTATCTGATGTCCGACGGATCGGACGACTACTTCTCCCGCCTGTACGTCGATACCGGCGGCGCGCACGGCGACTCGACCTCCCGCCTGCCGCGCATGCAGGACGTGCGCGATACGCCGTGGTTTCAAAGCGCCATGAGCGGCTGGGGCTGGCACAGGTTTTACAGCGCTCAGGCGCTTGGCGCGGACGACCCCGCGCTTCTCACGCCCATCCGCTCCACCGAGATGCGCACCACCCTCATCGGCCTTCTTCGCGTGGACATCCGCACGTCGGCGCTGGAGCGCCTGCTGCTTCCCGTCCGCTCCGGCGAATACGTCACGGCCTATCTCGAGTCGCCCGAGGGCGAGCTCATCGCCATGAGCGGCGTGCCGGTCGATGCGCCGGACTACCTTTCCGGCCTGACCACGTCCCAGCGCACGGGCTTTGCCGCCAACGATCTGCACACCTTCCAAACCGGCGTCACGACCGTCAGCCACAGACGGCTTCCGGGCTCCGGCTGGCTGCTGTGCTTCGTCGTGCATCACGACATCCTCTCGCGCATCACCCTGCGCAGCACGGCATTTATCCTGTGGATCGGCCTGCTGCTCATTTTGACCGGCATGCTCTGCGCGCTGCCGATCATTTGGTCCACGAGCACGCGCATCCGCCTGTTCCATGCGCACGTGCAGCGCTACGCCGAGGGCGCGCTGACCGCCAGCGAGATCACGCCTGACCGCTTCCCGCCCGATCATCCCGACGAGCTGGGCGAGCTCATCCGCGTGCACAACGCCATGCTCGACCGCATCGACGCGCTCATCCGCCAGCAGACGCAGCACGAGAGCGAGCTGCGCCGCCTCGAGATCTTCGCCATGCAGGCGCAGGTCAAGCCGCATTTCCTCTATAATACATTGGAAGCGATCAACTGGATGGCGCGCTTCAATCAGCCCGAGAAGGTCGAGCGCACCGTACAGAACCTCACGAAATTCTATCGCCTGTGCCTGAGCAATGGCAGCGACGTCCTCCCGCTGGAGACGGAGCTTGAGATCGTGCGGCGCTATTTTGCCATCGCCAACGCGCGCTATCAGTCCGCCTACACGCTGGACATCGACACCGTGCCGCGTGCGATGAGCTGTATGCTGCCCAAGCTGACGCTTCAGCCGCTTGTGGAAAACGCGCTGATCCACGGCCTGCTGGAAAGCGACAACGACAGCGGCAGCGGCGCCATCCGCATTTACACCCGTGCGGGCGAGGACGGCCTCATCGAGCTTTGCATCGCCGACACCGGCGCGCATTTTACGCAGGCCCGCTGGGACAGCCTCTTTTCCTCCAGCCCGCCCGCGGACAGCATGGACGGCGCGGAGAGCTACGGCCTGCGCAACGTCGAGCGCCGCCTCTGCCTGTTTTATAACCGCGACGCCGTGCTGCGCCTTGACACGGGCGACCCGACGCTCACCGTCATCGTCCTGCCGCTCTATGCGCCCGGGCCGCATGCCGCCTCTGTCTGATTTGCCGCATATGAAAAGGACGTACCCTCCCCGGATACGTCCTTTTTTCATGCCGGTTTGCGTCAGATTTCCCGCCCGAACGGCCCGTCCTCGTCGTCCTTGGGCGCGAGGAAGTCCGGCAGCGTCCGCTTGACCCGAAGCGCCCCAATCAGCGCCGCGTCGTGATCGACAGCCTGCCGCGTCTCCCTGCCGAAGATCATCGTCGGGCAGCTGTCTGCGCTCGCCGCCGTCCATGCGGGCATGCCCGCGTGATTCGGGTCGCCTGTCTTCGCGAAGCTGACCCACGCGCACGCCATCGCATCTTGCAGCGCCTCGGACACGCCGGGGATGTAGCTCGACTCGATGTACTGCGCGTTGTGGAATACGTACGGGATCTCCGCGTTGTGCCAGGCGAGCGTGCCGTCCATGTACGGCATCTCGAGGTCGAACAGGTAGTTGTACACCGGCCCGCACTGCGCGCGCAGCTTGGCCAGCTCCACCGTCGGCCCGCGGAACACGCCGTCGGCGAACAGCGCGTCCGCCGGGTTCCTGCCGGGATACGCCGCCGCGAACGCCCGCGCGATGCCCTCCGCGCGCTCGCCGTAATGCGCAGCCATGTGCGCCGCCGTGGTCGCCGCGTCCCAGCTGTTCTTGTCGCGGTCGCCGATGATCACGCCGCTGTTGCTGGTGAACTCCGAGAACACCGTGCCGCACATCACCGGGATGCCCTGCGTCTGCGCGCGGAAGCCCACCTCAAACGTATAGCCCGCGTAGTCGTCGCCGTACGGCACGGGCGCCCACATGAAGCCGCAGCCCTGCTCGCGGTTGACGCGCAGATTCGCCCTGTTCGCCGCCTTTGCCAGCGCGCGCCACGGCACGGTCTCGATCCTCTTTGCGTCCTGCGGCGCGATGCCCAGCTCATCGAGCACGAGCTCCGCCACACGCCTGTTCCGTGCGCGCACGACCTCGCCCGCCTCCGGCACGATGACGCCGCTCTGCACAATGGCCCTGTGATACAGCCCGTCCGCCGAGGGCATCTGCATGAGCGTGAGCACCTTTCCGCCGCCGCCCGACTGGCCGAAGACCGTCACGCAATCCGGGTCGCCGCCAAAGCACGCGATGTTCTCCTTCACCCAGCGCAGCGCAGCGACGATGTCGTGCATGCCGAGGTTGCCGCTGTGGGCGTACTGTTCGCCGTACGCGCTCAGATCGAGATAGCCCAGCACATTGAGCCTGTGGTTAAGCGTCACGACGACCACGTCGCCGAACGCCGCGAGCTCCTCGCCGTCGTATGCGTAATGCTCGATGCCCGAGCCGGTCGAGAATCCGCCGCCGTGCAGCCAGACCATGACGGGCCGCTTAGCGTTCGGGTCGAGCGATTTCGTCCAGACATTGAGGTATTGGCAGTCCTCATGCGCGGGATAGAACACATGCGGCACGGTGTATTGATCGCCCGGCACATTCGCGCGGATCTCCGGGCAGACGAGGCCGTATATGATCGCATCCTTCACGCCCTCCCACGGCGCAACCGGCTTGGGCATGCAATAGCGCTTCGCGTCGGCGTATTTGATGCCGCGGAAGATGTACGTGCCGTCGCTCTTCAGCCCGCGCAGCTTGCCCTTGGGCGTGGTCACGACCGGCTCATGCAGGCCGCAGACGACCTGCCCCTTCAGCTTTTTGATGAACATAGGCGCACTTCCTTTCTGTATTTCATCATAACATAATATGCCGCCGCGCACAAATGGAAAAAATCAAGGTTTTGGATCATTCGGCATACAAAAAGGACCGGCGAAACCGCCGGCCCCGTTTGCGCGATTATTCCTCGTCTTCCTCGTGGTCAAGCTCGTCCACATCGTCGACCGGCGGCTCGAGGCCCTCGATCCTGATGTTGTTCTTCTGCGCGTAGTCCCACAGCGCGGCGTGCACGGCCTGCTCCGCCAGCAGCGAGCAATGCACTTTCACCGGCGGCAGACCGCCCAGCGCGTCCATGACGGCCTTGTTGGTCACGGCGAGCGCCTCCTGCACGGTCTTGCCGATGATCATCTCGGTCGCCATCGAGCTGGTCGCAATCGCCGCGCCGCAGCCGAAGGTCTTGAACTTTGCGTCGCGCACGACCTGATTCTCGTCGATGTCCAGATAGATGCGCATGATGTCGCCGCACTTGGCGTTGCCCACGGTGCCCACGCCGCTCGCGCCCTCGATCTCGCCGACATTGCGCGGGTGCATGAAATGATCCATCACTTTTTCGGTGTACATATCGATCCCTCCGGGTGAGTTGAATTTGAAAATTGGTCTGTGTATGGGCCGGCGCTCTGCCGCAGGTTTACTTATTTTCGTTGCGGACGAAGTCCTCATACAGCGGCGACATGCTGCGCAGCCTCGGGATGATCCCCTTGAGCGCATCGACGACCTCGTCGGCCTCCTGCATCGTCGTCGCCTCGCTCAGCGACAGGCGCAGCGAGCCGTGCGCGATTTCATGCGGCAGACCGATGGCCAGCAGCACATGCGACGGATCGAGCGAGCCGCTCGTGCAGGCGCTTCCGCTCGAGGCGCAGATGCCCGCCGCGTCCAGCAGCATGAGCATGCCCTCGCCCTCGATGAAGCGGAAGCAGAAGTTGACATTGCCCGGTAGCCTGTTCGTCCTGTGGCCGTTGAGCCTGGCATGCGGGATCTCAGATTCGATGCGGGCGATCAGGTGGTCGCGCACGGCGCTCATCTTTTTCATCGACTCGTCAAGATTTGCCTTGGCGAGCTCCGCCGCCGCGCCCATGCCCACAATGCCCGGCACGTTCGTCGTACCGGCCCGGCGCTTCTTCTCCTGCGCGCCGCCGTCCATGAACGGCGTGAGCTTCACGCCCCTGCGCACGTAGAGCATGCCCACGCCCTTGGGGCCGTGGAACTTGTGCGCGCTCGCGGAGAGCATGTCGATGTGCATCGCCTCCACATCGAGCGGGATGTGGCCGAATGCCTGCACCGCATCCGTGTGGAAGAGCACGCCGTATTTCTTACAGACCGCGCCGATTGCCTCAATCGGCTCGATGGTGCCGATCTCGTTGTTCGCCGCCATGATGGACACAAGGATCGTGTCCGGGCGAATCGCGCTCTCGACCTTCTCGGGCGTCACCACGCCGTCAGAATCGACGCCCAGCACCGTAACCTCAAAGCCCTCGCGCTCGAGCGCCTGCGCGCTGTGGAGAATCGCGTGATGCTCGATGGCGCTGATGATGATGTGCTTGCCCTTGCCCTCAAGCGCCTTTGCCGCGCCCTTGAGCGCCCAGTTGTCGCTCTCTGTGCCGCCGCTGGTGAAGTAAATCTCGCTCGCCTTCGCGCCGATGACGAACGCGACCTGCTTGCGGGCCTTCTCCACCGCCTGCGAGCTCACGGAGGCAAAGCCGTATGTGCCTGCGGAGTTGGCGAACTGCTCGAGCATGTACGGGCGCATCGCCTCGAACACGCGCTCGTCCATCCTCGTCGTCGCCGCATTATCCATGTAAATCATGCTGTACAGCCTCTCTTTTCTGCGATATTTCCATGTTCAGCCGTTTTCGGCATCGTTCGCGCCGTCTGCTTCAAACAGACATTCCGCGCCGCTGTTCATCAGGTCGGTCAGCGTCACGCCGTCGATCACGCCGTTGATCGCGCTGTAAACCTTCTCGAACACCGCGCGGCTGGGGCATGCGCCGCTCCTTGAGCAATGCACAGCACCGTGCGCGACACATTCCGCCGGGGCGAGGTCGCCCTCGGTCGCCCGCAGGATCATGCCCACACTGATCTCCTGCGGCGGATGCGCCAGATGATAGCCGCCCTGCGCGCCGCGCACGCTTCTGAGCAGCCCCGCGCGCGTCAGGACGCTGATGATCTGCTCCATGTATTTGCCGGAGATGTCCTGCCGCTGGGCGATTTCGCGCACGCAGACCGGCGCGTCGCCGTCGTGCTTGGCGAGATCCACCATGATGCGCAGCGCATAGCGCCCCTTGGTGGAGATCATCATGCTCATCCCTCCCGACCGGCCCCGATTTGTTGGGGTTATCTTACAGAGGACAGTATAGCACTCAATTCACACTACGTCAATAGGATTTATGGGAATTCCGAAATTCATTCAGATTTTGGGCAGAATGCTCGTCTCGTCGCCGGTGAGCTGGGCCGCGATGTGCGCCGCCGCGTCGCCCGCCGCGTCTTCAAGGCGCTTGCCTGCGAGTAGGCTGTCGATCACCATCGCCGCGAACAGGTCGCCCGTGCCCCCGCTCGACGGCCCGGCGATTTTGTCATACCCGACCATCACCGGCCAGCCCGTCTTCGCGTCATAGCCCATGACCGCCCCGCGCCCCTCGCCCGCCGGCACGCTCTTGACCAGCGCGCTCCGCTTACCCTGACAGAGCCTGTCGATGGCATCGCTGACGGCCTGCATGTCGCTCATATTCTCATACGGCGTACCGGTCAGCGCGCACAGCTCGGTCACGTTGGGCAGGATCAGGTCGGCGTGTTTGCAGAGCATGGCGAAGCCGCCGGCCTGTTCGCGCGTGACGGACTTGTACATCGCCCCGCTGTCGCCCAAAATCGGGTCGAGCACGGTGAGCACGCCGCGCGCCCGCGCATCATCGGCGACTTTGGCGAGCACATTCGCCTGCGCCATGCCGGTGATATAGCCGATGCACAGCGCGTCGTAGCGTATGCCCAGCTCGTCCCAGACCGCAAGCGCGTCGAGCATGTACGCCGTCGTGTCGAGCTTGGCGCTCTTGCCGAGGTTGAGCGTGTTGGAGATCAGCGCCGTCGGCAGGGCGAGCACCTCATGCCCGCGCGCCTCCAGCACGGCCGTCATCATGCGCGTGGCGACGCGGCTGCGGCCCGTGATGTCGCTGAGAATCAGGATGGTAGCCATCATTTTCCTCCGTATTCATGGGAAAGGGGGCTTCCCCGTATTTCGGAAGAAACCCCCGTTTTGCTTAAATTTTTGGAAAGGGTTATGCGGGCAATGCGGCTTTGCGGATCGGCGGCGTCAGGTGATGCTTCGCTCCCTGACTTTTTGGGAAAGGCTTACGCCATTGGGGTTACGCCGGGACTGCCGTCCCAGACCCTGCCCGGGAGACCAGTCTCCCGGACCCTCCTCTTCGCTTCGCGCTGTTCTCCCGCAGCTTTACATTACACTTTGCGCAGCACGACCGCCGTCCTCGCGGGCAGATAGATCGTGAAGCCGTCGCCCATCTGCTCATCGTGCGCCCAGGTGTGATACACCACGCTCTTGTCCACGCGCTCATATCCGCCGAATTCCTTGTCGTCGCTGGAGAGCACGACCTGATAGTCGCCCAACTCCGGCGCGGGCACGAACAGGCTCTGCTGCGAGTTGGTCGGGTGGAAGTTGAACACGAACACACAGCCGCCCTTTTCAAACGCGAGAATCTGGTCGCTCTCGTGCTGGCGCAGGCAGCGCGGCATGCCGTAGGAGAGCACGTTGTGCTTCTTGATGAGCTCGATCATCGCCTTGTCGAAGTTGCCCAGCAGCTCATAGCGCAGATAGCCGTTCTCCGCGAGCGACCACAGCCTGCGCGCGTGTGCGAAGCTCCAGCCGTTGCCCTCGCGCGGGAAGTCGATCCACTCGGGATGGCCAAACTCGTTGCCCATGAAGTTGAGGTAACCCTCGCCGCCCGCGGCAATCGTCACGAGGCGGATCATCTTATGCAGGGCGACCGCGCGCTCGACGATCATGTTCTCATAGCCGCGGTTCATGCCCCAGTACATTTCCTTGTCGGCGAGCCTGAACATGATCGTCTTGTCGCCGACGAGCGCCTGGTCGTGGCTCTCGGCGTAGGCGATGCACTTCTCGCCCGGGCGGCGGGAGATCAGCTCGTAATAGAGCTTGCCCATGTTCCAGTCGCCGTCCTGCTTTTCCTTGATCGTCTTGATGTAGAAGTCCGGCAGGCCCATGCTCAGGCGGTAATCAAAGCCGACGCCGCCGTCCTTGATCGGCAGGCACATGCCCGGCATGCCGCTCATCTCCTCGGCGATGGCGACGCTGCCGCGCTTGATGTCGTGGATCAGCTCGGTTGCCAGCTGCAGATACGTGATCGCGTCGACGTCCGTGTTCATCGAGAAATACATGCGGTAATCGGTGAACGCGCTGCCCAGGCCGTGGTCGAGGTAGATCATGCTCGTCACGCCGTCAAAGCGGAAGCCGTCGAAGTGATATTCCTCCATCCAGAACTTGATGTTGGACAGCAGGAAGTGGATGACGCCCGTCTTGCCGTAGTCAAAGACCTTGGAGTCCCACGCCGGGTGATTGCCCGCGTCGCCCTCCTTGAAGAACTGGCCGTTCGTGCCGTCGAAGCAGTTGATGCCCTCGGCGGTGTTCTTGACCGCGTGGCTGTGCACGAGGTCAAGCAGCACCGAAATGCCCAGCTCGTGCGCGCGGTTGATGAGCGCCTTGAGGTCGTCCGGCGTGCCATACCAAGAGGACGCGGCAAAGAAGTTCGCCACCTGATAGCCAAAGGACGCGTAGTACGGGTGCTCCATGATCGCCATCAGCTGAACGGTGTTGTATCCGTCGTTCTTGATGCGGGGCAGCATGTCGCGCATGAACTCGAGGTATGTGCCCACGCGCTCCTCCTCGGTCGCCATGCCCACGTGCGCCTCGTAGATCAGCGGCGGCACGTTGCGCTTGGGCTTGAAGTTCGCGTCGGTCCACTCAAACGCCTTGCGCGGGTTCCAGATCACCGCGCTGAACGTCTTGGTCTCCTTGTCCTGCTTGACGTATTTGGCGTAGAGCGGGATGCGGTCCTCGGTCTTGCCGAAGCTGGTCACGGCGACCTTCACGCGCGAGAGGTGCGCCAGCGTGCGCACGCCCTTGAGCTCGATCTCCCAGTTGCCCTCGCCGATATTCTTCATCGGATGGCTCTCGCGATTCCAGCCGTTGAAATCGCCGATGAGGTGCATCGCCTCGGCCGCCGGGGCCCACTCGCGATACACCCAGCCCGTCTTCGTCTTGTGGAAGCCGTAGTAAAGATGGCCGCTCGCAAAATCCTTGAGCGTCTGTCCTTTGGCCAGCAGCTGCTTCTTGCGCAGCTTGTAGCGCTTCATGCGGTCGTTCAGATCGCCCTCAAACGCCGAAAGATTCGGGTCGTACTCAAGGATTTTCAATTTCTTCACGGTGCGCTCCTTCGCAGCTGTGCTCATGACAAAAGCCTCCCTCAAGCGGTAATTGCTGCCTTCATTGTACCCGAAAAGCGTCCTTTTTTCAACAGCTTCCGCCTCATTGGTCAAAGAATTTCACAATATGTAAACACCGGCACAAAAATTTGCTGTCGGGTCAGTGCAATTCAGGCGGCTTTGGCGGTTGATTTTCGCGCGCGCACGTTGTAAACTATAACTCGTAGAAACATATGCACCCGGCGAGCCGCCCGCGCGGCAGGCGCACCGGCTTTTGGTTTTTGACCGTTATATCCCAAGGAGGTTTTTGTATGCTGACCCGCACGTTTTTCGCCCGCGCGCCGCTTGCGCCGGGCCGCTTTGCGCCGCTCCCCGCAGGCGCGATCACCGCACAGGGCGCGCTGCGCGACAGGCTGATTTCCCTTCGCGGCGGCCTGCTCTCCCGCTGCGCCTCGGTCTTCCCCGAGTCCGGCGAGGGCAGCGTCTTCTTCGGCGGCACGCTCCCTTCCGGCATGCGCGCGCCCGAGCTGCTGGACGCCATGCTTTTAACCGGCGCGCTGCTGGGCGACGAGGAGCTTCGCCGCGAGGCCCTGCGCCTTGTAAACGCCGTCATCGACAGCCAGCGCGAGGACGGCAGCTTCGGTGCGGATGAGAGCTTTGCCGCACGCGGCAGGATGCTGCGCGCCGTCGCCCATGCCTATACCATGACCGGCGAAAAGCGCATGCTCACCTTCATGCTGCGCTATATGAAGTATCTGCGCGACACGCTGGCCGATGCGCCCCTCTCCGCGAGCGACGCCATGCACGCCGCCGACACGCTGGAATCCGGCATCTTCCTTTACAACATCACCGGCCAGAAGGCCGTGCTCTCCGTGCTCACGACGCTGCTTTCGCAGGGCGCGGACTACACGACGCTCTTCCACGCCTTCCCGCACCGCACGCCCATCTCGCGCACACTCAGCGAGGAGGCCGTCGCCGCCGCAATGGACAGCGAGGACGAGGGCGGCTACGTCCACAACCTGCTGCGCACCGCCGACGCCGCGAACCTGTGCGAGGGCCTGCGCGCGAGCATGTACGCGGGCATCCTGACCGGTTCCGGTAAGCACCTCTCCGCCCCGGAGGCGGGTCTGGCCCGCATGAACAAGGCGCACGGCTCGATCACCGGCGCGATCACGGGCGACCCGCTGCTCGCCGGCACGCATCCCAGCCGCGGCGTGTCCGCCGTCGCCGCATGCGAGCTCGCGTCCTCGCTGGAGGCGCTGCTCACCTGCCCCGGCAATGAGCAGGGCGCCGACCAGCTCGAGGCGCTCATGTACAACGCCATTGACGCCGCCTTCTCTGCCGACGAACGCGCCGTGCAGCCCGTGCAGCAGGCCAACCAGACGCGCGTCAGCCGCGAGGCCCGCTTCCCGCTCTCCGGCGAGAACGCGAACCTGTTCTCCCTCGAGGATGGCGACGCCCTGTGTGCGCTGCTGGCCGCGTGGCCGCGCTTTGCGCAGAATCAGTGGCTGCTCACCCGCGACGACGGCCTGTGCGCGATGGGCTATGCGCCCTGCTCCGTGCGCTACCGCCTCGGCGGCGTGGGCGTGCGCCTGAATGTCGCCTCCGATTATCCCGCGTCCGGCTCGGTCAAGATCTCCGTGCACGTGGAAAAAGAGACCGCCTTCCCGCTCTATCTGCACATCCCCGCCTGGGCCAAGGGCGCGACCTGCGCCGTCTCCGGCGAGATCATCACCGCGCCCGCGGGCAAGCTGCTGACCGTCAACCGCCAGTGGCATGACGGCGACGAGCTGCTGCTCACGCTGCCGATGACCGTGACCCGCGTGCCGGGCTTCCATCAGGCCGTGGGCGTTTCGCGCGGCCCGCTGCGCTTTGTCTACGCCCCCAAGCACACCGGCGAGGCCGACGGCGATGTGATGCGCATGCAGGCCGATCCCGGCTTCGGCGCCGCCCTGCCGCAGACCGCGCCGCTCGAGGCCGCCGTCTGTGAAACCGGCGTGACCGTCAAAACCCGCCTCGTGCCGCTCCCCCGCTGGGGCATGCGCGGCGTGAGCTGCGACCAGCCGCCGATCGCGCTGGGCGACGTGGATATGAGCACCGCGTTTGACGCCGAGCTCGTTCCGTACGCCAAGGCCGCCGTACGCATCGCGCTGATGCCCTCGATCTGACAAAGCGATTTCCCTTCCGCGACACATTCGCGTCACATGCGCGCGGTATACTGCATGCTAGAGGTGATCCGCCATGAGCAAAAACACGCGTATTTTAATCTGCGACGACGACCCGATCGTCCATCAGTCGCTTTCGCTGTATCTGGACAACGAAGAATTTGCGCACGACTCCGCCTACGACGGCAAGCAGGCGCTCGAGATGATCAAGAGCGAGCATTTCGATTTGATGCTGCTGGATCAGATGATGCCGGGCATGACGGGCATGGAGGTCTGTCAGGCCGTGCGACGCGACAGCCAGCTGCCCATCATCATGCTGACCGCGCGCGGCGAGGAGATCGACCGGATTCTGGGCCTTGAGATGGGCGCGGACGACTACATCGTCAAGCCCTTCTCCCCGCGCGAGGTCGTCTCCCGCATCAAGGCCGTCCTGCGCCGCACGAGCGCCAGCGCCGACAGCAGCCGTGAGGAGCACCTGACGACGCTGACCTACGGCAATCTGGAGATTCAGCCCGAGCGCTACTCCGTCAAGCTCTCCGGCCAAAGCATCGCATGCACCCCGCGCGAGGTCGAGCTGCTCTACCTTCTGGCCAGCCATCCGGGCCGCGTCTTTGACCGCGAGCAGATTCTCTCGCGCATATGGGGCTATGATTTCTTCGGCGACACGCGCACGGTCGATACGCACATCAAGCGCCTGCGCCAGAAGCTCGCCTGCGAGGAGATGGGCAAGAGCTGGGACATCATCACGGTCTACGGCGTGGGCTATAAATTCGAGGCGGAGACATGAAGCGCCGCACATTTTTCTCCAAGGCGCTTCTGCTCGTCTATGGCACGGTGCTGCTCTTCGCATCGCTGATCGCCTGCATTTACGCGTTCATCGCGCCGCAGATCTTTGCGCAGAACAAGCTTGACGACATGGTGCCCAAGGGCCAGATCATCGCCGGTTACATCGAGAGCACGCTGCGCGGCGAGCTGTCCACGGCGTATCTCGTGCCGCTCATCGGCCGCAGCACGCAGCAATGGGAGGCGACCGTCTGGGTCGTCGACGATCAGGGCAGCACGCTCATCCGCACGCAGCAGAGCGACGGACGGCGCGTGGGCAACCTGCCCAGCAAGCTCTCCAAGCCCATGATGCCCATCGTGCTCGAGGGCAATATCGCCACGCACATCGGCAGCCCGGAGGACCTCACCGAGCCGCAGAGCAGCAAGAAGAGCTCGACCACGCTCGACGTCACCCAGATGCTCACCGGCATCGCCGACACGAGCGCCGAAACCGACACCTCCGGCGAGGAGGTCATGTCCGGCTCGATCGTCGCCGTCGCCGTCCCCATCACGTATTACGGCCACGTCGTCGGCGCGGTCTTCATGGCGCAGTCGATGACCGAGATCATGAGCGGCATGCAGGCGCTGACCAACACGCTCTCCGCGTCGCTTCTGATCGTCATGCTGCTGCTCCTGCCCGCCGTGCTGTTCTTCGCCTCGCGCATCACCAGGCCCTTGGCGCAGATGCGCTCCGCCGCGCTGACGATGGCCGCGGGCAACCTCTCCGTCCGTGCCGACGAGCAGCGCATGGACGAGTTCGGCGAGCTCGGCGGCGCGCTCAACTATCTCTCCAGCGAACTCGGCTCGACGATTTCCTCGCTGGAAATGGAGCGCAACCGCCTGCAAAACCTCATCAATGGCCTCTCCGAAGGCATCATCGCGCTGGACGCCGACGGCTCGACCACGCTGATTAACCCGCCGGTCTACACGCTTCTCCACCTTCCCGACCAGACTGCGGACATCCGCGCTGCCGCGCCGGACATCCTCTCCATCTTCGACCGCGTGCTCGAAAGCGAGCAGGCCGTGCGCGAGACGATCTGGCAGGGCGATATCGCGCTGCGCCTGTCCGTGTCGCCTCTGGTCATGCCGGACGGCACGCTCGCCGGATGCGTGGGTATCCTCTCGGACGTCACCAGCGCCGAGCGCCTTGAGCAGACCCGCCGCGATTACGTCGCCAACGTCTCCCACGAGCTGCGCACGCCGCTGACCGCCATGCGCGCCCTGCTTGAGCCGCTGCGCGACGGCCTCATCAAGACCGAGGAGCAGCGCCAGCAGACCTACGACGTCGTGCTGCGCGAGACCATGCGCCTGTCGCGTCTGGTCAGCGATATGCTCGAGCTCTCCCGCCTGCAGAGCGGCAAGGCGTCGCTCTCGCGCAGCGTGTTCGAGCCTCTGCCGCTGATGGATCTCATTCACGAGACGTACAGCGCCTACGCCGAGGACTACCAGCAGACATTCGTCTACGACGTCCCGCGCGCGCTGCCCCACGTCGTGGGCAACCCCGACAGGACGCAGCAGGTGCTCATCGCGCTGCTGGATAATGCGTTCAAGTACACGCCCGAGGGCGGCTGCGTGACGCTGTCGGCGAGCGTGGAGGGCGACATCGTGCGCGTCACCGTCCGCGACACCGGCATCGGCATCGGCAAGGAAGACCTGCCGCACGTCTTTGACCGCTTCTACAAGGCCGACAAGGCGCACCACAGCAAGGGCACGGGCCTCGGCCTCGCCATCGCCTATGAGATCATGAAGCACCTCGGCGAGGAAATGACCGTTTCAAGCGAGCTGGGCAAGGGCAGCGCATTCTCCTTCACGCTGCATATCGCCACGGACAAGGACAAGCCGCTGCTTCTGCCCGCGTGATTTTGGTCCGATGTAATACTCATTCTTGATAAAATGGCCTAATTCGCACATCATCTTTTCCGCCGTGACTTTGCCTCGTTCCGTTCAACGTACCTCTGGTACGCCTCACTTCACTCCGCTTCGTCACAACAGAAAATCTGACGCGCTCTGTTCGGCATTTTAACTGCGAATGAGTACAAATATGAAAAACTGCCGCGAGGTTTGTCGCCTGCGGCAGTTTTGTTTTGCTTTTTGGGGATGGGGTACGGCTTAGGTCAGCGGCTAATGCGGGTTATGTGCGCCGGCCCGTCGGGTCACGCTTCTTCCCCCGCTGATCAGAACAGCGGCTTGTCCTCCGGCTTCGCCGCGAACGGGCCAGGCAGGATATCGCATCCGCGATGCGCACCGAAGTAATCGCGGTCGAACGTGATCGGCGTGCCGTCGGGGTTCTCAAACGGCTCCTCCGGCTCAAACGCCTTGCCGAGCGTGTCGGTGCAGATCATATCGCACGCAAAGCCGCCCAGCAGGTCATACACATTCGTCTTGAGCACGGGCCTGCCGTCCTGCATTTCGACGTCGACAAACACCTCGTGCGTATCGTCCACCAGCGGGTTCTTCTCGTGCTTGCACGCCTTCGCGCCCGCAAAATACGCGTTGCCCGCGACCCACACCGGCAGCTTGTCGTTATGCCAGCGGTCGAGCTTCATCATATCCGGCGTCTCGTTGTCCAGATCGAAGCGGGCAATCCACTCGTCATACGTCGGGTAATCGTCGAACACGTGCGTGCCAGCCTCGCGGTTCTCCGGGTCGGAGCCCTCGCTGCTGTCGCGCATGACGGTGATCTCCTGCTTGGGCCACTTCTGCACGAAGATGTTGTTGTAGAAGCGGTCGTCGCCGTGCAGGATCGTCATGAAGCCCATGACCTCGGTGCGGTGCGGGATGTGATACGGCGTATAGCGCGGGGCCGTGCCGCCGCCCACGCACGTGAGCGCGCCGCAAATCAGGTTGTGCACCATCGCCACGCCCTGCGTCGCAAAGCGCAGCGTCGCGTCGGAGAGCAGCACGTTGTTGTCAATCAGCGTCGGGCCGTGGCCGACTTCGACGAAGATGTCCTGGCACATCATGCCGCCCTTGAGCTGCTTGGCGAACGCCGGGCGCTGGTTGTCGTGCATCAGGTTCTGCGTGATGCGCGTGCCCTGCGCCTCCCAGTCGCACCAGATGCCCATCGTGCAGTGGTGGATGTGGTTGCGCCTGAACGTCACGTCGATGGCCGCGTGCATCTTGATGCCCGCGATCTCCGCGCCGCCCAGCTCCATCATGTTGTTGATGTGGTGGATGTGGTTGTCCTCGATAATCGAGAACACGCCGCCCATGCGGCCGATGATGCCGCCCTGCTGGCAGTCGTGGATGTCGCAGCGGCGCACGATGTGGCTGCCGACCTTCTCCTTGAGCCAGCCGTGATACTGGCCGCGGCAGACGGCGTCGCGCTCCATCTGCGTCGGGCTCTTGAGGTGCTTCGTCGTGAAATAGTGGTCGTTGTCCGGGTCGTAATACTTGCCCAAGCCGATGCCCGCGCATTTGCTATTGCTGATCTCGCAGTCCTCGATGATCCAGCCCTTGGACCAGTGCGGGCCGATCATGCAGTCCTGATACGCGGCAGGCGGCGCCCACGTCGTCGCGGCCTTCTCGACCTTGAAGCCGCTGACGGTGATGTAGCCCACGCCCGTCTTGCTGGGCATGAAGCACTCGCGGCGCACGTTGATCTCGACCTTCTCCTCGTTGGGGTTCGCCCCGCGGAAGTTGGCGTAGATGACGGTCTGATCGTCGCCCTGCTCGGCGTACCACTTCGCGCGGCTGGCCTCCGGCTCCCAGCTGCACTCGTAGACCTCCGCGCGGATGCACTCCTCCACGCTCGCGGCCTCGTAAAGCGCCTTGTCATTGAGATAGACGCAGGCGGTGTGCTTGCTGCGGCCGGAGAAATACCAGTCGCCGTAGACATAGGTTGTAAACGGGTTGTAGCTGCCGAAGATGCCGTTTTTCACGCGCGCGACCCACACGTCGCCCTCGTGGCGTTTCCAGCCCTTGACGATCTCCGCGCCCGTGATGACCGCGCCCAGCGGCTTCTCGCTGCGGTAGGTGATGCGCGCATCCTCCGTGCCCGCGTTCACCGGATCGACGTATTCGCGGTAGACGCCCGGCGCGACGATGACCTCATCGCCCGGCACGGCCACGCGCGCGGCGTCGCCGATGCGGCGGTATGGCCTCGCCTTGCTGCCGTCGCCATCCCTGTAAGCATTCGCGTCAACAAAAATCTGCATATGTGTTTCCTCCGTTTCTGTCGGAATTTTCGATATTCTGCTGCCTACATACTACACAAGCGCGGCCGCTTCGTCAACACTTTTCCCCTCCGTTTTGCGGACATTTTTTGCACAGCAAAAGGCGATACCCGGCATGCCGTCGGATATCGCCCTTTATGCTTTTGCGAATCAGGAATCGAGCGCTTTTCTGAGCATTTCGTTGATCTTCTTGGGGTCGGCCTTGCCCTTGAGCGCCTTCATCGCCTGACCGACGAGGAAGCCGAAGACCTTCTGGTTGCCCGCCTTGTAGGAATCGACGTCCTTCTGGCAGCGCGCGAGCACATCCGCCAAAATCGCCTCGTATGCGGAATCGTCGCTGACCATCTCCAGGCCGTGCTCCTTGACGTAGCCGTCCACATCCTCGCCGCCGTCAAAGGCATAGGCAAAGACCTCGCGCGCGCTCTGGCGGCTCAGCTTGCCCTCGGCGACCAGCGTCACAATGCGTCCAAGCGCTTCCGGCGTCATCATCAGGTTCTCGGTGAGCACCTGCTTTTCCTTCATCATGGCCATCGTCTCGCCCATCAGCCAGTTGGAGACCTCCTTGGGCTTGCCGCAGGCCGCCGTCGCCTGCTCGAACAGGTCGGCCATCTTCTTTTCCTCGGTGAGGATGCCCGCGTCGTAGGCAGGCAGGCCGAATTCCTTCTGGTAGCGCTCGACCTTCGCCTCGGCCAGCTCCGGCTCGCGCGCCTTCACCGCGTCGATCCACGCCTGAGAGATCTCGATCGGCGGCAGATCCGGCTCCGGGAAGTAGCGGTAATCCTGTGCGTTCTCCTTGCTGCGCATGGCGAAGCTCGCGCCCTTGTTGTCGTCCCAGCGGCGCGTCTGCTGCAGCACCTTGCCGCCGTCCTCGATGAGCTCGACCTGACGGCGGAACTCGCCCTCGATGGCGCGCGCAATCGCCTTGAAGCTGTTGAGGTTCTTCATCTCGGTGCGCGTGCCGAATTCCTCCTGACCCACCGGGCGCACGGAGAGGTTGACGTCCGCGCGCAGCGAGCCTTCCTGCATCTTGCAGTCGGACACGCCGAGATATTGCAGCGTCTGGCGCAGCTTGGTGAGGTACGCGATGACCTCCTCCGCCGAGCGCATGTCCGGCTCGGAGACGATCTCAAGAAGCGGCACGCCGCAGCGGTTGTAATCGACCATCGTCTGGTCGATCCACGGGTCATGCATCAGCTTGCCCGCGTCCTCCTCCATGTGGATCTCGTGGATGCCGATGGATTTGCTGCCCGCCGCCGTCTTGATGTCCACATGGCCGTTGCGGCAGATCGGAAGATAGAGCTGGCTGACCTGATACGCCTTGGGCAGGTCGGGATAGAAGTAGTTTTTGCGATCGAACTTGTTGTATCGCGTGATCTCGCAATTGGTCGCGAGGCCCGCCGCGATGGCGAACTCGACCACCTGGCGGTTCACGACCGGAAGCGTGCCCGGCATGCCCGTGCAGATCGGGCAGGTGTGCGTGTTGGGCGCGCCGCCGAATTTCGTCGTGCAGCCGCAGAAGATCTTCGTGCGGGTCGCCAGCTCGACGTGAACCTCAAGGCCGATGACCATTTCATACGTCGCCATGGCTTAACCCTCCTTTCCCATCTCGGGATAGCGCTTGTGGAAATCGGTGTGCAGCTGATAGGCGTGCGCGGCGGCAAAGAGCTTGCTCTCACCGAAGGCCGGGCCGATCATCTGCGCGCCCACGGGCATCCCCTTGCCATCAAAGCCGCACGGCACGACCATGCCCGGCAGGCCCGCCATGTTGACTGAGACCGTGTAGATATCGCCCAGATACATCTGAATCGGATCGTCCGCATGCGCGCCCAGCTCGTAGGCCGTCGTCGGCGCGGCGGGCGTGAGCAGCATATCCGCCTGCTCAAAGCACGCGTCAAACGCCTTCTTGATGAGCGCCTTCACGCGCAGCGCCTTGTTGTAATACGCGTCGTAATAGCCCGAGGACAGCGCGAACGCGCCGAGCATGATGCGCCGCTTGACCTCCGCGCCGAAGCCCTCGCTTCTGGCGGTGATGTACAGGTCATGCAGGTCCTCGAACTTCTCCGGGCGGAAGCCGTACTTCACGCCGTCGTAGCGGGACAGGTTGCTGCTCGCCTCCGCGCAGGCCAGCACGTAATACGCCGGAATCGCGTAATCAAGCATCGGCATCTTGACCGGCACAAGCGTCGCGCCGAGGGATTCAAGCACCTTCGCCGCCTCCATGACGCGCGTCTTGACATCCGCGTCGAGACCCTCGCCGAAGTAGTCATCCGGGATGCCCACGCGCAGGCCCGCAAGGCTGTCGCCCGCAGGCATATCCGGCAGCGGCACATCCACGCTCGTGCTGTCGTAGATGTCCTTGCCCATCAGCGCGCGGGTCACGCAGGCCGCGTCCGCCGCGTCGATGGTCAGCGGGCCGATCTGGTCAAGCGAGGATGCATAGGCCAGCAGACCGTAGCGCGACACCGCGCCGTATGTCGGCTTGATGCCCGTCACGCCGCAGAAGGACGCGGGCTGACGGATCGATCCGCCCGTGTCGCTGCCCAGCGCGTAGAAGACCTCGCGCGCCGCGACCGCCGCCGCAGAGCCGCCGGACGAGCCGCCCGGCACGCGGGACGTGTTCCACGGGTTGCGCGTCACGCCGAAGTACGAGGACTCGGTCGAGCTGCCCATCGCGAACTCGTCCATGTTCGTCTTGCCCAGGCACACCGCGCCGATGGCGTCCAGCTTGTCGACGACCGTGGCATTGAACACCGGCACATAGTTTTCCAGCATTTTGGACGAGCACGTCGTGCGCACGCCCTTTGTGGAAATCAGATCCTTGATCGCCATCGGCACGCCCGCCAGCGGGTGCGTCAGCTCGCCGGCGCTGATGCCCTTCTGCACGGCCTTCGCGCGCTCAAGGGCTTCCTTTTCGGTCACGGTGACAAACGCGTTCACCGTCTTATCGAGGCTCGCGATGCGGTCAAGACAGGCCCTCGTGGCCTCCTCGACGCCGATCTCGCCGGCCTTGATCTTCGCGCCCAGCTCGAGCGCGCTCATGTCAAAAATGTTCATGCTCGGGCCTCCTCACTCGACGGTCTTGGGCACAAGGAAGCAGCCTTCCTTGCTCGCCGG
>CALVTQ010000033.1 GCA_944362695.1 uncultured Clostridia bacterium
CGTAGAATGCTCGGGGCAGAATATCCCACGGCACACACGATACAATGCTTATTGCTGCTGCCTTCCGGCCCTGACAAGGTTCACACCCTCGCATTGCATGAGCTCCATCCGTCATCACATTCTACCGCACTATTGTACCCTATTTGCCGGAAAAATGCAACCCCGTTTGTAAAATTTCCGAAAATCACACCGCCATGCCCATGCGCGTGAGCAGGCGCTCCATCGCCTTCGCCGTCACATGCAGCATATCGTCGCGCGCGAGCGTCCGATCGCGCATGACCAGCTGCACCGGCAGCGCGGCGTTCAGCGTCATCCGCTTGTCAAATCCGTTCATGGCCTTGAACAGCTTCTCGCCGTCGATCTGCGCATTGCCCGCAAAGCGCATGGTCATCATGCCGTCCTGCTGGCTGACGCGGTCGATGCCCAGCCGCGTGCACATCGCCTTGAGATACGCCACAGCGACCAGATTCGCCACGCACTGCGGCTCGTCGCCGAAGCGGTCGATGAGCTCATCCTCGATCTCGTCGCGCTGCTCCGCATTGCCGATGGACGCGATGCGCTTGTAGACCTCCAGCCTCTGCCGCTCGCCGGTGACGTACTGCGCCGGGAGGTACGCGTTGACGTGCACGTCCATGCGCGTCTCCATGTCGCGGTGCGGCTTGGGCGCCTCGCCCTGCGCCTCGAGCACGGCTTCTTCGAGCAGCTTGCAGTACAGGTCGTAGCCGATATTCGCGAGGTGACCGCTCTGCTGCGGGCCGAGCAGATTGCCCGCGCCGCGCAGTTCGAGGTCGCGCATGGCGATGCGGAAGCCCGAGCCGAACTCCGTGAACTCGCGGATGGCGTCAAGCCGCTTCTGCGCGGTCTCGGAGAGCACCTTGCCCGGGCGCACGGTGAAATACGCATACGCGAGCCTGTTGCTGCGGCCCACGCGCCCGCGCGTCTGATACAACTGCGACAGGCCGAAGTGATCCGCGTCGTATACGATCAGCGTGTTCGCCATCGGGATGTCCAGGCCCGACTCGATGATCGTCGTGCACAGCAGCACGTCGAATTTCTGGTGGCTGAAGTCGAGCATCACGTCCTCGAGCACGTTCTCCTTCATCTGGCCGTGCGCGATGGCGATGCGCGCCTCCGGCACAAGCTGCGTGAGCTTCTTGTAGCACTGGTCGATCGACCCGACGCGGTTGTACAGGAAGTACACCTGACCGCCGCGCCCCAGCTCGCGCAGGATCGCATCGCGGATCACGCTGTCCTGATATTCCATCACGTAGGTCTGCACGGGATAGCGCGCCTGCGGCGGCGTCTCGAGCAAACTCATATCGCGTATGCCGACCATCGACATGTGCAGCGTGCGCGGGATGGGCGTGGCCGACATCGTCAGCACGTCCACCGTCTTTTTCATGTTCTTGATCGTCTCTTTATGGCCCACGCCGAAGCGCTGCTCCTCGTCGACGATCAGCAGCCCCAGATCCTTGAATTTCACATCCTTGGCCAGCAGCCTGTGCGTGCCGACGACGATGTCGATCTCGCCCGCCTCGAGCCTGCGCAGCGTCTCTTTTTGCTCCTTGGCCGTGCGGAAGCGGCTCAAGACGTCCGCGTGCACGGGAAAGCCCTCGAAGCGGCGCATGAGCGTGGTGTAGTGCTGCTGGGCGAGGATCGTCGTCGGCGCGAGGATGGCGACCTGCTTGCCGTCCATCACGGCCTTGAACGCCGCGCGCATGGCGACCTCCGTCTTGCCGTAGCCCACGTCGCCGCAGAGCAGGCGGTCCATCGGCACGTCGCGCTCCATATCGCGCTTGATCTCCTCCGTCGCCTGAAGCTGGTCGGGCGTCTCCTCGTAGGGGAAGTTCTCCTCAAATTCCTGCTGCCAGAGCGTATCCGGCCCGAAGGCGTGGCCCCTGTTTTTCTGCCGCTGCGCGTAGAGCTGCACGAGGTCAAACGCCAGCTCCTTGAGGCTCTCGCGCACCTTGTTTTTCTGCTTGTCCCAGTCCTTGCCGCCCAGGTGCGACAGCTTCGGGGGCACGCCCTCGCCGCCGCCGATGTATTTCTGCACGCGGTCGAGGAAATCCACCGGCACATACACCTTGTCGCTCCCGGCGTACTGGATCAACAGATAATCGCGGCTCGCGCCCTCGCTCGTCAGGCGCTTTGTGCCCTGATAGATGCCGATGCCGTGCGTCTCATGCACGACGTAATCGCCGACGTTCAGGTCCGTGAACGAGGCAATCTTGCTGCCTTCCTTCTTTTTCGCGCGCGCGGCCTTCGTGTTCTTCGCGCCGTATACGTCGCCCTCCACGAGCACCGCGAGCTTCATCTCGGGGTACTGGAAGCCGCCCGACAGCGTCAGCGGGTAGATCCGGCACTCGCCCGCGCCGGGCATGGCCTCGCCCAGCTCGTCAAAGCGCACCGCGATGCCCTCGTCCTCAAAGGACTGGCGCATGCGCTCGCCGCGCGCCGTGCCGCCGGAGAGCACGATCACGCGCCAGCCGCCGTCCATCCATCGCCGCACATCGTCGCACATGTCCTTCGTGCGTCCGCCGTAGCTGCCGGTCGCGATGCCGCCCATCTGCTCGAGCAGCGTCGGCTTCAAGTCGCGTATCGGCCGCAGGATCGACGTCATCGCAAGCATCGTCTGCGCGTCCATCGCCGCCTGACATTCGTCCCGCTTCATGATGAGGCCCTGCTGCTCGCCCATCGCTTCGCCGCGCTCGAGCGCCGCCGCAATCGCCTGATCGAATTCGCCGAGTCTGCTGTCCATGCGCGCAAAGAGCGCGTCCGGCTCGTCGAGCACGACGATCGGGCGGTTCATGTAGTCAAGCAGCGTCTGCGTCTGCGGATAGAGCATGTGGATGAACTTCTCGAGCACGCGGTTGCTGACGCCGTTCTCCATCTGGTGCAGCGCACCCGTCACATTCTCGACGAAGCGCTCCATCGTCCTGTTCTCGCGCGAGAACGCCGGGATCGCGATTTCGCCGTCCTCGAGCGGCAGATCGGCAAGCGTCTCCTCCTGTGGCTCGCCGTCCTTCTTGTTCATCGCGCGCTGCATGCGCTTCATGGCCTCGCCGATGCGCTTGGCCACATCCTCCGCGCCGTCGACCGGCACGGGCGCCTCGCTCGCGGGCGGAATCACCACGTCCTGCATGTTGTGCTGCGAGCGCTGGCTCATCACGTCAAACGCGCGGATCGAGTCGATCTCGTCGTCGAAAAACTCGATGCGCACGGCGCTCGGCGCGTCCGCCGGGTATACGTCCACGATGCCGCCGCGCACGGAGAACTGGCCCTTGCCCTCGACCATGTATTCGCGCGAGTAACCTGCCGCGAGAAGCCGCTCGATCAGGATATCGGTCGGCACCTGCTGCCCGACGGCCAGCTTGATCGTGTGTGCGTAGAAGATGTCGCGCGGCATGACGCGGTGAAGCAGCGCATCCGCCGGGGCGACGACCGCCCGCGCCTGCCCGCTGACCAGCTTCTGCAGCGTCTCGATGCGCCGGTAGGCCACCTCGCGGCTCGCCGCGACCTCCTGATAGAACGTGATCTCGCGCGCCGGAAAGAGCACGGTCCCGCCGCCCAGCAGCGCGGAGATGTCCTCCATCGCCGCGGCCGCCGCGCGCTCGCTGTCGCAAAGATACAGAAGCGGACGGCCCGTCAGCGCCGCCAGCGCGCAGGCCAGATGCGTCTGCTGCGCGCCGGAAAGCCCGCTCGCGCCGATGACCGCGTGCGGCTTTGCACATTCCGCCGCCATCCGCTCAAAGGGCGCAAAGCCCCGCATGACATCAAATAAAAAGTGCGTCTGCATACATTCCTCGTTATGGCTCCATATATTCTTTACGCCTTGGGGGACGGCGCGTTCGCCGTGCGCATCGCGCTGTCAAATCCGTTTTTGACCCAGTCGATGGCCGTGTCCGCCGCGCGCAGGAACGCCGCAAACTGCGTCTCGCGCTCCTCCGCCGTCTGGTAGTGCGAGAGCACCCAGTCGGCCAGATCCCATCCCTCGGGCTTCTTGCCCACGCCCACGCGCAGGCGCGGGAAGTCCTGCCGCCCGAGCAGCCCGATGACCGAGCGCATGCCGTTGTGCGTCCCGGCGCTGCCGTTTCCGCGCAGGCGCAGCTTGCCCAGCGGCAGGTCGATGTCGTCGTAGATGAGCAGCAGCCTGTCCATCTCCGGCTTGTACCAGTTCACGATGTCCACCACGCACTGACCGGACGCGTTCATGTACGTCTGCGGCTTGACGAGGATCACCTTTTCCCCGCCGATGAAGCCCTCGCCAATCTGCCCGTGCAGGTTGAGCTTGGTCACGGGGATGTTCAGCTTCTCGCTCAGGACGTCGATCACGTCAAAGCCCACGTTGTGCCGCGTGCGCGCATATTCCTTGCCCGGATTGCCCAGGCCCACGATGATGTGCATGCTTGCCTCCAATTTTCCAAAACAGCCTTGGCGGGAACACCGCAAAAGGATGCTCCCGCTGAATTGTATGTAATGTTCGGGTTTTTGTATGCTGTACGGGCCGCACCGCGTCAGACCTTCGCCTTCTCCGCCGCCTGCGCCAGCCAGCTCGCCGGGCGGATGACCGCCGTGCCGCTCGCCTCGTCGGTCTCCTCGATGACCAGCAGCGACTTGACGCCGTCCAGCCTCTTTTTGACCGGCTCCTGCGTGGAGATCAGCACGCACACGCCCACGACCGTCACCGCGAACTCGCGCATCATGTCCACCATGCCGCGCGCCGTGCCGCCCGCCCGCATGAAGTCGTCCACGATCAGCGCGCGCTGTCCCTCGCGCACGGCCCTGCGCGACAGGCTCATCGTCTCCACGCGCCCGCCCGAGCCGGACAGGTAATTGATATTCACCGCCGGGCCCTCGTAGACCTTGCTGTCGCGGCGCACGATGACCACCGGCACACCCAGCGCCTTCGCCGTCATCATCGCCACGGGGATGCCCTTCGTCTCCATCGTCAGCACGAAATCCGGCTCTGCGCGGTAGAACTGGCTGGCGATGATCGTGCCCATCTTTTCCACCACGTCGGGCATGCTCATGATGTCCGCCATGTAGATGAATCCGCCCGGCAGCACGCGCCCCGGCATCGCCAGCGTCTGCGCCAGCTCGCGCACGGACTTGAACGCGTCCTCCGCCGAGGGAATCGGGCGATAGCGCACGCCGCCCGCCGCGCCGGTCACCGTGTCCAGCTGACCGAGGTGAAACTGCGCAAACACGCCGCGCAGGATGTCGATGTCCTCGCTGAGCGTCGACTTCGCCGCGCCGAACATCTCGCAGAATGTTCCCAGCGTGAAAATCTTGTTCGGAGATTCCACCAATATTCTCGTCATGGCGGCAAGGCGCTCGTTGCGGCGGATGCGATCCATGTTCCCGACCTCCCAAATCCGAATGTTCGTTTACAGTTTCATATTATAATTCAGGATTTCGTGTCCGTAAAGCTTTTTTTGCTTATTTTTACATTTAATTTTGCGGCTCAAAGCTTCTTTTGCTTATTTTTTCGTCTATATGGTTGATTGCGGGCCTGCATTTGGCGTATAATATAAAGAAGCAAGCCATTGAAGGAGGCAAACTATGCCGCATATCAGGGATTACAAGGGCAAGCGCGTGCACATGATCGGCATCGGCGGCAGCTCCATGAGCGGTCTGGCCGGCATGCTGCGCACGACCGGTGTGAGCGTCACCGGTTCGGACAACGCCCGTTCTTATATGACCGAGATGCTCGAGGGGCAGGGCATCCATGTGACCATCGGCCATAAGGCGGAGAACGTGCACGGCGCGCAGCTCGTCGTCTTCTCCGCCGCCATCGCCGCGACCAATCCCGAGCGCGTGGAGGCCGAGCGCCTGGGTATCCCGCAGATGGAGCGCTCCACGCTGCTGGGCCAGCTCATGGAGGGCTACGCCCACGCGATCAACATATGCGGCACGCACGGCAAGACGACCACCACCTCGATGATCGCCGAGACGCTGCTTGACGCCGGGCAGGACCCGACCATCCACATCGGCGGCCAGCTCGATTACATCGGCGGCAGCACGCGCGTGGGCGGGCATGACACGTTCGTCGTCGAGGCGTGCGAGTTCAACGCGAGCTTCCTGCAATTCCACCCCACCATCGCCGTGGTCACCAACATCGAGGAAGATCACCTCGACTTTTACAAGGACCTCGACGACATCGCGCACGCGTTCGACCGCTTCCTCGCGCTCCTGCCCGATGACGGCGTGGTTGTGGGCAACGGCGACGACCCGCGCGTGGTGCAGGCGCTCTCCCGCGTAAACTGCCGCGCCGTGACGTTCGGCTTGGGCGAAAACTGCATGTGGCGTCCGGCAAATCTGCGCTACGACGAGACCGGCTGCGCGGAGTTCGATTTTGCCCTGAACGGCGAAATCCTCACGCACGTGCATCTGCACATCCCCGGCGAGTTCAACGTCATGCACGCGCTGGCGACCGCCGCGGCCTGTGCGCAGGTCGGCGTGAGCGCCGAAGCCGTCGCCGCGTCGCTCGAGAAGTTCGCCGCGCCGCATCGCCGTTTTGAGTACACCGGCACGGTCTGCGGCGTCAAGCTCTACACCGACTACGGCCACAACCCCGCCGAGATGCACGGCGCGCTGGAAAACGCCGTCCACCAGCCGCACAACCGCGTCATCGCCGTCGTCCAGCCGCACACGTATTCCCGCGTCAAGGCGCTGTTTAAGGATTACATCCACTGCTGCGAGCTCGCCGACATCATCCTCGTCACGGACATCTTCGCCGCGCGCGAGGTCGATCCCGGCGACATTCACGCGACCATGCTCGTGGACGCCATCGCCGCGACGGGGCAGGACGTGCATTACACGCCGACGTTCGACGATGCCGAGAAGCTCCTTCGCGAGATCTGGCAGCCGGGCGACCTGGTGATCACCATGTCCTGCGGCGACATCAACATGCTCAACAAGCAGATTGCCGACCACGGCGACGAGAATCCATTCGCATAACATAACAAAGCGCCTTTCGTTTCGTGAAAGGCGTTTCTTCTATGTATTTTATGGATGACGCGCGCTTCACTTTTTCGGCCTCATCAGCACAAGCGCGCCCGGATTCACCTCAAACGCGGCCTCGTCCATGCGCTCCAATCGCCCGTCGGCCTCGATGGTCATGCCCGGCGCGCGCAGCGTCACCCGTTTCGCCCGCAAGACCTTGGCGACCGGCAGATGCACGTGTACGCCGAGGATGAACAGCGGCAGCAGCAGCGGAATGATCCCGCGCGGCACGCGGCTCACCACGACCACGTCGAACACGCCGTCGTCCATCTTCGCAAACGGCGCGACACGCATCCCGCCGCCGATGTATTGCCCGTTGGCGATTTCCACGATCGTCGAGCGCGTGCGCATCGTCTCCCCGCCGTCGCAGATCAGCTCCGCCTCGAGGCTCCGATATTTGACCAGCGACTGCGCGACGGCCTTGCGGTACGCCTTCGGGCCGGGATAGATCTTCTTGAGTTCCTCGGTTTTTCTGAGCACCTCGACGTCAAAGCCCGATCCGGCGACGTTGAGAAACGCGCGCCCGTTGACCGTGCCGCAGTCAATGCGCGTGGGCACGCCGTCAAGCTGCGCCGCGAGCGCCTCGTCCGGGTCTTTGGGCAGTCCGAACGCCCGCGCGAAGTCGTTGCCCGTGCCGCCCGGCAGGATATACAGCGGCACGCCCGTATTCATCAGCGCGCCCGCCGCCTCGCCGAGCGTGCCGTCGCCGCCGACACATGCAATCGCCGTGCAGCCGTCCATCAGCGCCGCCCTCGCCGCGCGCTCGCCGTCGCCGGGGCATTGCGTCTCATACACGCGGCTCTCGATTCCCCGCGCGGCAAGCGTCCCCTGCGCCCTCGCGGCAATCTCCCCGCTCTTGCCCTTCCCCGAGACGGGGTTGACGACGATCCCCAGCATGCTTATCCCTCCGCGTCACGCGTCCTGCGCGTCCGTGTCCTCGTCCTGCGTATCCTCGATGCCCTCCGCCGCCCTGCGCAGTTTCGCAAACGCGCCCGGCATCACGTATCGCACCTCGTCGATCTCAACCGGCCCGGGCATCTTCTCAAAGATCACGAACTTGATCGGCACGCCCAGCTCGGTGAACTTCTGCTCGTGCTCGCTGACGTAATTGGGCGTAAAGCCCGCCGCGTGCAGGTCGTTGACCATGTATTTCATGCGGAAGCCGCACGCCGCGAAGTACGGCAGCGACTCGGTGAACAGCGAAATGTCGTCGGTCTTGAACCAGATCTCCCCGCCGTCCACCAAAAACTCGCGGTACTGCATCAGCTGGCGCGGGTGCGTGAGCCTGCGCTTGGCGTATTTGGGGCGCTTTGTCCACGGGTTGCAGAAGTTGATGTAGATGCGCTCCACGCGGTCCTCCGGCGCGAAGATCTTCTCGATGAACGAGATGTCATACCGCGCGATCATCACGTTCTTGACCGGCGCGTCGCCGAACGTCTTGGCGATGTTGCGCCGCGTGTCGCCCAGCACATTGCACGTGATGTCGATCACGACATAGTTGTTCTGCGGGTTGTCGTAGACCATCGCCGCCGTCGATACGCCCTTGCCGCAGCCCAGCTCCAGATACAGCGGCTGGTCGTTTTCAAACAACGCGCGCCAGCCGCCGCGGTATTTCTCGGCCTCGTCGGTGAAGTACGGGCAGACGGCAAGTTCGGGCTTGGCCCATTTCTTGGTGCGCATGTGCATGGTGATTTTCCTCCCGTGGTGCGTTTGTATGTCTTCGCGCGAACCGGCGCGTCCCTCTGTCAAAAAAGCCCGTATATTATATCATATTTACCCCGTCCTGCCAATACAAAAGCTGCGTTTGCGCCGCCGCGCGCCCATTCTTTTTGCAGCGGCATAAAAAAGAAGCGCTTTCCCGCGCTTCTTCAATCCGTAGAGCCTCGCAAACCGGCCGCGTCACAACCGCTTCTCGTAGCAATACCAGCGCTCGCCCCAGGCCTCGATCTCGTCGCAGATGTCAAAGCCCAGCTTGGCATACGAGCGGATCGCGGGCGTGTTGCATGCGGCGGCCAGAAACCGCACCGCATCGCAGCCCTCGCTTTTGAGCTGCCCGATGGCGTAGTTGATCATCGTGCGTGCGATGCCGTGACCCTGCATGTCCTTTGCGACGCCCAGCCGCCCGATCTGGCCCCACTTTTTCACATCAGGATACCAGTTCGTCAGCTCGATCCAGTCCTCCTCGCGCTCCACGGCGATGGCCGACACGATGCGCCCGCCGCCGTCGCGCATGACGAACACCTCGCCCTCGGCCAAATCTTCGTTCACCAGCTCGAGGCTCGGATATTCCTCGTCCCATGTGCCGTTGGAGCTGTCGATCAGCGAGTGATACAGCGCGTAAATCTCCTGCGCGTCCTCGATTTTCCCGCGCATGATTGTCAAATTTTCCTGATTCTGCATGGCTCTTCCTTCTATTCTATAAGCTCATTGCACTGCGCCGAACATGCCGCCCAGCACATCGCGCGCCCTTGCCAGCTCATTTTCCGGCACGTAAATGCGCAGCGTCTCGGGCATCGCCGTGCGCATGGTGTAGGCCGCGCCGTTCACCGCAAGCGCCTCGCACGCGATTCCCTCCGCGCGCAGCGCCGTCAAGAGCATCCGCGCCCACATCTCATCCTTTTCGCAGAGCAGCACGTATTCGTTTTCCATATTGCCGCCTCCGTTCGCTCACGGCTTGCGCGCCAGCAGCACGTCGCGGCTGATCGCCTGCTCGACCCAGTGCTCAAGGTTCGCCGTCTGCACGATCTCAAACCCCGCGCTTTGGGCCAATCTCTCGAGCTCCGCGCGCTTGGTCACATATGTGTTGAAGCTCATCGCCAGCGCGCCGCCCGGCTTAAGCACGTCAAACCACCCCGGCATCGCCGATGCCAGCGTCCCGCCGATGCTGTCCTGCCTGCCCGCCGTGCCCTTCTGCACACCGTAGGGGATATCCGTGACCATCAGATGCACGCTGCCAGGCTTCAAAAGCGCCGCCGCGTCGCGCGTGTCGCCGCAGATCATGCGCAGCGTGCGCGTGTCGCCGTCCTTGAAATGCTCCGCCGTGTCGGAAAAGACGAATTTCGTCTCCCGCCCGCCGAGCCTGCCGCGCACGGTCAGCGCGCTCTCGCTCTTCTTAAACTTGATCCGGTGGAACTCGAGGTAGCGCGTCACGTAGTCCGATGCTTCCTTGCAGTCCGCCTTGCTGATCTCGATGCCCACGCCGTGATAACCACGCCGCAGCGCGAGCATCGCCGTCGTGCCGCGCCCGGCCATCGGGTCGCAGACGATGAGCTGGCTGTCGTGCACGGGCATGAACGCGCTGCTCGCCAGCGCCATCGAGATCATGGTGTCGGTGAACATGTCGTTCGTCTTGCCCTTGTATTTGAGCAGTGCGGGCAGATCCTCGCCGATGTAATTGGGGTGCTTCGGCTCCACCGGCACGAGCTGCCCGTCCTCCATCGTGAACATCATGTACACGCTGGCCATCTGGCTGAGCATGCGCACGTCGCGGTCGGTCAGCTTTTCCGCGTCAAACGTCAAAAACGCCGCGCCGCCCATCTGCGTCGTGCGAACCTCCTCCGCCCTTCCCAGCGCGGCCAGCGTCATCGCCAGCTCCTCGCGCGCCAGCATGAGCAACGACTGCCTGTATCGCACATTTTGGTGCGGGTAAAGCAAAAATGCGTATTTCAAGCCCGTTTCCCCTTTCGGATCGCGGATTCTGCTGTAAATCAAAGGTTAGAAAAAGCCCCATCTTGGCGATGGGGCTGTTGTGACGAATCAGTACTTGCGCTTGCGGGCCGCTTCGGCCTTCTTCTTACGCTTCACGCTCGGCTTCTCGTAATGCTCTCTCTTGCGAACCTCCGCAATAACGCCAGAGCGCGCGCACTGCCTCTTGAATCTCCTCAGAGCGCTTTCCAGGGATTCATTCTCACGAACACGGATCTCAGACATCTAGTATCCCTCCCCTCGGCTCAATCATTCGACGTTCCATTGCGCGTCAAACCAGCCGTCAATGGAGTACCGTACAGCTTATTATAGCGCAACATTCTTGATTCGTCAATCTGTTTGCGCATTTTCTTTTGAATTTTTTCTTTCATTTTTTCGTGTTCATCGCAATTGTTACAAATCCGTTACATACCCGCGCATCGCCTCATGTTATAATGAAATATACGGAGGTGGGAACATTGGCCAGCATCCTTTTTGCCGACGACGAGCGCGCCATCCGCGATATGATGAAACGCACTTTGGCCCTCGCGGGGCATACGTGTCACTTGGCCGCGGACGCCGCGCAGGCCCGCGAGCTTCTGCATACGCATCACATCGACATCGCGCTTCTTGACATCATGATGCCCGGCGAGGACGGCTTTTCCCTCGCACCCGCGTTCATCGAGCGCGGCATACCCGTCTTATTTCTGACAGCCAAGACCGCCGTCGCCGACCGCGTGTACGGCCTGCGTCTGGGCGCGGACGACTACATCTTAAAGCCCTTTGAGCCCGCCGAGCTGCTCGCCCGCATCGACGTCATCCTGCGCCGCGTGAGCAGCACGTCCTACGCCGACGCGCTGCTCACGCTCGACGAGACCCGGCGCACCGTCACGCTTCGCGGCGAGCCCGTCGCCCTCACCGCGCTCGAATTTGACCTTTTGGCGCTCCTCGTGCGCAACGCCGGTGCGGCCATGAGCCGCGAAAAGCTGCTCTCGCAGGTCTGGGGCTGGGATTACGCGGGCGAGACGCGCACCGTCGATGTCCACATCCAGCGCCTGCGCGCCAAGCTCGGCCCGGACGCCATACAGACCGTCTATAAATACGGCTATCGCTACGTGCGGAGGGACGCGCCATGAGCAAAAAGCTGACCCTGATGATGATCGCGGCGTTCGTGCCGCTGTTCCTCGCCGCCGCGTGGCTGATCGGCGAGCGCGCCTTCGCCGTCACCATGCGCCTTGAGCAGCAGCGCGCGCTGTCCATGCAGACCATGCTCATGGAGCAGCTTCGCGGCCAGTCCGCCGTGCTCACGAGCGAACCGGCGCTCATCGCCGCGTCCGTGGAATATTCCGAGCGGTTCGGCGGCGACGTGATCTTCGTCAGCCCTCAGGGCGTCGTCACCGGCGCGCCCCTGCCCGCCCGCATTTATCACAATATGCGCACGGGCAGCCGCTGCGCCCTGCTCGATACGCAATCGACGCCCGAGCGCTACGCCATCGCCGAGCCGATTGCCTATGACGACGAGACCGCCCCGACCGTCTATTTTATCCGCGACGTCAGCGACATCTACGCCCTGCGCGATCTTCTTCGCGTCACGTTCGCCCTCGTCGCCGCGCTGGGCGTCGCGCTCATCGCCGTGTTCAGCCGCGCGATGGCATGGGGCTTCACAAGGCCCATCCGCCGCCTCACCGACGCCGCGCAGACCGTCGCAGCCGGTCACACCGCCGAAAACCTGCCGACCGCCCGCCGCGACGAGATCGGCACGCTCGCCCGCGCGTTCGACGCGCTGCAAACCGCCGTCGCCGAGCGCGAGCAGGCCCTTACCCATCAGGCGCAGGAGCGGCAGGCCATGCTCGACGCCCTCGCCCACGAGATGCGCACGCCGCTGTGCACGCTGCTGGGCAACGCGCGCCTCATGCAGCAGCCCATTCCCGATGCCGACCGCGCCGAAATCGCCGACGACATGGCCCGCGAGATCAAACGCCTCGCCGATATGGACGGCCAGCTCATGAAGCTCACCCGCATGCAGCACGAGCCGCTCGACCGCGAGCCGGTCAAAACCCTCGCTCTGCTCCATGAAACCGCCCG
>CALVTQ010000034.1 GCA_944362695.1 uncultured Clostridia bacterium
AAATCGGCGCGGATATGTGTTCCTCTCTCGTTACAGATACCATTCGCGATGCGATGCAACAAGAAAAGGTCACTGGTGGACTTGCCCTCCACAGTGACCAGGGGTCTCAATACACATCGCAAGCATATTTTGACCTGACGCAAGCATATCACGTTTCACCTTCCATGTCCAGCTCTGGCTGCCCCTACGATAATGCGGCAATGGAAAATTTCTTCGGGATACTGAAAACGGAATGCTTGTATCGTGCGCACTTCACCACCCGTGCCGAGGTGGAGCAGCTCGTTACCGAGTATGTCGATTTCTACAATTATGAGCGAATCTCGCTCAAAAACGGTCTCACTCCGGTTGAAATCCGAAGCAAGACCGCGTAATCTTATGAAATTCTACGACAGCCCCTTATTTTCGTGTCTTCTGTTCGGGATACAGTCCACTTGGACGGGCTTCCCTTGATTTTCTTTACGGCAAAGTCCACGCCATACCGCCGCGCAATACGGGTGAAGTCGCGAATGTCCGGATCGTTCACCTCGATGTTGCTGACCCCCTGATTCTGCCTGATCAGCTGCTTGACGCTCTGCTTGCCGTGCGGCACGACGGCCTGTTTGTTCCTGCGGCTGGCCAGCAGTTTGGCAATCGCATCCTTCATGACCCGTCCGGTGAATTTGCTGGTGTTGACCGCGAGCGTCACCGTTCGCATTTCGATCTCTTCCTGCAAGATGCCTCCTCCTTTCTACAACATGGCGTGGCGCACTACGGCGGCACCATGAGGCGATGCAAGTCATACATGTGATGTCGTCCTCCTTTCCTTTACCGGCAATTTTTGATGACTAAATTTTTAAAAATCGAATTGATAAATTACCGATAGGGGAATATAATAAGCACATGGAGGCGGATCGAATGAAGTATTATTCTGTCAGAGAAATTGCTCAAAAATGGGGATTGTCGGAACGCGCCGTGCGCAATTACTGCGCGCAGGGGCGTATTCCGGATGCCTTTCTCACCGGCAAGACGTGGAATATCCCCGAAAATGCAGAAAAGCCTGCCCGGATTCCCCGTGCCCAGAAAGCGCCGGAGACCCTGCTGGGCTATCTCCGCCAGGAAATGGGAAGCCGGATGACCGGCGGCATTTACCACAAGGTACAAATCGACCTGACGTATAATTCCAATCACATCGAGGGCAGCCGTCTGACCCACGATCAGACACGCTATATCTTTGAAACCAACACCATCGGCATCACCGATCAGGCTGTCAACGTCGATGATGTCGTGGAAACTGCCAATCACTTCCGGTGTATTGACATGATCATCGACCAGGCAGACCGTCCGCTCAACGAGAAGCTGATCAAGCAGCTGCATGGAACGCTGAAGTCGGGCACCAGCGACAGCCGGAAGCGCTGGTTCGCCGTAGGCGATTACAAGAAGTTGCCCAATGAAGTCGGCGGTCGGGATACAACGCTGCCTGAAGATGTTCCCGGCGACATGCAGGATCTGCTCGCCTGGTATCTTGAAAAGGACGTCGTTACGCTTGAAGACATCGTGGATTTCCACGTTCGCTTTGAAACCATCCACCCCTTTCAGGATGGCAATGGGCGCGTTGGACGGCTGATCATGTTCAAGGAATGTCTGAAGCACGACATCGTGCCCTTTATCATCAGCGACGATTTGAAAATGTACTATTATCGCGGCCTGCATGAATGGAAAAATGAAAAGAGATTCCTGCTTGACACCTGCCTGACTGCGCTAGATCGCTTCAAGGCCGTCCTGGCATATTTCAGAATACCCATTCCGGCAGACCGGAACCAGACGGAAACGTGATGCGCTACGGCGGCACCACCAGCCGATGCAAGTCATACATGTTCCTCCTCTGCGCAGAAAAGAGCGCCGCATCGTGCAGGCGCTCTATTTTATTTGCGCGTCATGTTTTCATTTCTGTTCCTGCCTCTTCGGCGCGCACCCAGGACAAGCGCGCCGCAAACCAGCAGACCCACGCCCAGCCATGTCACCGGCGTCATCGCGAGCGTCACGCCCGTCTGAATGATCGCCGTGATGGGTTCACGCTCGTTGACCAGACAATACAGTTCCGAAGGATCGACGTAGTTTTCGTCGATGGTCAGCGAAATGGTTTCCTCCGTCAGCTGATATCCTTCCAGCGCCTGCGTTTCACGGATGACATAGCGGCCAAAGTCGAGATGATCCACGTGGACAATGCCGTCATCGCCAGATACCAGTTCGCGCAGCACATGTCCCGCATCATCTTCCAGCACAAACGTCACGCCCGCGAGCGGTTCATGCTGCTCATTCACCTTCATGAACTCGTAATGGTTGGGGACATTCGTAAACGTGATCGGTTCCGGCTGTACGAAGTCCTCTCCGATGGTCAGATGAACGTCCTCCATGGTCCTGTATCCCTCCGGCGCGCGGGTTTCGCGAATCACCCAGTCGCCGTAGTCGATGGCGTCAAACACGAATCTGCCCTGCTCGTCGCTGGTCACGATCTCCACGACGGTGTCCGTGCTGGCGTCGATGAGGCTGAATTCCACACCGGGGAGATACCGGCCGGACGTGTCCACCTTGATGCACTCGATGCGCATGGGATGATTGACGATGGTGGCAAGCGGCTCTTTGGGGTTCACAAAGCTGCCGTCCACCGTCAGCTCCACGGTCACGCCGCTTCGGAAGTATCCCGGCAGCGCTCTGGTTTCCACGATGGCATAGCGGCCATAGGGCACACGCTCAAACGTTGCCAATCCGTGGATATCCGAGACAGCGGTCATCCTCGTCTGCCCATAGGCATCCACGAGCGAAAACTCCACACCGGCCATCGTCTCGCCACTTTCGTCCTGCTTGAGCACGGACACGCGGGTGTAGTCGTCCCGAATCACCGTGTTGCCGCTCACGCGGCCCGCTGCGTCCACCTCAAACGTCATCTCCGCAGTGTTGAGCGCATAGCCTTCCAGGGCGAGCGTTTCGCGGAATGTGTAGCGGCCCGGCGTCACGGGGATGTCGGGGATTTCGCCGTTTTCATCCGTCTCAGCGAGGTAGATGACGTTTCCCGCCTCATCCCGCACCTCAATCTGCGCGCCGGGCACGGTCTGTTCGCCCGTGATGTTCGTCTTGGTGAGCGTCACCGTGTGATAGACCAGGTCATTTCGAATGGGTTCGTCCAGCGTCACACGAATGACGGACGCGCCAGCTTCCCGCGCGTCAGGGGCAAGCGTGACGGGGTACGCCTGCGTGCCCATCACCCAGCCCTCCGGCGCATACAGTTCGCGGAGCACATACTGTCCATGCGGGAAGCAGCCGGAGAACGTCAGGCGTCCCTGCGCATCCGTTACGCCCGTCGCCACCAGAGAACCGGACATGATCGCGACGCCCTCATCATACAGGTCTTCATCTGCCATCAGGCCAAACACAAACCCTTCCGCGGGCATGGTGACGATTTCCCGGTACACGCTATCATCGCTGATTTGGGTCTGCAAGACCTCCTTTTCCTTCGTCAGGGTGATCTCTGCGGGCAGATAGGCGTTGTCCACGGAAACGCGTGCTTCCACCAGCGGCGTCCGGTTGTCCATGAACGCCAGCTCGACTGCGTGCGGCGTGTCGTCCGGCACATAGCCCGCCGGCGTCACGGTTTCCACCAGCACATACTTGCCCAAAGGCAGCGCTTTGGAAGCATCCGCGCCGGAGCCCGTCGTCGTGATGGTGTCCGCCAGATCGCCCTGCCGGTACCAGATCGTACCGTCTCCGCCCACGATGTCATCCGCCGCACGCACCTCAAACGTCGCGCCGGCAAGATATCGCTCCTCGTACACCGGCTGCTGGACTTCGTTGCCATACGCATCCGTCGTGCGCTGCACGCCGGTGAACTGCAAGCCTTTCTTCTCCACGAGAATCCGTCCCATGACGGGCTCGTTCGGGATTTCCACGTTCACCTCGTAGACGTTCTCCGGGGTGTCGCCCGCGCGTCCGATGAAGACGGAGAAGTCTTCGTCAAGCGCCAAGATGATGACCATAGATGGCGATATTCTGGCTCGGCTTTGCATAGTCCGTCTGAATGAGCGAAAAGATCGTGCCCACGCCGCTCTCTCTGCCGGTGAACGTGTGGTGCAGGTCGTACTCCGGATCGTCCGTCCACACGATGGGGTAATCCACGTTTGTATCCGGAATCTGAATCCAGCCGATGAAGTCATCGTTTCTCGCCTGACAGGCAGCCAGATCTGCGCCGGTCTGATACGCCGGCTCGGCCATCGCCGGGGTCACGGTTTCCGCCGAAGGCCCCGCAGGCTGTTCCTGCAGTACGGGTGGTACATCCTGTTCCGGGTATCCCGTCTCCGCCTGCTTGTCCGGGAAGGCTTGCTCCGGCATTTCAGCCATCTGCGTCATTCGCAGTTGGTCTGCCATCCGGTCGTATTCGGCAGCGTCCCGCTCAATGGCGATCCGCTGATTCAGGACTGACGCCACAACCAGCGCCGCGCCCACCAATGCCAGCGCAAAGGCGACCATGCGCCTCATCGCCTCTGCATCGCTGCCCTTCCCGGTATCTCTTTCTTTTCTCTGGTTCTTGTTCATTGTAGACCTCCATCACGACCTGTTTGTACAACGTCAGCGCCGTTGTGCTATCCATCCGTCCGGTACAACGTCATCCCCTCCTTTCCTGCTCAAAGGATGAGCGCGCAGGCTGCTTGATCCCCTCCTCGGCCAATGCCATGCCATATCCGATCAGCACATTGCCCGGTATGTTGGTCAGCACCGCGAGCCAGTGCGACCCGAAAAACTGTTCAATCTCCGCCTTCGTGCGCTGCGCCACCTCGTTTTGCAGGTCTTGATGCAGGATGTTCTGCGCCCTGGCGTAGTCCCGCACGGCCTGCTCGACGATGCCGATGGCCAGCCGTTCATATGCGTCATCCATATCGTTCTCCTATCAGATCAGGTGTTGGTGTCTGGCCTGCGCTTCGTAATACTGCTCGATGGTGACTGGCGCGTTAAACAGCGTCGTCAGCATGTATTGACGCACATGCCGCACATGCGTGCGTTTTTGCCGCAGCGCGTCAAACACGTAGTCGATATGCGCGCTCGTGAGCCTGCGCAGCCGTTCTTTGACGTATTCAGCGGGCATCTGTTCCCCGTTGACTGCGATCTGCTCCTTTCTGGAGCACAGCGTCTCGGTCAGGATTTCCACCATTTCGTCGAGCATCGCCCGGTTATGTGGCTGAACAATGGCCTCGTATTCGATCTGCTCCATCACCGCTCTGCGCGTGCGCTCGATCTCATCCATCTCATCCCGTTCCTCCCGGATGGATGGATAGGGATGGATCGATTGCGTATTGGATGAATACGTATTGAATTGGTTCGTATTGAATTGCGTGGGATTCTCCTGCGCAGGCTTTTCCAGTGTTGGATTTTCCAACACTGGCTTTTCCTGCGCAGGCAGAGCCGGCACAGGCGCAGACTCGTGCGAAATCTCGTAGATCACATACTCACAGCCCTTGAGCTGTCCCTGTTCATTGCGGGCGCGCGTGCGGACGATGTATCCGGCGCGCTCCAGTTCCCGGACGGCTTCCCGGATGGCGTCCACGCCCTCTCGGTTGATCCTGGACAGCCCTTTGAGCGTAAAGTCCCATGTGTCCGGCAGGGAGAGCATCACGGACAGCAGGCCCTTGGCCTTGAGCGACAGGCAGCGGTTTTTCAAGTGATGATTGGCCATAACCGTGTAGTCCTTCGTTTTCTCCACTCTGAATACTGCCATATCCTCACGTCCTTCGATGTCCGGCCATGTCTGATACAGTAGGCAGCCAGCCCGTTTCGGCAACAAAAAAAGCACACGCTTTCAGGTGTGCCGCTTGCTTATTCATCTTTCCGCCTCCCGCTGTCTCCTTCTCTGCCACTGTTCCAGCAGCTTGATGATCGTCTCTTCCATCTGCTTGGGCGTATATGACCGGGGAAAGTACCTTCTCAGGACATCATTGCCCAGCGTCACCTTGTCCAGATCTGTTTTCTTCTCCTCGGACATGATGGCCAGCATGGCCTCGTGTGTCAGGTTTCCCTCCTGAGAAAACCGCTTGAGGCGCTGCGCCTGCGAGAGCGACGGCGTAGCCTGCTCGCTGTCCATGGCGTCCAGCAGCATGACCTGCTCATCCTGTTTGAGATACGACAGCTCGACGGCGGGGTTGAAGGCGATCTTTCGTTCATCCACCATGTCGAGGAGTTCAGGAATGAGCTCAGTGAGGCGGATGTAGCGCTGAATTTGATTCCGGCTGTCCGGGGCATTTTCTGCAAGCAAATCAACACTTCTTCTGCCCGGAGAGAAATTGTGACCAACTTGGTCACGATTTTCTTTTGACGGACGACCTGCTTGCCGTTTCATCGCATCCAACTTCATCTTGTAAGCAAAAGCCCGCTCGCTGGGGAGCAGGCTTTCGCGCTGAAGGTTGGAATCCACCATGATGATGGTCGCGGCATCGTCGTCAAGGTTGCGAACGATGGCGGGCATGGTCGTCAAGCCTGCCAGTTCACAGCCGCGTTTTCGCCTGTGCCCGGCGACGATCTCATAACCGCCCTCCTTGCGCGGGCGCACGATGGCCGGGACGAACACGCCGTATTCGCGGATGCTCTGCGCCGTGTCCTGCATGCGTTCATCGTCCCTTACCTTGAACGGATGCGCTCGAAACGGGTGCAATTCGGCCAGCGGAATCTCCTGAACCTTTTCCTGCTGTGCTTCCTGCCGGCTTTGCTCCGTCGTAAACAGATCATCTACCGAGCTCAGCCTGATGTTTTTCGCGCTGCTTTTCAATTTTCATCACCTCCTGCGTCAGCGCATGATAGGCCGTCGCCACCTTGCCCTTTGGGTCATGCGCGAAGATGCTCTTGCCCTCTGCGCTGATTTCCGCCGCGCGGACGGAATGGGGTATGTCAGTGGCGAACACCCTGATTTTGCTCCCGTAGGTCTCACGCAGCAGCGCGCTGATCTCCCTGGCGTAGTTCGTTCGGGCATCCACCATGGTCAGGAGAATCCCGTCGATCCGCAGCTTCGGATTGATCTGGCGTCGAACGCGGTTGATCGTCATCAGGAGCTGCTCCAGGCTCTTGGCAGACAAATACTGCGCCTGAACGGGCACGATGACGCTGTTTGCCGCCGCCAGCGCATTGATGGTCAGCATGCCGAGCGACGGCATGCAATCGATGAGGATATAATCGTATTATCGCTTGAGCGGCTCCAGCACCTGTTTGAGCACGGTTTCCCGGCTCATGGCGTTGACCAGCGAAACCTCCATTCCGGACAGCTCGATGCTGGCGGGCAGCACGTCCACGCCTTCCGCATGGTGGCGTATCGCTTCCTCCGCGCGGATCGGCTCGTCCATGAGCGCGCGGCCCATAAGCGTGGACAGCGTGACAGACAGCGCATCCGGCTGGTGCCAGCCGAGGCTGATGGTCAGACTGGCCTGTGGATCGCAGTCCACCAGCAGGACGCGCTCTCCCTGCTGTGCAAGCCCGATGCCCAGGTTGGCGCAGGTGGTCGTCTTGCCAACTCCGCCCTTCTGGTTTGCGATAGATAGAATGGTTGGTAGCAATCAAATCACCTCTCTGATAACTCAAAATGGGGGATTGATCCTGCATAGGATCAGATGAAGAAATGCGATGAAACGGTTTGGTGAATGGCTGATGAATGGCTGCTTCATAGTCCATATGAAAAGCCCGGAGAACTTTTTCGGCCCTCCGGGCAATCGTTTACATTAGCCGATCCGCGATACATAGGAGCGCGAGATGCCCAGCTTCTCGGCCACCTCCTGCTGCGCGTACACGCGCCCGTCGAGCAGCCCATAGCGCATGGCGATGACCGTGCGCTCCCGCCCGCGCAGGCAGTTCTCCGCCAGCGCGCGCACGCGCTGCAAGCCGATGCGCCGCTCCACCTGCCCGTGCACGGCATCCGGCTCCGTGCCCAGCACGTCGATGAGCGTGATCTCATTCCCCTCCCCGTCCGTGCCGATGGGCTCCTGCAAGGAGACTTCGCCCTTTCGCTTCTGGCTCGCACGCAGGCACATGAGGATCTCATTTTCGATGCATCGGGCGCAGTAGGTGCTCAGCTGCGTGCCCGAACCGGGCTTAAACGTGTTGACGCCCTTGATGAGCCCCACCGTGCCGATGGAGATCAGGTCCTCCTGATCAAAGCCCGGCACGCTGTACTTGCGCGCGATGTGCGCGCACAGGCGCAGGTTGTGCGCGATGAGCGTCTCCCGCGCCTCGCTGTCCCCCTGCGCCATCCGCTCGATCATCCGCTGCTCCTCCTGGCGGGAGAGCGGCTTGGGAAACGCATTGCCCCGCGCCAGATAGCCCAGCAGGAAGAGCGCATCCCTGAGAAAATAGACGATGAGCTGCTCGATCATCAAAACATCACCCCGGCCAGCATATGCCGGGGTGATGCCGTCTTTTCTTCATGCGTTTGCGCGCCGTGCAGCGCGCGCGGCGATCATCTCCGCCGCGATGCTCACGGCGATCTCCTGCGGCGTGACCGCGCCGATGGTCAGCCCGATGGGCGTGTGCAGGCGGTCGATGCGCGCCTGCGGGATGCCCCGCTCGCGCAGGATGCCGCGCACATACGCGCCCTTTGCCGTGCCGCCGAGCATGCCCACGTAAGCATGCTCTTCGCGCATCGCCTGCGCGAGCACGCAGGCGTCGCCGTCGTGCGTGCTGGTCATCGCCACGATGAAATCGTCCGCCAGAAGCGGAAGCACGTCGGCGATGCGGTCAAGGCCCGCGCAGAGCACGCGCTCCGCCTGCGGGAAATGCGCCGCATCCGCCAGCGCCGCCCGGTCGTCATACACCGTGACGCGAAAGCCCACGCCGCAGAGCAGCGGTGCAAGCGCCTGCGCGCAGTGGCCCGCGCCAAAGATCACGACGCGCTCGCCCGCCAGAAGCGGCAGCGCGAAGCAGCTCTGCGTGCGCACGGGCTGCGCCGCGCACAGCGCCGCCGCATCGTCGGGCGCTTCGCCGGAAACCGGCGCGCCATCTTCTGCGAGCAGCGCGGGCGCGCCGCCGGAAAACCGCTGGATCAGCCAGACGCGCCGCCCCGCCTCCATCTCCTTGAGCGCCCGGTCCGCGACGTCGCGCCAGCGCGCATCGCCGCAGGCGACGTACTGAAAACGCAGCGTGATGCCCCCGGCGCAGGCCGCACCTTCGCCCGCGCGCGGGCGCTGCGCCAGCTCGTGCAGGCCGCTCTCGCCCGCCGCGAGCATCGCCGTACCCAGCCGGATCGCCGTGCGCTCTGCCTCGCCGCCGCCCACCGTGCCAGCCACGCGGCCCGCACGGTTGAGCAGCATCTGCGTGCCCGTGCCGCGCGGCACGCTGCCCGCATGGCCCACGATGGTCACCAGCATGCAGTCACCCTGCCCGCTCACCTGGGCCAGCAGGGCTTCAAACAAGCGCCTCATACGGCTTAGCGGCCGATGGAGTGGGCCACCAGCGCGTCATACTGCTCGCGGCTGAGCTCGCAGTGATAGAACAGCTCGAAGTACTGCACGACCTCTTCATAGAGGTCGTAATCGGCCTGCTCCGGATAGAGCAGCTTGCCCATCCACATCATGCCCAGCAGCCGCTGCACGCTCGGCGGGAAGCCCATCCAGTTGTACGGACCGACCGGCACCTCGTAATACGTGCCGTTCTTGATGGCGGTGATGTCCTGCCAGAGCGGATCGTCGCCGACCGTCTCATAGATGCTCTCCGTGGAGAAGAGGATGACGTCCGGATTCCACGCGAGGATCTGCTCCATGTCCACCTCGTTGCCCAGGCCCTTGGAGGAGGGGGACTCCAGCACGGCCAGATTGTTGCTCAGCAGGTCGATCACCTCGCTGTGGTAGGAGCCGCGCGCGATGACGTTGAGACCCTTTTCGCCGGTGATGTAGAGCAGGTTGACCTTTTCCACGCGCTGCGACAGCGCCAGCGTACGCGCATAGACGCTCTCGCAGTAGTCGGCGAGCACGGCCGCCTCCTCCTGCATGCCCAGCAGCTCGCCCAGCATGGTGTACGTCTCATCCATGCTCTCGGTGTAAGCGGAGATGTGCACGAACGGAATGCCGGTCTGCTCGCTGAGCGCATCGAGGTCCGCGGCGATGTCGCCCTTGGGCTGGCCCACGTCGATGACCACCTGCGGCGCGGCCTTGAGCAGCTCCTCCAGGTTCATCTCGCCCTTGCCGCCGTAGAACTGGCCCAGCACGGGCAGCTGATAATACGTCGTGTCCAGCAGCGCCTCGGCGCTCGCATCCCATTCGCTGGAGATGCCCACCAGCTTGTCCGGCGCCAGTGCGAAGACGACGATCTGCGCCAGCGGGCCGGAGATGGCGACGCGCGTGATCTCCTGATCGACGACGACCTCGCGGCCGACGGAGTCGGTGAACACGCGGGTGGCGGGCTCGGCGCAAGCCGTAGCGGCCAGCGCGAGCAGCAGCACGAGTGCGATTGCGATCCGTTTCTTCATGGTGAATTCACCCTTTCTCTCTTCTTCAAGAGCGCGGCGCGCCGGAGGCCCTTCCTGCAAGACCGCGCTCCCCTGTGCCCTATGGGCAAAAGAAAAGCCCGCGATCCCGTCAAAAAAGGATGCGGACTGCAAACAAAGACAAGCCCAAAATGCCTGCATGCCGTCTCCTTTTCAATGCGGAAGGCTGTGCCGTTTCCCGCGCAACCCTTGGTCAATGATTTGACGCGGCCCGGATGCCATCGCTTTCGCATTAGGCAGCCGGACTCGAAGACAGCTTTATTGTATCCAAATGACAACGCTTTGTCAATCGTTTTCTCACCGCGGCGCGCGGGCGCGAAAATTCGCGGGCGCTGTGGTTGACAATCCCCGACCCGCATAGTATAATACCATGAGTACGTACCCGTAGCTCAGTTGGATAGAGCGTCAGACTCCGACTCTGAAGGCCGCAGGTTCGAATCCTGTCGGGTACACC
>CALVTQ010000035.1 GCA_944362695.1 uncultured Clostridia bacterium
CGCCCGCCATCGCCCTGCGGTAGTCGTCCATGCGCTCGCTCGTGAAGCCGGACGTGTCCTCCTCGGGCGCGCCCTTGCCGCCGAGCTTCGCCATGAGGCCCTTCGCCTTTGCAAACAGCCCGCCCGCCTTCTTTTCCGTATCGTCCGCCATGTCCCTCATCCTTTCCCGCACAGGACGCGCGCACGCAGACCATGCGCGCCGCATCCTGTTCTTTGCATGCATGATTATATCAATTTTGTCCGCCCTTTTCAACGGTATTGTGTCTGCGCCCGCCCGCCGCATCTATATGATGCCATAAAAAAACCGCCCGTCCCGCGCGAACCCTGCCGTCGGGCGATGTGCTTGTCTTGTTCAGCCTTCCGCGTTCTCGTCCTCGTCCTCGTCCAGCTTCCCCTCGATGAAGTCGCGCAGCTTCCTGTCCGGCGCGCTGTCCTCGCTCTCGGGGATGCTCAGGCTGACGCTGTCGCCCGCGTGCTCGATGGCGACGATCTTGGTCGCGCTCGTCTCGCCGGTGAGCGCGAAGCGCAGCGCCACGTCCCCGCGCCCCTGGAAGTGCATGGGGATCATGATGCGCGGCTTGACGGTCATCACAAAGTAGCCCGCGCCCGCGTCGTACATGCTGCCCTGCCTCGGGTCGACCGGGAAGAACGCCACGTCGATGCTCTCCACGGGGATCGGCGCGACGCAGTCGTAGAACGCCTTTTCGGCCTGCGCGATCTCGTTGATGCTCGATTCGTCGCGCCAGTGCCAGAGGTTGAGGTCGCCCGCGTGGAAGATGCGGATGCCGAGGTATTCGACAAGGAACGACACGCCCTCGTCGGTGGAGCCGAACGCGCGCACCGTCACAGGCCCGAGGCCGCGCTCCTCGCCCGGCTTCATGCGCACGCCCTTGTGCGGCAGAGGCACGTCCTCGCCCAGCACATACACCGCACGCTCGCCGCACAGGTCGTAGACCGTCGGGGAGAAGTGGGTGTCGTGGCGGTGGCTGACGAACACGTAGACCCGCTTGAGGCTTGCGAGCTCCTTTTTGTCCGGCATGACGCGCTCGTCGCTGCCGTTTTCGCTGAAATCAAAGAGCATGCCCGTCTCGTCGACGGTGACCAGGAAGCCGCTGCCCCCCAGATACTGCACAGAGATATCCTTCATCTTGCCGGAACCCCCTTCTCTCAAGGCCATCCGCGCGTCGTTCACGCGCCTCGTTTCTCACCTACCATTTTATCCATATTTTTCCACTTGTCAATATTTTTTGTGCCTTTTCGAAATTGTTTTACCCATTACACATGTATTATTTTAACTTTTGCGCCCCATTTCCTCCACTTTTCATGTTTTTTCGTCATATTTCGACATTTTCCGACACTTCAAGCCCGCACATACCCGTCCGAATGATCGCCGTCGCCCCGGTAGCCCCACGTAGCCCCGGTAACTCCGGTAGCCCCGGTAGCCCCTCGTAACCCCGGTAGCCCATTCCCGAACACACGACACCTCACGACAAAACAGACCAAGCACCACTTTGGAACTCAGATAAACTTCTAACCAAACAAAGCTCCAATGCCCAATAAGTAGCCCCAGGGTGTCCAGAGGGGCGAGAGGGGGAAAATCGAAATCCCCCCTACGTCCCTCTGGCCCGCGGAGCGCGTAGCCCGCGGAGCGCGTAGCTCCCGGTTACTCGCGCAGCGGGTAACCGCGTAACCCCCCGTAACCCCCGTAGCCCTCGTAACCCTTCGCATTCCCTAGCAGGGGAAACGTTCGGGCTTTGCTTTTCCAGCCATCACCCCACACCATCCAGCGCATCAAGCCCACCGTCCGTCAGCCTCACCCACCGCGTGCACACTTCCCCCGCGAATAGCCTGTCGTGCGATACGGCGATGATGCATCCGGGATAATCGCTTAGCAGCGCGCGCACAACCGGCCCGGAGAGCGGCGAGAGATTGCGCGTCGGCTCGTCCAGAAGCAGCACGTCCGCCCCGGAGAGCGCCATCATCAGGAACATGAGTTTCGCCCGCTGCCCGCCGGAGAGCGCGGCGCACGGGTGGTTCATCTCCTCGCCGGTGAATTTCATCGATCCCAGCGCCACGCCCGCAAAATCCCGCTCGCTCTTTTCGCCGCTTGGCGAGAGCATCTCCACCGGCGTCTTTGCGGCATCGAGGATGTCCATCGCGTCCTGCGGCATGTAGAACACATGGAGGTCGCGCCGCGCCTTCAATTCACCCAATATGATCTTCAGCAGCGTGCTCTTGCCCGCGCCGTTTTGGCCCATGATGCACAGCTTCTCCCTCCCGCGCACGGTGAGCCGCACGTCCTTGCTGAGCACACGCCCGTCCACGGCCAGCTCCGGCAGGCTCATGTCCAGCACGACCTTCCCCGGCGCGAGCGGCTCGCATGTCAGCCTGGCGAAAATCGCCTCCTCCTGTTCGGGCATGGCCGTCATGCTTTCCGCCTCGCGCTCAAAGCGCCGCCCCGTGCTCATCACGGCGTGCATCTTCTTTTTGAGTAGCTGCGCGCCGTGCGGGTCCTGCCGCGACACGCGGTTCTGGTCGCGCTCGACCTTGCGGCGGATGGTCTCGTATCGCTCCATGCGCTTGTCGTGCTCCTCGCGCTCCTTGCGGGCGAGCTGCGTCTGCTTTTCAAACAGGTCTGCGCGGGTTTGCACAAATTCGCCGTATCCCATCCGGCTCATGCTCGAGCGCGCCACCGTGCGCCGCCGCAGCCGCTCCATCAAAATCACGCCCGTCGCCGTACGGCTAAGCAGCGTCTCGTCGTGCGAGATATACAGAATCGGCAGCCCGCAGGAGAGCATGAACTCCTCCAGCCAGCAAAGCGTGTCCGCGTCGATGTCGTTGCTCGGCTCGTCCAGAAGCAGCACCTCCGGCTCGCCCATCAGGATTCGCGCCATTTGCAGCTTCACGCGCTCCCCGCCGGAAAAATCGCCCATCCTCTGCTCGCTGTAAAACACGTCCGCCGGGATGCGCAGCCGCGACGCGATGCGGGCAAGCTCCTTGGGCGTCTGGTCGAAAAACGCCGGGTCGTCCGCGAAAAATTCGTATGCGCTTTTTTCGTAGTCGCAAGCGGGCAGCTCCTGCGGCAGATAGCCGCTTCGCCAATTGCAGGATATCTGCCCCGTCATTTCGATGTAATCGTATATGGAATTGTCCCCCGCGACCGCGCGCAGCAGCGTCGATTTGCCGTTGCCCTCCTCGCCGATGAGCGCCAGCCGCTCGCCGTCATTTAATGTAAAGGACAGGTTTTCGCACAGCGCGGTCAGATCGCGCCTGTGGTATAGCGAAAGATTCTTCACCTGAAGCATATGCGTGCCATCCCTCCGTCATGCGTCGATGTGTATGCAGCATCGCAGGGCATAAAAAAGCCGCCCGACGCCGCAGCGTGGACGAACGCGCATATGACCTGCGTGGGCATCGCATCGCGCATTTTCATCCCGCATGGGCGCACGAAACTCAGCCGTATGCCATCGCTTACGGCGGGCTTCCCTTCCCCTGCATGGCGCTTTCCCTCGCGCCGGATGAAAATCAGATTCGCATATGCCGGTGCTCCGCTCCTTCGCTTGATTTGCATCATCATATCATGAATCCCGACCCTTGTCAACTCGCGCACTGACCGGCGAAATTCCGCGCGCTTGACAATTCTTCCGTTCGGGTGTATACTATCTCATAGTATTAGCTTTTAGTATTAGCTTTCACTGTGAGCAATCGCTTCCCCGACGCCTCCCCTGCGCCGCAAGGTGCATTTTTTGCTGCTTGGGGAAAAGCGCGCCGCAGCATCGCATAGGAAAGGAGAGAACGCTATGGATAAATTCGCCGAGCTGGCCGACAGGCTCATGAGCGAGCTGGACAGGCATCCCCATGCCCCGCCGGACAACGTATCCGCGGCGCTTCGGGGCGAGGCCGCCGTGCTGCGTCTGCTCGGCACAAACGGCGAGGCCATGTGCGCGGGCGGCATATCCCAGAAGCTGAACATGCGCACATCGCGCATCGCCGCCGTGCTCAATTCGCTCGAAAAGAAGGGCCTCATCGCCCGGCAGACCGACCCGCAGGACAAACGCCGCGTCATGGTGCATTTGACCGACGAGGGCATGCGCAAGCACCTTCGCCACGCCGCCGGGGCGCGCGCACACACCGTCGCCATGCTCACGGCATTGGGCGAGCGCGACGCCGAGGATTTCGTGCGCGTCGTCGGCAGGCTGCTGGACATCCTGCCCACGCTCGATCACCCCGATCCCGATACAGAAGAGGCGGACATCTGACGCCCGCCGGTTCATCATATACACCCAAAGGAGGATACCCATGACCCAAACCCAACCCGCCAAGCGCAAGCGCCTGCCCGGCACGAGGATCGTCCGCGAGGTCAAGCAATACGCCAGGCCCGCGTTCCTCTCCCCGCTGTGCACGATCGCGTGCGTCATTCTCGAGATTCTTCTGCCCTATCTGACCGCCTCCATCATCGACGACGGCATCACCGCGGGCAACATGGCCCATGTCGTCAAGGTCGGCGCGCTGATGGTGGCGATGGCCTGCTGCGCCGCCGGCTTTGCGCTGCTCGCGGGCCATTTCACCGCGAAGGCCTCGACCGGCTTTGCCTATAACCTGCGCAAGGCCATGTTTGATAACATCCAGACCTTCTCCTTTTCCAACATCGACAAGTTCTCCACAGCCGGCCTCGTCACCCGCATGACCACCGACGTGACCAGCATCCAGAACGCGTTCCAGATGATCCTGATGATGTGCACGCGCGCGCCGGTCACGCTGATCACCGCGCTGTTCATGGCGTTCTCCATCAGCGCGAGGCTCTCGCTGATCTTCCTTGTGGTCATGGCCGTGCTGCTCGTCGCGCTCACGACGCTGATCCCTAAGGCCATGCGCTATTTTGAGCAGATGTTCAAAAAGTTCGACGTGTTCAACGCCGTCATCAAGGAGAACATCGGCGCCATCCGCGTGGTCAAGGCATTCGTGCGCGAGGACTACGAGAATAAGAAGTTCGGCAAGGCCGCAAACGACGTCTACGACAACTCCGTCGGCGCGGAGCGCATCATCGTGCTCAATAACCCGATCATGACCCTCTGCGTGGACGCCTGCATCATCCTGATCAGCTGGTTCGGCGCGAAGATGATCGTCGGGCAGACGGGTCTTACCACCGGCAACCTGACCAGCCTGCTGACCTATGTCATGAACATCCTCATGAGCCTGATGATGCTCTCGATGGCGTTCGTCATGATCACGTCCTCCATCGCCGCCGCAGAGCGCATCGAGGAAGTGCTCGACGAGAAGGCCGATATCGCCTCCCCCGAGAAAAACGCCGTCACGACCGTCAAGGACGGCTCCATCGACTTTGACGGCGTCTACTTCTCCTATCATCCCGAGAGCGCCGAGCCGGTGCTCTCCGATATCAATCTGCACATCAAATCCGGCGAGACCATCGGCATCATCGGCGCGACGGGCTCATCCAAATCCAGCCTCGTCAACCTGATCTCCCGCCTGTACGACGTGACTTCCGGCAGCGTCAGGGTCGGCGGCGTCGACGTGCGCGATTACGACGTCGAGTCCCTGCGCGGCGAGGTCTCCGTCGTGCTGCAGAAGAACGTCCTGTTCTCCGGCACGATCCTTGACAACCTGCGCTGGGGCGACCCGAACGCCACCGAGGAGGAGTGTAAGGAAGCCTGCCGCCTGGCCTGCGCCGACGAGTTCATCTCCCGCATGCCCGAGGGCTACAACACCATGATCGAGCGCGGCGGCACGAACGTCTCCGGCGGCCAGAAGCAGCGCCTGTGCATCGCCCGCGCGCTCCTTCGCAAGCCCAAGGTGCTCATTCTCGATGACTCCACGTCCGCCGTCGACACCGCGACCGACGCCAAGATCCGCGCCGCGATGAAGACGCACATTCCCGGCACGACCAAGCTGATCATCGCCCAGCGCATCGCCTCCGTCGAGGACGCCGACCGCGTGCTGGTTCTGGATGACGGCCGCGTGGCCGCGTTCGATACGCCGGAAAATCTGCTTGAGAACTGCCCGATCTATCAGGACGTCTACCATAGCCAGAAGGGCGGCGGCAGCGGCGACTTTGACGAGGCGTCCATGCGCGACGACCATGAGAAAGGAGGCGAGGCGTAATGCACGGCGGCCCGAACAGACGATTCAAAAACGCCGGCAAGCGCGGCGCGAAGAACCCGAAAAAGACGTTCCTGCGCATATTCGCCGAGGTCATGCGCAAGTATAAATTCCATTGCCTCGCCGTGCTGGTGTGCATCGGCGTGAGCGCGTTCGCCACGGTGCGCGGCACGCTCTTTACCCAGACCCTCATCGACGATTACATCATCCCCATGATCGGCGCTCAGCACCCCGACTTCGCCCCGCTGGCCCGCGCGCTGCTCTCCGTGGCCGTGATCTATCTGCTCGGCGCGTTCTCCGGCTGGCTCAACGGATATCTCATGATCTTCGTGACGCAGGGCACGCTGCGCAATATGCGCGTGCGCCTGTTTGAGAAGATGGAGCGCCTGCCGATCAAGTATTTTGACACCCATTCCCACGGCGACATCATGTCGGTCTACACCAACGACATCGAGACCATGCGCCAGATGATCTCCCAGTCCCTGCCCCAGCTCATCAACAGCGTCGTGACCATCTTCTCGGTCACGCTCTCGATGATCATCCTCTCCATCCCGCTCACGCTCATCACGCTGGTGATGGTCGTCATCATGCTGCGCGTGTCCATGAGCCGCGTGAGCAAGGCGGGCAGCTTCTTCATCAAGCAGCAGAAGGACCTCGGCTCCGTCAATGGCTACATCGAGGAGATGATGGACGGCCAGAAGGTCGTCAAGGTCTTCTGCCACGAGGACGCCAACATCGCGGACTTCGACAAGCTCAACGCCTCCCTACGCGACAGCGCCTATAACGCCAACCGCATCTCCAACACCATCATGCCCATCACCATGGCCGTGGGCAACATGTCCTACGTGCTGTGCGCCATCGCGGGCGGCATGCTCGCGGCGGGCGGCGCGTTCGGCGTGACCATCGGCACGCTCGTCTCGTTCCTGACGCTCAATAAGTCGTTTAACCACCCGATCACGCAGGTCAGCCAGCAGGCCAACTCCGTCATCATGGCCCTCGCGGGCGCGGAGCGCGTCTTTGAGCTGATGGACGAAACGCCCGAGACCGACGACGGCTACGTGACGCTCGTCAACGTGAAGCGCAACCCCGACGGCAGCCTCACGGAAGTGAACGAGCGCACCCGCCTGTGGGCGTGGAAGCACCCGCATAAGTCCACCGGCATCACCGAATACGTCGAGCTCAAGGGCGACATCGTCATGGACAACGTCGATTTTGGCTACCGCGACGACAAGATGGTGCTCCACGACATCAAGCTCTACGCCACGCCGGGCCAAAAGATCGCGTTCGTCGGCTCCACCGGCGCGGGCAAGACGACGATCACCAACCTCATCAACCGCTTCTACGACATTCAGGACGGCAAGATCCGCTACGACGGCATCAACATCAACAAGATCAGGAAGGACGACCTGCGCCGCTCGCTGGGCATCGTGCTTCAGGACACGCGCCTGTTCACCGGCACGGTCATGGACAACATCCGCTATGGCCGCCTCGACGCGACGGACGAGGAGTGCATCGCCGCGGCCAAGCTCGCCAACGCGCACGGCTTCATCACGCGCCTGCCGCAGGGCTATGACACCATGATCACCGGCGACGGCGGCAACCTCTCGCAGGGCCAGCGCCAGCTTCTGGCCATCGCCCGCGCAGCCGTGGCCGACCCGCCCGTGCTGATCCTCGACGAGGCGACGTCCTCCATCGACACGCGCACAGAGGCGCTCGTGCAGGCCGGCATGGATCACCTGATGGAGGGCCGCACGACGTTCGTCATCGCGCACCGCCTCTCCACGGTCAAGAACTCCAACTGCATCATGGTCTTGGAGCAGGGCCGCATCATCGAGCGCGGCACGCACGACGAGCTGATCGACCAGCACGGCAAGTATTACCAGCTCTACACCGGCGACTTCTCCGAGGCGTCGTGATGAGCATCGCGCCGGGGAATCGCCTCCGGCGCTTTTTTCGTCCCGCGCCATGCCGCACGCCCGCGCGTCTGTCGGGGTACGTTTTTGTGTATCACACTGCGAAACTCTCCCCCTCTGCCGCAGCCGGTCACGGAGCCGCCTGCGGCGTCTCCCGATGCTTTTTTTGCTTTAGCCCGGCGCAGCCCTTTGGGCGTTGGGGCCTTTGTGCCGGGCCCCATGCGCGGCTTGGGTGGGCGGGGGTGACGGGCTCACGCCCACAGCCCCTGCGTTACCCCACAACCCATCCCCACCAGAACCAAAACGCCCCAATACCCAAAAAGCCGCATTGCCCCTCCCCTTGGGGAGGTGTCAGTCCGAAGGACTGACGGAGGGGTCACTAACTTAGGGCGGGTGGGCGGGCATTCAAAAAGCATCGCTTACAACAGAGTCTCAAAAGAAAACAAACGCCCTTCATGCACCCTAACCCCAAATCATCCTTCCCCACCCCCTCCCAATGTGCTATAATCTAGAATATCCACCCCGCCGAAAAGGAGGCGCCCCCCATGATCGACGTCGCGCTGCTTGGCACATCCGCGCTGCTCCCCCTGCCGGAGCGCGCGCTGACCGCCGCCGTGATCTCCTGTAAGGGCAGGCGCATCCTGCTCGACTGCGGCGAGGGCACGCAATCCGCCGCGCGCGCCGCGGGCGTGGGCATGATGCACACAGACCTCATCGCGCTCACGCATTACCACGGCGACCACATCTTCGGCCTCCCCGGCCTCATCCAGACGATGGGCGTCATGGGCCGCACAGACCCGCTCTATATCGCCGGGCCGCAGGATGACGCCGGCGTCATGCCCCATATCCTCGCGCTCGCGGGCAATCCGGGCTTCGACGTGCGCTTCATCCCCGTCCCCGACGCCGGCCTCCCGCTGAAAACGCTTCACCCCGCGTGGCCGGACGGCGCGCACATCTTCGCCTTCCCGACGAATCACCGCGTCGCCAGTCAGGGCTATCGCTTCGAGCTCGCCCGCGCGCCCCGATTTCTGCCCGAGCGCGCCAGCGCCCTCGGCGTGCCTGTGCCGCTGTATAAGCGCCTCCAGCGCGGCGAGACCGTCGCCTTCGACGGCCAAACCGTCGCCCCCGAGCAGGTTCTGGGTGCGACCCGCCGCCCGCTGGCCGTCGCGTTCTCCGGCGATACCGCCTTCTGCGACGCCCTCGTGCACGGCGCACGCGACGCCGATTTGTTCATCTGCGAGGCGACCTACCCCGGCGAGGAATACGCCGATGCCGCCGCGCTCTACGGCCATATGACGTTTGCGCAGGCCGCCAAAGCCGCCAAAGCCGCGAACGCCCGCAGGCTCTGGCTCGCGCATCACTCGCAGATCATCGCCGACCCGCAGGCCGCGCTTCCCCTCGCGCAGGCCATATACCCCGGCGCAGTCTGCCCGCCCCCCGGCGCGCAGATCACCCTCAAATTCGACAACGAAGAAACGGACGGCGACCGCAATGCATGATTTTGACAGCACCATAAGCATGGCCGGGGAAATCGCCCGCCGCGTCGCCGAGCAGGGCGGGCGCGCGTATTACGTCGGCGGCATCGTCCGCGACGCGCTGATGGGCCGCGAGAATAAGGACGTCGATATCGAGGTGCACGCCATCGCCCCCGCCGCGCTCGAGGCCATCCTCGACAGTTTGGGCGAGCGCCTGACGATGGGCGTCAGCTTCGGCGTCTACGGCCTGCGCCATTACGATCTCGACATCGCCATGCCCCGCACGGAGCGCGCCACGGGCCGCGGCCATAGGGATTTCGCCGTGTTCGTCGATCCCTTTCTCGGCACGGAAAAGGCCGCCCGCCGCCGCGATTTCACCATCAACGCCATGATGCGCGACGTGCTCACCGGCGAGATCGTCGATCCCTTCGGCGGACGCGACGACCTTGCGCGCGGCGTCATCCGCCACGTGGACGACACTTCCTTCGCCGCAGACCCGCTCCGCGTGCTGCGCGCCGCCCAGTTCGCCGCCCGGTTCGGCTTTGATATCGCGCCCGAAACCACCGCGCTCTGCTCGCGCATGGATCTCACGGCGCTGGCCCGCGAGCGCGTGGAGGGCGAGCTGACCAAGGCGCTCCTCAAGGCGGACCGCCCGTCCGTCTTCTTTGAAACCCTGCGCGATATGAACCAGCTGACCGCGTGGTTTCCCGAAATCGCCTCCTTCGGCGAAAGCTGGCCCGCCGCCATGCACGCTCTCGACCGCCTCGCCCCCGCCCGCAAGCTCGCCCAGAACCCCACCGGCCTCATGCTCGCCGCGCCGCTCTCCTTTATGAGTGAAGACGCCGCCCGCGCCCAGCTCGCCCGCATCACGACCGAGGTCAGGCTCACATCCTACGCCCTCTCCCTCGCCGCGCACGCCAACGCCGCCGTCCGCGCCGCCTCTGACAAGCCGCCCCTCGCCGACACGAACGCGCTCTTTGACGCCGTGCCCGATCCGCGCGCGCTCGTGCTCCTCGCCTGCGCCATATGCCCCGATGCGGACAGCGCGTTCCTCGACGCCCGCCTCGCCGCGTTCGACGAGATCATGCAAAGGCCGTTCGTCATGGGCCGTGACCTCATCGCCGCGGGCATGAAGCCCGGCAGGGATTTTTCCCGCATGCTCGATTATGCGCACGGCCTGCGGCTTTGCGGCGTTGCCAAAGACGAGGCGCTTTCCCGCACGCTTGAATACGCAAAAAAATCAAATATATAAAGAAAAACCCAGTCTTTCACAGCCGGGTTTCTTTTTGCCGCAGTCTCGCGGTCACATGACCTTGTATTCCTCGATGGTCTTAACCAGCGTGGAAATGCCCGCCTCCGCCAGATGGATGAACGGGAATATGCTGTCGCTCCAGCCCGCGATGATGTTGAAGTTCTTTCCGCAGAACTGCTGCGTGCCGTAGCCCTGCATATCGACGCCGTGCACCCAGAGATCGTGGTTGTATTTGGCGCGATATTTGTCCACGAGGCCCTGCACGGTGCCGTACCACATGCACCGGTTGCACATGTTGTCGCTGAAATAGATGACCCGGTCAAACGGCTTGAGATCGGCCGTCCTGTCCTCATCGAGCGCCCAGAGCAGCGGAAGCGTCATGTCCGTGCCGCCGCCGGCAAACGCGGTATTCCGGCAGATATCCAGAATCGAATCGTACTTGCCGTAGTGCGCGATCTTCAATCCGCTGCTGCCGCTCGATTTCGCGTCGAAATAGCAGACCGTCGCGTCCTCGCAAAGGCGGCTGGCCATCGCGCCCATCAGCGCGCCGATATCGCAGCAGCGCACGTCGCTCTTTTTGGAGATCGTGAAGCCCATCGAGCTGGAGACGTCCACGGCGATGAGCGTGCGGCCCTTGAAGTGCTCCATGTTGTCGATGGAGGCCGTGAGCGCGCTCTCCAGCGCCCTGTGGATCTTGGGCGTCATCAGACCATCCTGAGACAGCCTGCGGTACGCGCTGTAGAAGCGGAACGGGAGCTGACGGCTCCTGCGCACGCGCTCGGGGTCGGACAGCGTCTTGAGCACGGGGCCACATCCGCGCCGGAATTTATGATGTTGCGCAGCAGCGCCATGTAGCCGACCTGACCCGATGCGATCAGCTCGTTCCAGACCTCCTTCGTGTTGCCCTTCGCGGACAGCTCGGTCTCCCATGTGCAGGGCGTCTTGAGCGTGCCGTTCAGAATCTTGCCAAACAGCTCGTCGATCTTCTCGGTCTTGGGCGTGGGATGCGTGATGCGCAGCACGTCGCGCAGCTTGAGCGCGCCGCTGCCGCCGTTGTATTTGGCGAGCTGATACTCGTCAAAGCGCTGGATCACGTCGGCAATCTCGCGCTTCATCGCATTGGGGAACGGCTTGCCGTACATGCTCTTGTAGCAGGCCATGATCTCGGTGATGTCGTCCGGGCGCACCACGACGTTGTGGATCGTCCTGCGGGTGTACTCGCGCGCGTGATGCGCGATGACGCATGTGAGCACATGGCTGATGGAGCGCATGTTGACGGCATTGCGCGCATAGCACGCCAGCTTGCATACAAACGCCGGGGCGCTCTCGCACAGATTCGTCGTCAGCCGGACGATGTCGTTGTCCGTGCTGCCGTAAAACTTGGGCTCGCCGAACATGGTCGTCAGCACAGCGGTGACAAGCTGCGTCTTTTCTTCCATCTTGTATGCCGGGAAACCTTCCCTGTTCACCGTCTTGTTTGTGTTCGGCTGATTGAATTTCGCCATGAAGCATGCCTCCTTTTTTCCATATTCCCGGTAAAAAATGCGGGTCATTGAAAGAAAAAAACTGCCGAACGCAGTCCGGCAGCAATTGAATCGCATACAGAGAATCGTTGACAACGGAACAAAGTGCTCTGCCACTAAGCTACGCGGATACCGCGGCAGGGATCGAACCTGCGCCCCATCGATTAAATGTCGAAGTAACCGTTATCTGCACTGCTGTATGCAATTTCACAACATAAGGACCGAGAATCATCGGGTTTCGGTGTCTCCTGCAAATCAAGGCAGCCGAAACCTCTGCTGCGGTCGATATCACTATATCATATAAATCAAGTGAAATCAATACATCTGTCAGATCAATCAGAAAACGATTCCATGCGTTCAGCCGTCCTGCTTCATGCTCAGCCTGTGGTGGCGCTTCTTGGGCGGCGTGAGCAGATACAGCCTGTACTTCTCCCGCGTGCTCTCGACCTCGTCCGTGTTCGCCGCGTACGCCCGCTGATGCATGACCAGCGTCCCGCTCTGCACGCGCTTAAAGTGCATCGTCCCGTAGATCATGCCGTGCTGCGGACACTGCGCAATCGCCAGATACTTTTCTCGCCCGCTGTCAAACCACGGCGTGTCAAACCGCGTCCTCTGCCCGCATCGGGGGCATGCGATGTTCATGAGCTTCTCGTCGGCGATGGCCTCGCTCTGGTAGACGTACTTCGTCGGCTGGCTGCGCAGCGCCGAATTGGCGATCCGCTTCTCCCTGTCAATCGTCCTGTCCAGCTCCGCGCGCTTGTTTTCGTCCATCGCGCGCACAGCCTCGTCGATCGCGGGCAGCATCGCCGCCGTGCATTGCGCGTCGTAGACCGCCCTGTGCGCCGGGACGTCGACCTCGATGTGCATGTGCTCCAGCGCCGCGTGCAGGTTCATCTGCTGATGCGCCCCACCCAGACACGCCGCGCCGAAGACCATCTGCGCGTCGACCGGCGGCTCAAAGGGCATGGGCGTCATGAAGAACGCCGCGTTGCGCTTTAAGACGGGATAGTCGTCGCGCCCCCACGTGACCAGCTGCACGTCCTCGCCGCACCAGCGCATGAAGTCCGCGAACACGTCCGCAAAGCTCCGCCCGCCGCGCAGCTCGTCCTCCGTGATGCCGGTGACCTGCCTGATGTGCTTGTCGAGCTTTTTGTATAGTCTCGGGCAGATCACCTGCGAAAACGTGTCCACCACGTTGTAGTCCTCATCCACCCTGCACGCGCCGATCTCGATGATCTCGTGCGGCATGCGGTGGTTGGGCGTGTAGCTGCTCTGGTTCCACTCGAGGTCAAAGACGACCAGCCGCCTGTCCTGCGATAAAGAAAACATGTCATCCCATCCGTTTCTGTTGCGTCTCACCCTATTGTATCGCATTTCGCGCGTTTTTCCAATGGACAAGGCGCATAAAAACCGCGCGTTTGGCCATGCTTTGCCCCGCGCTTGAAAATTGCCGCGCTTTCTGGTATCATGGACGCATGAACACTGAGGAGGACGCCTATGAACCTCTTTGACATCCTCGGCCCCGTGATGGTCGGCCCGTCAAGCTCGCATACCGCCGGCGCGGTCCGCATCGGCCGCATCGCCCGCCGTCTTCTCGGCGAAGGCACGCCCATGCGCGCGGACATCGCGCTCTCCGGCTCGTTCGCCGCCACGGGCCACGGCCACGGCACCGACCGCGCCATCATTGCGGGCCTGCTGGGCATGAACACCGACGACGAGCGCATATCCGACAGCTTTGCCCACGCGCACGAGGCAGGCATGGCCTATACGTTCTCGCGCGTCAAGCTCCCCGGCGAGCACCCCAACACCGCCAGGCTCGAGCTGACGGCCCACTCCGGCAAGACGCTCTCCATCATCGCCGCGTCGCTGGGCGGCGGGCGCATCATGGTGCGCGAGATGAACGGCCTGCGCGCCAACTTCTCCGGCGACCTGCCCACGCTGATCGTCCAGAACCTCGACCAGCCTGGCCACGTGAGCGACGTGACGAGCATGCTCTCGCATAAGGGCGTGAACATCGCCACGATGCAGCTCTACCGCGACCACCCCGGCGGCAACGCGGTCATGATCATCGAGACCGACAAGGCCGTCCCCGCCGAGGGCATCCGCTGGCTGGAAAGAAGCGAGGGCATCACCCGCGTGACCTTCATCGACGCCGAATAAGGAGGCAATATGGCTTATGAATCGCTCGGCGAGCTGCAAAACGCTTGCCGCCACCACGATATATTCGAGGCCGTGCTCGAGAGCGACTGCGTCGACCGCGGCGTGACGCGCGAGCAGTCCCTCACCCAGATGCGCGCGCTCTACGGCGCCATCCGCCGCTCGAAGGAGGGCTATGACCCGGCGCTGCGCTCGCACAGCGGCATGGTCGGCGGCGACGGCGCCAAGATGCGCGAATACGTCGCCAAGGGAAAGACGATCTGCGGCGAGTACATCGGCGGCGTCATCGCGCAGGCGATTGAGATGGGCGAGAGCAACGCGTGCATGAAGTGCATCGTCGCCGCGCCGACGGCGGGCAGCTGCGGCGTGCTCCCGGCGGTACTCCTGCCCTATCAAAGGCGCGAAAATCTCCCCGACGAGACCATGGTCAAGGCCATGTACGTCGCGGGCGTGATCGGCCAGGTCATCGCGTCCAACGCCTCGATTGCGGGCGCGGCGGGCGGCTGTCAGGCAGAGATCGGCACGGCGAGCGCGATGGGCGCGGCGGCGCTGTGCTATCTGGCGGGCGGCAATGCCGAAGCCGTGTGCCACGCGGCGACCCTCGCGATTAAGAGCATGCTCGGCCTCGTCTGCGACCCCATCGCTGGCCTCGTCGAGGTCCCGTGCGTCAAGCGCAACGCCGCGGGCGCGATGATCGCCATGTCCAGCGCGGATATGGCGCTCGCCGGCATCCGCTCCGCTGTCCCGCCGGACGAGGTCATCCTCGCCATGCGCGAGGTCGGCGAGAAGATGGACGTCTCGCTCAAGGAGACCGGCATCGGCGGCATCGCCGGCACGCCCTTCGGCCAGAAAATCGCCGAGCAGATGAATCTTGAGGAAGAAGATTAAACATCCTATACACCGTTCCCCGGACGCCGCGCGTGATCGGGGGACGGTTTTTGTATGTCACAAACCGAAACTTTTCCCCTCTGGCGGAGCTGTTGACGGAGCCCCCTTCGGGGTCTCCCGATGCGCTTTTGCTTTAGCCCGGCGCAGCTTTACTGTCGCCGAAACTTTTGTGCCGGGCCCCATGCGCGGCTTGGGTGGGCGGGGGTGACGAAATCACTCCCACAGCCCCTGCGTAACCTCCGTAACCCCAGCCACGAACACAAGAAACCCCACAACACAACAGACCAAGCAACACTTTGGAACTCAGATAAACTTCAAACCAAACAAAGCTCCAATGCCCATCAAGTAGCCCCGGGGAGGTCCAGGGGGCCTCAGCCCACCTGGTCGTTTTAAGGGGGTGAGGGGAATCCAAAGGGGCGAGAGGGGGAAAATCGAAATCCCCCTACGTCCCTTTGGCCCGCGGAGCGCGTAGCCCCCGTTCCCCGCGAAGCGGCGTAACCCCTCGTAACCCCCGTGACCCCTCGTAACCCCCGTAACCCCGGTAACCCCTCGTAACCCCGGTATCCCCTAACAGGGGGAACATTGAGACGTTAAGCGAAGCGAGCCTCTCCGTCGGGCTTCGTCTGCCACCGTTCCGGTAAACCTCATATCCCCTTCATCCACCAATCCCCCAAAAAATCAATTCATTTTTGAAAAAATCTCGATCAAACAAGATATGAATCTCATAAAAAAAAACACCCGACCCAAAATCAGGCCGAGCGTCATCCTTTCAAATTCTGTAAATCCTCGACATCCATAACCCGCAGCACCCCGTCACACACCCTGAACCTGACATTGTGCTCCCCGAAAGCCACGCCATACACCCGCCCCGGATCATCCTGATACCCCGGCCTCGGGTCGTCCGCCAGCAGCCCGCGCAGAGCCTCGCGCTTCCCCGGCTCAATCCTCGCTTCCAACTCCTCGGGAAACTCCACCTGTAACCCATACCCCACGCGATCCGCGGAAAATCCCCCGCGCGCGTCGGGATGGCTGTCCGCCTGCGGCAGGTATGGCTTGATGTCAAATATCGGCGTGCCGTCCATCAGGTCAGCCCCGCCCACGACGATCACCGGCCCCTCGTCCGTGTGCAGCCGAATCTCCTCGATCGTCACGCACGATAAACCGATCGGGTTCGGGCGAAACGGCGAGCGCGTGGCAAAGACGCCCATGCGCGCGTTTCCCCCAAGGCGCGGCGGCCGCACCGTCGGCGACCAATTTTCCCTGTGCGCCAGCGAAAAATCCCAGATCAGCCATAGGTGCGAAAACCCTTCTAAACCCCGAAACGCGTCCGCATTGCGGTATTCCGGCTCGAAGACGATCTCGCCCCGCGACTGCGGCACGCGCCCGCTCTGGCGCGGTATGCCGAATTTCTCGCGGTAGTCGCACCGCATCCGCGCAATCGGCTTCACCTGAGCAGCACCCCCGGCACTTCGACGCCCGAGTCGTGCATCGTCTGCATCATGTGCCGCTGCGCCGCCGCCCGCGCCCGCGCGCTGTCCCGCTCCACGATGCCCCGATACATCTCCGTGTGGCATTGGCTCGCGCGCTGGTAGCTGCCCTCCACGCGCTGCGTGTGCGCGTAGCCCGCCTGAATCGACTCGTGAATCGTCGGCAGCAGGCGGCAGATCACGTCGTTGCCCGTGCATTGCGCCACAACCGAGTGAAACTCGAAATCGTAGTGCGTGTAGTCCTCGCCGTGCAGATACGCGTTGTCCATCTTGTCAAGCAGCGATTTCATGGCGATCAGGTGCTTGTCCTGCCTGCACTGCGCCGCCAAGGCCGCGACGTTCGGCTCGATCATCAGCCGCGTCGTCAGCAGCTGCGCGATCAGGTCGTGCTGGTCGGCAAAGCGCAGGCCCAGCGGGTCGGCGGCCAGCCCTGGCATCGCGCACAGGAACGTCCCCTGCCCCTGCCGGATGTCCACGATGTGCTCCGTCTGAAGGATCTTGACCGCCTCGCGCACCGTCGAGCGGCTGACCCCGAAGCGCGTCATCAGCTCCGCCTCGGCGGGCAGCTTGCTCCCCGTGGTCATGTTCTCCTGTATGATCATTTCGCGCAGCTTGTCGGCCACCTGCTCGGGCAGTTTGCGCGGCTTTCTTCCGGTCTCCATGCTCATTCTCCTTGTCTCCCAGGTCTCCCGCCAAAAAGGAAGCGCAAACATCATTGTCTGTCTGTCTATTTTATCACATTTGCCGTCAGTTCTCAACAGATTTTCTGTATATGCCCATTCCTTGCTCAAATTCCCGTTCTTTGCCCCTTCTATATTGACTGTTCGCGAATATTCGTTTATAATAAAATCACGTATATTTATTCCCACGGGTGAATGAAACCCACGCAAAATAACATCACAGGAGGACGATTATGGATCTTCAAACGCTTAAGGCGACGTGCACCGAGATCCGTAAGGACATCATCTACATGCTCAGCAAGTCCGGCTCCGGTCATCCGGGCGGCTCGCTGTCCATCGTGGAGATTCTCGAGGCACTCTACGGCTACAAGATGAATGTCGATCCCGCCGATCCCAAGAAGGCGGATCGCGACCGCTTCGTGCTCAGCAAGGGCCACGCCTGCCCCGCGCTGTATGCGACGCTGGCGAATAACGGCTTCTTCGGCAAGGAGCACTACGACGGTCTGCGCCAGCTCGGCGGCATCCTGCAGGGTCACCCCGACCAGCATAAGTGCCCCGGCATCGACGCGAATACCGGCTCGCTGGGCCATGGCGTGTCCGTGGCGACCGGTATGGCGCTGGGCCTGAAGCATCAGGGCAGCAAGGCGCATGTCTATACGCTGCTGGGCGACGGCGAGTCTCAGGAGGGCATGGTCTGGGAGGCTCTGATGGCCGCCGCGCACTATCATCTGGATAACCTCACCATCATGTGGGACTGGAACGGCCTGCAGATCGACGGCCGCAATGAGGACGTCATGAGCCTGGGCGACTTCCCGGCCAAGTTGCGCGCGTTCGGCCTGGATCTCCTCGTTGTCGAGGATGGCAACGATCTTTCGCAGGTCATCAAGGCGCTGGATACCCCGGTGACGCCGGGCATGCCGCGCGGCATCCTGTTTAAGACGGTCAAGGGCAAGGGCGTCTCCTTCATGGAGGGCGACGCCGGCTGGCACGGCAAGACGCCGAACGCCGAGCAGACCGCGCAAGCGCTGAAGGAATTGGAGGGCTGATAAATGAGCGAGAAGAAAGCAACCCGCGTGGGTTACGGCGAGGCGCTCGTTGAGCTGGGCAAGGTCAACGATAAGGTGATCGTGCTGGACGCGGACCTCTCCAAGTCCACCATGACGACGTATTTTTCCAAGGCGTTCCCCGAGCGCTTCTATAACTGCGGCATCGCCGAGGCCAATATGGTCACGATGGCCGCCGGCATGGCGAGCACCGGCCTGATCCCGTTCTGCTCGACCTTCGCCGTGTTCGCCAGCCGCTGCTATGAGCAGATCCGCAACGGCGTGTGCTACCCCAGGCTCAATGTCAAGCTCGCGTACACCCACGCCGGCATCTCCGTCGGCGAGGACGGCGCGACCCATCAGGCCATCGAGGATATCGCCATCATGCGCGCGCTGCCGGGCATGACCATCCTCGCCCCCTGCGACGCCGAGGAAGCCAAGCGCGCCGTGTTCGCCGCCGCCGAGATGGAAGGCCCCGTCTATCTGCGCCTCGCGCGCCTGGCGACGCCGGTCTTCTCCGAGGGCATGCCCTTTGAGATCGGCAAGGCCAATATCCTGCGCGAGGGCACGGACGTGGCGATCATCACCTGCGGCCTGATGGTCGAGGCCAGCATGAACGCCGCCGAGCTGCTCGCCAAGGAGGGCATCTCCGCCGCCGTCATCAATATGCATACCATCAAGCCGCTCGACGAGGCGATCGTCAAGGCCTACGCCGCCAAGATGCCGCTCGTCACCGTCGAGGAGCATAGCATCATCGGCGGTCTGGGCGATGCCGTCGCCGCGGTCGTCGCCGAGAACGGCGGTAAGCTCAAGAAGATCGGCATCAACGATTGCTTCGGCCAGAGCGGTAAGCCCGATGCGCTGCTCGACTACTACGGCCTCACGCCGGAGAAGGTCTCCGCGAGCATCAAGGCCTACCTCAAGTAAATCGCAGCGGATCTAACCGCATAAAAACAAAATACCCCCGTTCCCCGGACGCACCGCCATGCGTATCCGGGGAACGTTTTTGTATGTCATAATTTGAAACTTTCCCTCTCTGGCGGAGCCGTTGACGGAGCCGCCTGCGGCGTCTCCCGATGCGTTTTTTGCTTTAGCCCGGCGCAGCCCTTTGAGCGTTGGGGCCTTTGTGCCGGGCCCCATGTGCGGCTTGGGTGCGCGAGGGGTGACGGGCTCACGTTCGTAGCCTCTGCGTAACCCCGGTAACCCCCGTAACCCAAAAAACACACCCCCACCAGAACCAAAACGCCCCAATACCCATAAAGTTAAACTTGCCTCTCCCTCTGGGACCGGAGCCTGCCGCCGCCAGTGGCGGATGAAGGCAGGCGGAGCGTCGGGAACCTTAACGAGCGACCGAAGGGCGCGACTATAAGGTTCCCCGGAAGAGGTGGCAGGCGAAGCCTGACGGAGAGGGCCACAAACTAAGGGCGGGTGGGCGAGCATTCAAAAAGCATCGCTTTGCACAGCGTTTCAAAAGAAAGCAAACACCCCTTAACCTCTCTATACCCCCATTCCCCCAAAAAAAACAAAAAAAGAAGCAGCCCCAGCGCCCTCGCGCTTTAAGCCGCTCCCCCTATAAATCAAATCACACGCTCTCCCCGCGCTCCCTCTTTTTGCGAATCCCCCTGAACATCTTCATCGTCCGGAAGCTCGAGCGCATCTTGTACGCCTGCACGATGCATAGCACAATCAGCGCCAGCGTCACGCCGACGAGCACATCCGTCCTGTGGAAGCCCTTCATCGCGCATAGAAACGTGATGACCGCGCTGAATACCGTCAGTGCCAGCAGCGTGAGCGCATTGATCTTCCTGCGCATGATGAATTCCTTGAATTTTGCCCTGCTGATCTTGCGCTTCATCGCTCTGCCTCCGTCCCGCGCCCCGTCGCGCGAATTGATTATCCACACTATATTCGAAAACTCGTGGAAAAATTCGAAAACCCGTGGAAAAAACCCTGTTTAATTCGCGTAAAATTCCGTCAATTCCTGCATACCTTTGTAAATTTAGCGTTTCGGTCAATGAAAAAGCGCGCCGCTTGTCCACAATTGCGTCTTAAACTGTGGACAATCACGCGCCCCATGCACATGCCCATTCATCAATCCCGACGCCCACGCCCGGCGGCTCCCGGTATACGCTCATGAGCACGAGCATCACCGCGGAGAAGATCAGCAGCAACACCTCCGTGCTCACAATCAGCAGCAGCACCGTTCATCCGATTTCCCTGATTCCGCCTGACATATCGCACCCGCAATCTCTCGCCAGCCTCCGCAAACCCGCATTGCATCCTCCCCGCCGGAGATGTCTCATCAACTGAAGGCGAACATTCAAAAAGCAGCGCTTTCCGACCACACACCGCAAGCGCGCACACTACTTCCTCAACGCATGCGGCAAATTCCACCGATAGATCGTCGCCAGTATCCGCATCCCGGTCGTGACCATACACCCGACCGCATACGCCGCGGTCGTCGCCGCGCCCGCCCGCGCCAGCAGCGCATAGCTCAGCGCGCCCGCGATCGCCGCGACGGCATAGATGTGCTTCTTAAGCACGAACGGCATTTCCTGTATCAGCATATCGCGCAGCATGCCGCCGCCGACGGCCGTGGTCATGCCCAGGAACGTCACGAGGAACACATTCTGAGCAAACCCCGCCTCCATGCCGATCCGCGCGCCGGACACCGCGAACACGCCCAAGCCGATGGCGTCGAACACGTTATTCACCTGCTCGATGAACGCTTCCTTCTCGACAAACTTCTGCTTGAATATCCGCGCGAGCACGAACACCGCCAGCGCGCAGATCGTCGCCAGCAGCACATAGTGGAAGTTCGAGAACATCCTCGGCGGCAGATGCCCGATGATGATGTCGCGGATCGTACCGCCGCCCAGCGCCGTCACCACCGCCAGAAAGATCACGCCGAAAATGTCGTTATCCTTGTCTACGGCGACCATCGCGCCAGACACGGCGAACGCGGCGGTGCCGATCCACTCGCCCGCCTGAAAGAAAAAATGCACGTCGTTCATGCAGGTCACCGGCGAGGGGAACGGGGGTTACGGGGGAACGTTGGGACTCCGTCCCAAACCCTGCAAGGAGCTCTGCTCCTTGACCTCGCAAAGGGATGATCCCCTTGACCCCAGTTCGCTTCGCGCCTTCCTTCCGAAAGTTTAATAAACCGGAACTGCGTTCCGGTAGAGGAATTTTATTATTGAATTCGAGGCTTTTTCTCAATAAATCAGCCGGTCAGACATCCATCTCGGGATCGAGATTCCCGTCGTCCCCGCGCGCATACGTCGCGGTCAGCACATCGTCAAACGCGAAATGCACGGCGCGCTTCCTGCCCGGCAGCAGCGCGTCAAACCCCGCGTCATCCATCGCCGTGACCGTCAGGTTCGTCTTCTTCATCGCCCCGCCGGCCATCAGCACCACGGCGATCTTCCTTCCGCGCTCGAGCGAGTATTGCAGAAACCTTCGCGTCATTGCGCCGCCTCCGCGCCGTCAACGCTCGCCCCGCCGCGCACGCCGTACACCTTCACGTCCCGGTTCTCGTACACCACCGGGAACAGCGCGTCGAGCGCCTGCGTGTTCACGACCTTCTCCGCCCGCTCGTAGTCGCTCACGTACACGTAATCGACCCCATACTTCTCCAAGATGTCGAGGTTATTCTCCGGGTCGGCGTAAAACGTCGTGCAGTCCTGCTCCTGCTGCCGGTAATCAAGCCCGTGGAAGTACACATACAGGTAGCTTCCGCAGACGATCTGCCGCCCCGCCAGCGAGCACACCGGGTTAATGTGCTGCTGCCCGGTCAAAAACACGGCGTCCTTCTCCGTGTTCCCGTCGATCCATTCGCCCGCCGCCACGGCGTTTTTGTTGAACAGCTGATATCCGCTGACGCACTCGCGCGCGATCGACAGCCCGCCCGAGAACACGCTCACGAAGATGAACAGCGCGCACAGCACCCACCGCCCGCGCAGATAGCCCATCCTCTGCATGATCATCGACCCGTAGTCCGCCGCCAGCACGCACGCGAACATGTACCAGATGTAGAACAGCTTGTTGTTGTCGTACTCGTTCGGCTGGAACAAGATCAGCTCCGCGACGACGTAAATCGCCGCCATGCCCAGCACGATATCAAGGTATCCGCGCCGCTTCGCATCGAGGCACGCGCAGATCATCAGCACGAACGGCAGCCCCGCGTTCTTGATCCAGAACCACAGATACCCGTCGATCATCCCGCGCCCGCCGCTGTTGTTCACCCAGTTGAACTGGAAGCGCAGCGAGCCGCCCTCGACCGTCTGCCTGACCGCCGTCCCCAGCACGTTCGGCAGACCCAGCACGCACACAATCGCCAGATACACGCCCGCCCGCTTGAGGATGCCCGCTCGCTCGTCCTTGGGCCGCACGATCAGCCGCCCGATGTAGAATCCGCCGGAGAACAGCCCCAGCGCGAGGAACGTGTGCGTGTGCACAAGCGGCAAAACGCTCGCCGTCAGCGCGAGGATCACCGTCTGGCGCATGCTCTTCTCCCGCTCGCCCGTGATCAGCAGATACAGCGCCGGTATGCCCATCGCCCAGCCCGCCATCAGCGCCCGCTGCGGGATCAAAAGATCCGCGATCACGTTTGAAAAGCGCAGATTGAGGTCGGGCTGGTTCGCGGGCGTCTTGTAGTGGCCCGTGAAGATCTCCGCCACGCGCGCGAAATTGTCCCGCCCCTCCATGTCAAAGTCGTACAGGAAGCCGAGGCCGCCGTTGAAAAAGAACAGCAGCGCCGCCACGAACACGGCCTTCTTCCTCGACCCGAGCACCACCGTGGACATCAGCATGAAGCCCGCGTAGGTCATCGCCATCAGCAGCGTGCCGGGGAAGACCATCGCCATGCTCTTGTCCATGCCCAGCAGCATCATGCTCGTGCTCAGCGAGTCGGATAAATACGGATACGCCATCGGCGTCCCGGCCAATAAATTGTAGCTCGGCGGGAACGCCATGTCCCGCATCGACGTCGCAAACGCCAGATGCATGCACAGGTCGCCGTATGTCGACTGCCCGCACCACAGCGACCCGTCCGCCGCCGGCATGATCATGTGCGTGTATTGCAGATACGCCGACAGCGCCGTCACCGGCAGGCAGAACAGCGCCATCGCCGCCAGCGTTCTCCGGTCCTGCGCCGTCATCGCCGCAGCCAGATGCTTGTCCCTGAATTTCCGGCTCACCGCGACGATTGCGCCCAGCGCGATCACCGCGAGGATGTGCGCCGCCACCGAAAACCGCACGAAATGCGCAAAAAGCGCCGGGAGCGCCATTTCCAGCAGCAGTCCCAGCGACATGCCGAGCCATACCCGCACGAGCGGGCTCTTTTTTGGGAGCTGGTCGCGCGCGACGACCGCGCCCCCCAGCATGAATAAAACCGTGTATACTACCGCGATCATGGCTTCAAATCCCCCGTGTTCCGTCTGCGCCTGCGGGCCTGCGGCGCGCCGTCCTTCGCCTCCCGCATGGACGCGATGACCTGCGTCCGCCCGTCGAGCTGCATGCCCCCGGCCTGCTCGCGCCGCCGCTCATTGATCTTTTCGTCGAGCGACAAAACGCCCTGCCCGGCCTTCTTCGCCTCCATCGGCAAAACGTCCTGCTCCGCCTGCGCGCGGGTCTCCTCCCCGCGCTTTGCGGCCTGCTGCACGTCCTGCTTGACGCGGCGCAGATCCTCCTCGGCCTGCCTGCGCCTGTGCTGCTCGCGCGTGTCTGCGGCCAGCTCCCTCGCGGCTGCCTCCGTGCAGATCGCCATGCCCAGGAGCTTGAAGTATTCCGCCCGCACGCGCACGATGATCAGCGCATCCACGAGCACCGCGGCGACCACGACGGCCACCACGGCCCAGATGTTGTATAGCCCCAGCAGCACGGCGGCGACGGCCATCGCCAGCGTCACCGCGCCCGCAAACGCAAACCCGGCGGTCTGCACGCGCCGGGCGCTGTGGCGCAGATGAATTGCGGTCCTGTTGGTCAGGCGGATGCTCCCGTTTCTTGCGGCCATAGCTTACCCCTCATCGCCTTCCCCGGCGTAGTCGAGCACCTGATTTTCGCAGAGCCCGCCGGTCTTCGGATCAAAATGCATCTGCTCGTGCGTGTCCTCCGGCGCGTAGCTCATCCAGTAGCTGGGCACCTGATGCACGAACCCGCACGCCGCGCATTTGTAGTAGTAAACCTCCATTTACAGCCCTCCCTGCACGATGGACAGAATCAGCTGACTGTCAAACAGCGGCGCCAGCTGCGATTCGTCGATCAGCGTCTGCAGGATGTCCACCGGCGCGACCGCCAGCACAATCGGCACCAGCGCGAACAGAATGAACATCAGCAGCACGCCGCGCAGCAGGCCGAATACGCCGCCCATCAGCGAATCGAGGTGGCGCAGCACGGGCAGCTCGAACACGTACTGGATCAGGTGGATCACGAAACTCACAACCACGAAGCTCACGAGGAAGCAGATCAGGAAGCTCAGAATCGAGATCGAAACCCCGACGATCGTCTGGCTCAGCAGCGAGGACACGGTCAGCGTCCCCTGCGCGCCGGAGAGCTCCGCCACGAACGCGCTCTCAAAGGCCGCCGGCAGCTTCGCGCTTTGCAGAATCTGCGAGAGCGCGCTCTGGCTCACCTGCGATACGGCGAGCATCGACAGGTCGAGGTCGGCGATCCGGCTTCCCGCGTCGGTGTAGTACATCAGCGTTTCCACCAGCGTCTCATTCCCCTGAAGCCACGCGCTGAGCTGCGGGCTGACGGCGAACGCGAGCGCCGCCGAGCAGATCAGCCCGGCCATCGACAGCACGCCGCTGATGAACCCGCGGTACATGCCGTAGAGCGTGCTGACGCCGATCACGACGAGAATGACGATGTCAATGATGTTCATGCGAACTCCTTTCAAGCCCACTTTTTTTCCTTGTATTCCCTGCATTTTCCGCGTTTTTGTGCATCACACGTCCTTCGCGCGGCACACTTTTTTGCGCCTTCCGTGCATCTCAATTTTCTTTGCGTATCACACTTTTTCGCGTCTTCCGTGCATCGCACTTTTTCTTTTGCTCACGCCCATAAGGAGAGCGCACCTCAAACCGGGAGCGTATCCTTTTCCCACTCTAGCACACCCGCCGCACCCGTTCCATATGAGCGCGGCTTATATTTTGTGCTTCTCTCTTTTTCTTGTGTGAACAATTTTCCGCGTATCTCATTTTTCCTTGCGTGTCTTGCCTTTTTGCGCACGTCCCCCGCGTCACGTCGGCAGCTCGATGACGTAGATCTCCGACCCCGACGCCGCAATCACGCGGTTGTCGCTGATCATGCCGAGTATCGCCGTCACCTGCACCGGCAGCGAGTACGTCGTGAACGTCGTGTCGTTGAATCTGCACGCGTATACCGCGTTCGGCGCGAAGCCGTATACGCATTTCGTGCCGAGGCTCGCCGCCATGCATTCGCCGGGCAGGTGCATCACCTTGTCCACGTTCCCGTAGATCAGGCGCACGTTGTTGATCTCCATGCCCTGATTCTGCTCCTGCGCCGGGATCAGCAGCTGATACGTCTCCTTGCCCACGGTCTTCACGTCCTCCACCGTGTAGCCATAGATCAGCGTCGGCGAGCTCTCCTCGACCACGCGGTATGTGTAGTGCATGATCTGTCGCGTGTTGACGATGTTGAGCACGCCGTCGATGTCGAATATCTTGTAGATCAGGTGCTCGCCCAATGAGCTGTTGCCCATCATCAGCTTGCCGGGGTGGTATGTCTGCAATTCGCAGGAGATCACCGTGCCGGTCGTGTCAAGGCCCAATATCCACATCAGCTCCGTCGCCTGCGCGCTCGAGGACGTGACCGCCTTGAAAAAGCCGATGTCCAGCAGCGTCTGGTTTTCGATTGCGATGTTGTCGACCGTCTGGCCGTTTTTGTTGATGACGTTGACGATGCCGTTATCCGCGTCGCCCACGAACGCCGCGACGTAGTTCTCGCCCGCGCTGGCGAACTGGATGTCGTCGCTCATCTTGTTGTTGTAGATCAGGCTGCCCCGGTCGTTGAGGATGTACAGGTCGTTGCCGCTCCATGCGGTGATCGTGTTGCCGGACGCGTCGTAGTCCGCGTTCGGCCCGACCTGGTAGCTCCACTTGTTGCCGCCCGTCCCCGCCACGCAGTGCAGCGTCGTGCCGTCGTAGAAAATCACGTCGTCGCCGAAGGGCATGATGTTCTGGTTGAGCGTCGCGCCGATGCGCGTCACCCGCCCGACCTCCGTGCGGTTCGCGCTGCGCAGCGCGTAGGCCACGACAACCGCCAGCAGCGCAAACACCACCAATATCCCGATCGCCATGCGCAGCTGTGCGCTCATCGGCTTGCGCTTCTTCCTCTTGCGCGCCGGCCTGCTGTTCTTGAGCGTGGCGTTCATGCTCGATACATACGTCACATGCTTTTTCTTGCGGTCCATGAAAGCATCCTCTCGTCTATGGCTCACGCGCCGCGCGTGCGGAAACCCTCTCCCGCACACGCATAGCGCGTCATGTTTTTTTCTTTATCACACTCGCGCCGCCGCCCGGAACTTTCTCTCGAACACAACGCGTTATGCTTTATTCTATCACATACACGCCGCCGCTCGTGGTTCTTCCCATGCTCGCAACGCGTCATGTTTTATTTTACCACACACGCACCGCCCGGAAGCCTTCTCCCGCACGTCACGTTTTTTTCTTTATCATACACATGCGCCGCCGCTCGTGGTTCGCCCACACTCGCAACGCGTCATGTTTTTTTCTTTAACATACACGCGCCGCAGCTCGAGATTCTCCCCACACTCGCAACACGTCGTGCTTTATTTTATCACTCACGCGTCGCCGCCCGGAAGCCTTCTCCCGCACGCCCGCCGTATTCCATTATTAAGACTCACGCGCCTGCAACTCAGTGTCCTTCACCTGTCAGCGTAAGCCAGCCGTGCGTCACGCTCCATTTTCTAAGACATACACGTCCAGAACGCGTCATGCTTCGATTTCTATCTTCGCCCAAAAGCGCGCCGTCCATGCCGCCCGCACCCCGGCGGCGAATCCGCCGATCCGCACTTTTCCACTTTTGGAAACTTCACAGCCCCGGCCCAAAATACATTGCGCCAAAAAGTTCCAACTTTTCATGGTGCGGCATGGCTTTTTGGGCGCCGTTCCCGGCCCTGCTCATTTGGCCCCGTCTCCACTTATCCGCCGCTTTTCCGCAGGTTGTCCACAACCTTTTCCACAGAAGTGTGGATAACTGTGGATAATTTGTCGGCAACCGCGCCCGCGTTGGGGATAACTCCGATTTTTCTATGTATTGCTGAAAAAATCCGGCCCTCTCCCAAAAGCGTCACACGGTCAGATGTCCGCCTTCCACATGGCAGACCATGCCCTGCCGCGCGCCCGCAAGATCGGATAAATCCGTGCACGTCACGAATGTCTGCACCCTGTCGATGCGCTCGATGAGCTGGCGTCGCCGCCCCGGATCGAGCTCGCTCATCACGTCGTCGAGCATGAGCACCGGCGCCTCGCCGCGCTCCCTGGCCGCGAGGTCGAGCTGCGCGAGCTTGAGCGCAAGCACGGCGCTCCTCTGCTGGCCCTGGCTGGCGAACGTGCGCGCCTCCTTGCCGTCGATGGCAATCGCGATGTCGTCGCGGTGCACGCCCACGGTCGTCGTCATGCGGCGCAGGTCCTCGCCGCGCGCATCGTGCAGCCGCGCAAGCAGCCGCTCCGCGCTGTCGGGTGCGTCCTCGACCTGGCTGATGTAGCGCAGCGTCAGACGCTCGCGCCCCTCGGTCAGCGACGCGTGCGCCTCCCCGGCCAGCTCGCAAAGGCTCTGCACCGCCTCGCGCCGCTCTCTGGCGATGGCCGCGCCCGTGGCGGCGAGCTGCTCGTCCCACATGTCAAGCGTCGGCAGAAGCGACGGGTTTTTGGCGATCTCCTTGAGCAGTGCGTTTCGCTGGTTGAGCGTGCGCACGGCCCGCTGAAGCGCATAAAAATATGCAGGCCGCAGCTGGGAAAGCTGCATGTCGATGAACCGCCGCCGCTCCGCCGGGCCGCTCTTGACGATGGCGAGGTCCTCCGGCGAAAACAGCACGCCGCACACGTGGCCCAACAGCTCGCCGATGCGCTCGGCCTGCCGCGCCCCGATGCGCACGGTCTTCTTCTTTTTGGCGTCCCTGCCGATGACCACGCTGATGTCGTGCGTGCCGTCCGCCTGGGCGGACAAAAGCTGCACGCGCGCGGTGCGCTCGCCCCAGCGGATGAGCTCCTCGTCGCGGCTGGTGCGATGGCTGCGCCCGATGCAGCAAAGGTGGATGGCCTCAAGGATATTCGTCTTGCCCTGCGCGTTCGGCCCGCAGAAGACGGTGACGCCGCTGTCGGGCGCGAGCGTCAGCTCGTCGTAGTTGCGGAAGTTGCGCAGGGTGAGCTGCGTGATGCGCATATCATGCCCCGAACACGCGCACCGGCAGCACCAGATACAGATACCCGTCGCCGTCCGTCGGGCAGACGACGCACGGGCTCACGTTCGAGTTGAAGCGCATGTAGACCTCGTCGTCCGAGAGCGCCTTGAGCACGTCGGTGATGTAGCGCACGTTGAATGCGATGGTGATGTCCTTGCCGTCGGTGGTCACGGGGATGCTCTCCTCCATATCGCCCGTCTCGGAATTGGACGTGACCGTCAGCGTGTCCCCGTCGATCTTGAAGCACACCAGGTTGCTCTTGCCCTCGCGCGCGATGAGGCTTGCGCGGTCGATGGCGCTTGACAGCTCGCTGCGGCTCACGCACACGCGGCTTTGCCACTCCTGCGGCAGAATCTGCCGGTAGCGGATGAACTCGCCCTCCAGCAGGCGCGCGACGATGTGCGTGCTCCCGGAATTGAGCTGCATGTGGCTGCGGCTGAACGTGAGGCTCACGTTTTCCTCGCTGTCGGAAAGAATTTTGGCGATGTCGCCGAGCACCTTGCCGCCCACGACCGCCGCGACGTCGGCGTCCGGCCCGCTGATGCGCTCCTTGCGCAGCGCCAGACGGAAGCCATCCAGCGCCACCACGCGCATCTCTTCCCTGCCGATCTCAAACAGGCAGCCGGTGAGGATCGGGCGGCTCTCGTCGATGGCGATGGCGAACAGCGTGCGGCCGATCATGTCGCGCAGCACGTTCTGCGCCACCTCGAAGGAAGCGCCGGCGACCTCGGGCAGCTCGGGATACTCGATGGGGTCAAGGCCGGTGATCGTCGTGCGGAACGACGCGCAGCGGATGGTCGCGGCAAGCCTGTCGCTGACGGCCACCTCGCACTTGCCGCCGGGCAGCTTGCGCACGACCTCGCACAGCAGCTTGCCGGGCAGCACGGCGCGTCCCTCCTCGGCGAACGTCGCGGGGATGGTCGTCTCGATGCCCAGCGCGAGGTCGGTGCACGTCAGGCGCAGCCCCTCGTCGCACGCCTCCAAAAGGATGCCCTCGAGAATCGGCTTGGGGGAGCGGGCGGCCAAAGCGCGGCTGACGATGGACAGGGCGCTGTTCAGGTCGTTTGTATCGCAAGAAAAACGCATATTATTTTACCTCCGTGGCGTAGTAGCAGTATATAGAATCAGCAGAAGGAGCCGTAGAGAGGTGGACAGCGGTGGATAAGCGCCAAAAAGCCAACAGATACAACGCTTTTGGCGTGTGGATAAACGGAGAAAAACCGCGTGGATTTCCCCAGGGTTTTCCACATCGCTGTGCATAACCAAACGGCCCGCACAAAGACAGATCACGCACATGCCCCCAAAAGGGCAAAAATGTGCAGATTCATACCTATTCCATATTCGATACGCCGTGGGAAATTCCTTCTAATTCGTATGTGCAAAATGGAGGTGCGGTTGGGCAATCGCGCGCGGAATAAAAAGTACCGGTTCCGACACAATGGCTTGCCGGAACCGGTCTTATGTGTATAGCTGTCGCATGATAAAATACATGATATATTCTATACGTGTTTGGTACAGTGAAAACTCGCAATCGAGTACCACGCCAAGGCCACCTTTATGCAAAGATTTGATTTTTTGAGAAGGTGGTTATGGCTCCCTTTACACAAGGGAGCTTTTTGGGGTTACGGGGGTTAAGGAGGGTTATCGGGGTTATGGGGGAAGTTCGTACCCAAAACGACAAGCAGCAACAGAGAGAAAGAGTTTCAATTATTAAAAAGCTGGACTTGCCTCTCCCTCTGGGACCGGAGCTTGCCGCCGCCAGTGGCGGAAACAGGCAGGCGGAGCGTCGGAAACTTTAAGGAGCGCTTGCGCGACTATAAAGTTTCCCGGAAGAGGTGGCAGGCGAAGCCTGATGGAGAGGGCTCGACCCGCTTAACGTATCGATGTTCCCCCTGTTAGGGGTTACGATGCGGAGCGTTACCTCTGATCGCAAAGCTGTGCAAGAGGACAAACAGAGTCCCCGGAAGAGGTGGCAGCCAAAGCCTGACGGAGAGGGCTGCCGTGCTCACGACGGATGATGTTTTATAGATGTAAACATCAAAAGGCGCCTACCTGAGCAGCTCGCGCAGGGTGTCGGCGTCGATGGTGAACAGATTCTCCTCGCCGAGCACGGATTCGGAGAGCTGGCTTTTGACCTCCTGCAGCTTGAGGATGCGCTCCTCGATGGTGTCCGCGGCGATCAGGCGGATGACCTGCACGCCGCGGGTCTGGCCGATGCGGTAGGCGCGGTCGGTGGCCTGATTCTGGGCGGCTGTGTTCCACCACGGGTCGTAATGGATGACGACGTCCGCGCCGGTGAGGTTGAGGCCCGTGCCGCCTGCCTTGAGGGAGATCAGGAACACGCGCGCCTCGCCCGCATTGAAGCGCTCGACGAGATCGAGGCGCTCGTCCTTGGGCGTGTCGCCTGTGAGCAGGAAGGTCGGGACGCCCTCGTCGGTGAGAGACTCGTGGAGCAGATCGAGCATCGAGGTGAACTGAGAAAAGAGCAGCACGCTGTGTCCGCCCGCGACGGCGTCGAGCACGACGTCCATGCACTGATCGAGCTTGCCGCTGCCGCCCGCGTAATCCTCGAAGCACAGGCGCGGGTCGCAGCAGATCTGGCGCAGGCGCGTGAGGCCCGCGAGCAGGCGCATGCGGTTGTCCTGCCCGATGCCGCCCTCGGCCTCGGCGACAAGGTGCGCGGCGTTGGCGGCGTAGAGCCTTCGCTGTGCGTCGGTGAGCTCGCTCATCATGGTCGACTCGACCTTCTCGGGCAGGTCGGTGAGCACGTCCTTCTTCATGCGGCGCAGGATGAACGGCGCGCACATCTGGCGCAGGCGCTCCTGCGTCTTCTCGTCGCGGTCGCGGACGATGGGCGACTCGAATTTGTCCTTGAATTTCTTATAGGTGAGCAGATAGCCGGGCATCAGGAAATCGAAGATCGACCACAGCTCGGAGAGGCGGTTTTCGATCGGCGTGCCGGTCATGGCGAATTTATGCGCGGCGCGCAGCGTCTTGACGGATTTGGCGGCCTGCGACGCGGCGTTCTTGATGTACTGCGCCTCGTCGAGCAGGATGTGGGTGAATTCGATACCCTGATAGTGGCGCACGTCGCGGCGGATCTGGTCGTAGCTGGTGATCAGCAGCTCGGTGTCCTGCGCGTTGCGGATGATGCCTGCGCGCTCGTCGGCATTGCCGGATACGACCTGCGCGGCGAGCGTCGGCGCGAACTTGGCGGCCTCTTTTTTCCAGTTGAATTGCAGCGACGCGGGGCAGACGACCAGCGCGCGCACGGGCTCGCCCTTCTCTTTGCCGGTCAGCAGCATGGCCAGCGCCTGCATGGTCTTGCCCAGGCCCATGTCGTCGGCGAGGATGCCGGAGAAGCCCGCGCCCGCGAGCGCGCACATCCACGCCATGCCGGTGAGCTGATAGGGATAGAGCGTGGCGTTGAGCGTCTTGGGGTGCTCGGCCCTGGCGGTCTGCGCGGCCTCGATGCGCTCGATCCAGTTATTGACGGCCTCGGGCCTGGTGAGCTTGATGGACTCGCGGCCCTTGAGCGCCTGATCGAGGTACAGCGCGCGGGCGGCCTGCGTCTGACCGCCCTGCTCGGCCTGTTCGGCGGTCATGTCGATGGAGTCGAGCACCTGCGCGCAATCGGCGGCCTGCTCGAGCGCCTCGCCGGAGAGGAACGCGCCGGACTTGAGGCGCACGAAGCGGCGCTTGAGGCGGAATGCGTTGTATGAGTCGCGCAGCTCGTCCTGCGTGAAGCCGCCGAGGTCCGCCTTGACCAGCAGCTTGTCGCCCTGCACGGACAGGCCGATCTGCATGGGGCGCTTTTGCCTGACGTTCATGCGCGAGAGCTGCTCGGAGATGAGCACCTCGCCGCGCTGCTCGAGCTGCGGAAGCCTCTTTGTGATGAGGTCAAAGCACGCGTCGTCGTCGCCGGTGAACGCGGCCTCGCCGGGGGCGATTTCCTCGGTGAACAGGGCGCGCACGGCGTCGAGCGCGGCGTTTTCCAGAATCTCATCGCGGCGGATGCCGGGCGTGATTTCGGCGGGCGCGGCCTCTTTTTCGCCGTATACAAAGCGCGTGCGGCACGTGATTTTTCCGTCCGCAACATCGACATAAAAGCGCGGGCGCATCTCGTCGGGCATGTTGGCCTGCACGATATTAAAGCCCTCGCGGATGGCGGCCATGCCGCGCGCCGGGGCGATGACCTGCGCGCAGACGCCCGCGAGCATACCGGCATCGAGCCTGAGGCCGTCGGGGTAGCTCTGCGCAATTTCGAGCAGGCCCGCGAGCCGGGAAAACGCGCCGCCCGTCGCGCAGTATACGGCGTCGTTGGTGAAGAAATACGCGCCCGCCGCGCCCTTGACGGCATTGCCTGCATCGACGCGGACGCGGGCTTCTTCGCCCTCCCGCTTGACGAACACGGCGACCTCGCGCTCGCCCGCGACGACGGGGACGCGCACCACGCCGCCGCCAAGCCGCACATCGACGGGCTCGCCGCGCTCGGCGAGGCAGCGCATCAGGGCGTCGAGATTCGCGCCGGAGACGGACGCGACGCCGCTCTGGCCGGGGGCGATCGTCAGCGCGATGAGGCGAAGGAGCGGCCTGTCCTCGGGGCGGAAGGATTCCTCGCGATGGGTGAGCGTGAGCTCCTTGCCATAGGCAAAGCGGTCGCCTACGGCCATCCTGCGGGCGAACTCGTCGAAGCTGCGCACGACGTACATGCGGCGCGTGCCGACCTTCATCTCGACATGGACGGCGCCGGTATACGGCGTGAGCGTCAGGGCGATGGCGGCAACGGCGGCGGGCTCGTCGGGCTGGACGATCTGCGTGCGGCGTGCGGCGGATTTGAGCACGAGCTCATCGACGAAGCGCTGCCTCTGCTCGCGTTCGGCGCGCTCGGCCTCCTCCTCCTGAAGGCGCAGGATGCGGCGGCGCTCCTCCTCCCAGCGGCGCTGGCGCTCGACGGCCTCGCGTTCGCGGCGCTCGCTGTCCTCGAGGGCGGCCTGCACCTGTTTGCGCTGATAGACGGCGGCGAGGGCGACGGCGGCGACGTGCTTGCAGCCGGTGACGGCGCTGACATAGGCGGGACATTCGCAGCCGCAGCCGGTGAATTTGCCGGTCGCCTCGTCATATTTGATATAGGCATTGTAGCGCGCGCCCATATGCCCGCGGACGTTGGCGCGCACGGTGAGCGTCGTGCCGTCCTGCTCGGCGTACAGGCGGCTGACCCTGCCGTCGCGCAGATAGTTCTGTCCGCGCGCGAAAAAGGCCGCGCTGCCGATATATCGTTTTACATCGTCGATGGTGTACATGAAAGCACCCCTTGCTGCGGGTTTTCTTCTGATTATAGCATACTTGTGGGCGGTTGCCAAATCTGGTACAATCGGGATGAATATGAAATGAAGGAGGACGCCCATGCGCCTTTTCTACGGACTGACCCTGCCCGCGGGCATCGCGGACGCCTGTGCGCAGACCGCCGCGCGCGCGCGGGAGATCATACCGGGCCGATACGCCTTAAAGAGCAATTACCACATCACGCTCGCGTTCATCGGGAACGTCGATGAGGCGCGGCTTGGCGAGGCGGCGGATGTGCTTGGCGAGTGTGTGCGCTTCTTCCCCGCGCCGAGGGTGACGCTGGGTGGTCTTTCCTATTTTAACAGGACGGAGAACGCGATCTTGATTGTCGGGGCGCAGGCCGAGCCGGATCTTTCGCCGCTGCATGACGCGCTCGTGCGGGGGCTGGTGTCGCGGGGGCTGCCGGCGGACATGGGGCCGTTTTGCCCGCACGTCACGCTCGCCCGGCATGCGCGGATTGAGCCGGGGGCGCTTGAGGCGGCCGGGCGCGCGCAGGGGACGTTCGTCTGCCCGCAGGCGTACCTGTTCCTCAGCGCGCGCGACGGGGAGAACGTGCTGCGCTACACGCCGGTATGCGGGGCGGCGTTCGGCGGGTGAGGCAAAAAAGTTTCAAATATAAAGAAAATATGACGAATACAGGCAAAAGTTTTTTCAAAATCATCTTGACAAATGTTACGGTCTGTAATAAACTGATTACAAATCGAGACATGAAAGGAGACGCATGCCTGTATGATCATTGCGTCCGAGAAGAAATGGGCGGCTTTTTTGCTTGCCGTCCTGATGGTGTGCGTATGCGCTCTGGCCTCTGCGCAGAGCTATAAATTGGGCGATGAGGCGGAGGAGATCAAGACGATCCAGACCGCGCTCACCAAGCTTGAAATCTACACCGGCGAGATCACCGGCCACTACGGCGAGAAGACCGAGGCGGCCGTGGAGCGTTTCCAGAAGCTCTACGCGCTCAAAACCGACGGCATCGCCAACGAGAAGACCATCGAGCGGCTCTACGAGGCGACGGGCCTGAGCTACGATGGCGGCACGACGACGTCCACGTCTTCCTCGTCTTCGTCTTCTTCCTCGAGCACGGTTCTGCGCTATGACAGCGAGAGTGACGCCGTGCTCCAGTTGCAGAAGGACCTCACGGAGCTGGGCTATTACAGCAACAACCTCTCCGGCCACTTCGGCACGCGCACCGAGGCCGCCGTCATGGAGTTCCAGCGCAAGAACGGCCTGTCCGCCGACGGCATCGCGGGCCCCAAGACGCTTGAAAAGCTGGCCGAGGCCATGAAGAAGGCGAGCAGCTCGTCTTCCTCTTCCTCTTCCTCTTCCTCGTCGTCTTCGTCCTCCGTGCTCAAGCTCGACTCGCGCGGCGACGCGGTCACCAACCTGCAAAAGAACCTCAAGTCGCTTGGCTACTACAAGAGCGGCACGGTGACGGGCAACTTCGGCCCGCTGACCAAGGAAGCGGTCATGCAGTTCCAGCGCGACAACGGCCTGTCCGCCGACGGCATCGCGGGCGCCAAGACGCTGGCGGCCATCGACAAAAAGCTCAAGGGCAGCTCGTCCTCCTCGTCTTCTTCCTCGAGCTCGAGCAGCTCGACGAACGTGACGCTGATGCACGGCATGAAGAACTCCGAGGCCATCAAGGAAATGCAGACCAAGCTCAAGGCGCTTGGCTACTACAACGGCAACCTGACCGGCAACTTCGGCGACCTGACCTATGACGCGGTTGTGGCCTTCCAGAAGGCGCAGGGCCTGACGGCGGACGGCATGGCCGGCAAGAAGACGCTCGCGGCGATCAACGCCTGCTACACCACCGGCACGGGCGCCAACACCGTCAGCGGCACGACCACCCCGTCCACCGGCTCCACCAGCTCGGTCGCCAGCCGTGCGCGCGGCGTGCTGAATCAGAACTTCTACAACTGGCGCCGCAACTACGACAACGGCGAATACTGCACGGTGTATGACTACTCGACCGGTTACAGCTGGAAGCTGCGCATCATGACAAAGGACGCGCACATGGACGCCGAGCCCGCGACCGCCGAGGATACCGCCATCATGAACAAGGCCTTCGGCGGCAAGACGACGTGGACGCCCAAGTGCGTCTGGGTCACGTTCTCCGACGGCAAGACCTACCTCGGCTCGACGCACAACACGCCGCACGACCCGTATCACCTGCGCGACAACAACTTCGACGGCCACCTGTGCGTGCACTTCCCGATCCCGATGGAGACGGCCAAGAAGATCGGCCCGTATGCCACGAGCCATCAGGAGGCCATCCTCGAGGGCTGGGCGGAGACGCAGAGGCTTGCGGGATATTGATTGAATCGGCAAATACATCGGAAACGGTTCCCAAGCGGGGCCGTTTCTTTTTTGGGCAAGGCGGTCATCGTGACATAGAAAAAAGCGCGGCCCAAAAGGGCTTGGGCAAAGGGCTTGTCCTGGGCGTTTGCGCGATGCGGGCGAATCGGGCGCACACACTTGCAAAACGAGTGTAATATGATATACAATGGAACGTGTCCGGTGCGCGGGCGTGCGCGCGGACGAAAGCGATGGAAATACGCATGATTTGATATATGGAGGTGCCGGTATGATTCTGTTTCTGACGAGTTCCCCGTGCAACGACGACGTGCCCGAGGGCGTCGATCTGCCCTGCATCCTCAGCGAGGCGAACGGCTTCGTGGACAGGCTGATGGACGCGCTGCCCGATGATGAAAGGCCCATGCAGTTCCTGATCGTCGCGGCCAACCCCGACGACGAGGACGGAAACGACGAGATGCTCAGGACGTTCGTGAACGCCATGGAATACCACGGCATCGGGATCGGCGACGCGGCTGTGCTCGACCACCGCAACGCCGGGGATGCCGCCGACCTGATCTTCTCAAGCGACATCGTGATGCTCGCGGGCGGGCATGTGCCGACCGAGGCGGCGTTCTTTGAGGAGATCGGGCTCGACGTGCTGCTCTATGAATACGAGGGCATCGTCATCGGCGTGTCGGCGGGCTCGATGAACTGCGCGGAGACCGTGTATGTGCAGCCGGAGGAGGACGGCGAGAGCGTCGACCCGGACTTTGAGCGGTTCGCGCCGGGCCTTGGCCTCACGCAGCTGAACATCCTGCCGCACTATCAGAAGGTCAAGGACAACATCCTCGACGGGCGCAGGCTCTACGAGGACATCACGTATCCCGACAGCTTCATGCACCCGCTGCTGGTGCTGGTGGACGGCAGCTACGTCGTCTCCTACGACGGCGAGGAGACCGTCTGCGGCGAGGCGTATCTGCTCTGGGACGGGCATATGACGCCCATCTGCCGCGAGGGCGAGACGCTCGAGCTGTAAGGAGGAAAAGCGATGGAGCTTCATCACGGACGCCCGCAGGACGCCGCCGGGCGCGAGGACAAGGAGATGCGCGTATACGACCTGCTCGACAGTCTGGGCATCGAATACGAGCGCACCGACCACGAGCCCGCGCAGACGATGGAGGCCTGCAACGCGATAGACGCGGTTTTGGGCGTCATCATATGCAAAAACCTGTTTCTGTGCAACCGGCAGAAGACGAAGTTTTATCTGCTCATGATGCCGGGGGACAAGCCGTTTCACACGAAGGACCTGTCCGCGCAGATCGGCAGCGCGCGGCTTTCGTTCGCCACGCCGGATTACATGCAGGCGTTCCTTGACATCAAGCCCGGCTCGGTGTCGGTGATGGGCCTGATGAACGATCACGGCAACCGCGTGCAGCTGCTCATCGACGAGCCGGTCGTCAAAGCGGAGATGCTGGGCTGTCACCCGTGCGTGAACACGTCGTCGCTGCGCATGAAGACGGCGGACGTGCTTGATAAGTTCCTGCCCGCGGTGCATCACGCGCCCATCGTCGTGCGCCTGCCGCAGGAATGACGCGCCGGGCGAATTGGGCTTGACAGCGCGCGCAAAAGCCTGTAAAATAATACGCAAATCGCACATCGTTTTTTGAAAAGGCCATGAAGGAACCAAGACGCTGTTTCCGCCCACAGAGAGCCGGTGTTTGCTGCGAACCGGCGGCGGCGAAGCGGGATAACTCACTCCGGAGCCGCCCGTGTGAAAGCGCGGGACGTGACGCCGCGTTAAGGCGCAACGAGGGCCGGGCAATGTCCGGCTGAATCAGGGTGGTACCGTGTGGCAGTTTCGCCTCGCCCCTGCGCAAAGGCAGGTGTGCGAGGCTTTTCTTTATGAAAAGGAGAAGAAAAACGCAAACCGTGAAACAGGAGGAATGACCGATGGGCATGACCATGACCCAGAAAATCCTCGCCCGTGCCGCGGGCGTGGAGAGCTGCCGCGCGGGCGAGCTGCTCATGTGCAAGCTGAACCTTGTGCTGGGCAACGACATCACCGCGCCGGTGGCCATCAACGAGTTTAACAAGATGGGCGCGACGAAGGTGTTCGACCCCGCGAAGATCGCGCTGATCCCCGACCACTTCGTCCCCAACAAGGACATTAAGTCCGCCACGATGGCCAAGCAGATGCGCGATTTTGCGCGCGCGCAGAAGATCGTCCACTACTACGAGGTGGGCCGCGTGGGCATCGAGCACGCGCTGCTGCCCGAGCAGGGCATCGTCGCCCCGGGCGAGGTCATCATCGGCGCGGACAGCCACACCTGCACATACGGCGCGGTCGGCGCGTTCTCCACGGGCGTGGGCTCTACCGATATGGCCGTGGGCATGGCGACCGGCGAGTGCTGGTTCAAGGTGCCCGAGGCGGTCAAGGTCGTGCTGCATGGCAAGATGAAGCCGTGGGTCTCCGGCAAGGACGTCATCCTGCACCTGATCGGCGAGATCGGCGTGGACGGCGCGCTGTATCAGAGCCTTGAATTCACCGGCGACGGCGTGGCCGACATCGACATGGATGGCCGCCTGACCATCGCGAACATGGCGATTGAGGCGGGCGCCAAGAACGGCATCTTCCCGGTGGACGACGTCTGCCGCGAATACCTCAAGGGCCGCGTGAGCCGCGAATGGACGGCGTTTGACGCGGACGAGGACGCCGAATACAGCCGCGTGGTCGAGATCGACCTTTCCAAGCTGGATTTGACCGTCGCGCTGCCGCATCTGCCGGAGAACACGTGCCTCGCCAGCGAATGTACCGATAAGACGATCGACCAGGTCGTCATCGGCTCCTGCACCAACGGCCGCATCGCCGATATGCGCATGGCCGCGAAGATTTTGAAGGGCAAAAAGGTGCACGAGAACGTGCGCTGCATCGTCATCCCCGGCACGCAGCAGGTCGTCAAGGACTGCCTCGAGGAGGGCCTCGTCGACATCTTCATCGACGCGGGCGCGATTTTCACCATGCCGACGTGCGGCCCGTGCCTGGGCGGCTTCTGCGGCGTTCTGGCCGACGGCGAGCGCGCCGTGTCCACGACCAACCGCAACTTTGTGGGCCGCATGGGCCACACCGGCAGCGAAATCATACTGGCAGGCCCCGCGGTCGCGGCTGCTTCCGCCGTGATGGGCCGCGTCGCGACGCCCGAGGAGGTGCTCTAAGATGAACGCACATTCTACCGTCATCAAATACGGCGACCACGTCGACACCGACGTCATCATCCCCGCCCGCTACCTCAACACCACCGACCATGCCGAGCTGGCGAGCCACTGCATGGAGGATCTGGACAGAAACTTCAAGACCAAAGCCCAGACGAGCAAAATCATCGTCGCGGGCCGCAACTTCGGCTGCGGCTCCTCCCGCGAGCATGCGCCGATTGCGATCAAGGCCAGCGGTATTCAGGTCGTCATCGCCGACAGCTTCGCGCGCATCTTCTACCGCAACTCGATTGACATCGGCCTGCCGATCATCGAATGCCCGGCGGCGAGCAAGGCCATTCACGACGGCGACGAGGTGAGCGTCGATATGGACACCGGCGTCATCACGGACGTGACCACGGGCGAGACGTTCACCGCCGCGCCGTTCCCGCCGTTCATTCAGGAGATCATCGCCTGCGGCGGCATCGCCAATTACGTGCGCCGCAAGATCGAGAAATAACGGAGGGATAACATGATCGCCAATATCGTCACGCTTCCGGGCGACTACATCGGCCCGGAGATCACCGCGCAGGCCGTCAAGGTCATGCAGGCCGTCGCGGCCAAGTACGGCCACACGTTCAACTTCGACGAGCGCAAGCTCGGCGGCGCGTCAATCGACGCGTTCGGCGTGCCGCTGACGGACGAGACGCTCGCCGCGTGCAATGCGTCCGACGCCGTGCTCATGGGCAGCGTCGGCGGCCCGAAGTGGGACAGCGTCGAGCCGGCCAAGCGCCCGGAAAAGGGCCTGCTCGCCCTGCGCAAGGGCATGCAGGTGTTCGCCAATCTGCGCCCCTGCACGATCCACAGGCAGCTCGCGGGCGCGTGTCCGTTGCGCCCGGACATCATCGAGAAGCCCATCGACATCATGATCCTGCGCGAGCTCACCGGCGACATCTACTTCGGCAAGCGCTGGCGCAGCGAGGACAAGGCCGCCGCGACCGACGAGATGGCGTACAGCGTCCCGGAGGTCGAGCGTCTGGCGCGCATCGGCTTTGAGATGGCGAAAAAGCGCCGGGGCAAGCTCTGCTCCGTCGATAAGGCGAACGTGCTGGAGTGCAGCCGCCTCTGGCGCGAGACCGTCGCCAAGCTCGCCAAGGAATACACCGAGGTCGAGGTCACGTACATGTACGTCGACAACGCGGCGATGCAGCTGATTTTGAGGCCGTCGCAGTTCGACGTGATGATCACCGGCAACCTGTTCGGCGACATCCTCTCCGACGAGAGCGCCGCCATCGCGGGCAGCCTCGGCATGATGCCGTCCGCGTCGCTGGGCAGCGGCACGCGCGGCCTGTACGAGCCGATCCACGGCTCCGCGCCCGATATCGCGGGTCAGGACATCGCCAATCCGCTCGGCACGATCCTCTCCGGCGCGCTGCTGCTGCGCCACAGCCTCGGCCTTGAAGCCGAAGCCAAGGCGATTGAGGACGCCGTGGAGAAGGTGCTCGACAAGGGCTACCGCACCGGCGATATCTTCAGTGAGGGCTGCACGAAGGTGAGCTGCTCGAAGATGGGCGACCTCGTGGCGGAGCGTATCTGACACAAAAATAAGAAGCGCGAAGCGAAGGCGGGTCGTGTGCATGGGCATGTGATCCGCCGGGCTTCGCGCTTTTGTGCAAAATATATGGAGGTATTGCGATGTACAATCCTTCTCCAAATCGTTATGATTCCATGACATACCGCCGCTGCGGAAGGAGCGGTCTCAAGCTCCCGGCGATCTCGCTGGGCCTGTGGCACAACTTCGGCGAGATCACGCCGTTTTCGGTTCAGCAGGCCATCCTGCGCACGGCGTTTGACAGCGGCATCACGCACTTTGACCTCGCCAACAACTACGGCCCGCCCTACGGCGAGGCGGAGCGCAGCTTTGGCCGGCACATGCTCACCGACTGGAAGCCGCACCGCGACGAGCTCATCATCTCCACCAAGGCGGGCTATGACATGTGGCCCGGCCCGTACGGCGACCACGGCTCGCGAAAGTACCTGATCGCCAGCCTCGACCAGAGCCTGAGGCGCATGAACCTTGATTACGTGGACATCTTCTACCACCACCGGCCCGACCCCGAGACGCCGCTGGAGGAGACGATGGGCGCGCTTGACCAGATCGTGCGCAGCGGCAAGGCGCTCTACGTCGGCCTGTCCAACTACGGCCCGGAGCAGACCGCCGCCGCCGTCAAGATCCTGCGCGAGCTCGGCACGCCGTGCCTGATCCATCAGCCGAACTACTCGATGTTCAATCGCTGGATCGAGGACGGGCTCACCGACGTGCTGCGCGAGCAGGGCGTGGGCTGCATCGCGTTCGGGCCGCTGGCGGGCGGCATGCTCAGCACGAAGTACCTGTCCGGCATCCCCGCCGACTCGCGCGCCGGACACGACCCGCGCTTTCTGAGGCCCGGCGACATCACCGAGGACAAGCTGCGCCGCGTGCGCGCGCTTCATGAAATCGCGCAGAATCGCGGGCAGACGCTGCCGCAGATGGCGCTCGCGTGGGTGCTGCGCGACGAGGCCGTCACCTCCGCGCTGATCGGCGCGAGCCGCCCGGAGCAGGTGACCGAGAACGTGCGCGCGCTGGATGCGGGGCCGTTTACGCAGGACGAGCTTGCCGCCATCGACGCCGCGCTCGCGCTGTAAACAGGCAGACAAAAAAAGGCCGCCGGATATCGCTCCGGCGGTTTTTGTGTATCAGTTGATTTTCCTGACGCGGCCGTCTGTGACGATGTATTTTTCCCGCGCGATGGCCAGCAGCGGGGCGTCGGCCTTTGCATCGTCCGTGTACATGGCGCGCACCTCGAACTCGCCGAAGACCTCGCGGATGCGCTCGATCTTCTCCGCGCCCTTGCAGTTCTTGCCGGTCAGCTCGCCGGTCGCGGCGTTGCAGCGCGTGCCGATGAGCGTATCGACGCCGAGGATTTTGGCGGCGTGCTTGAGCTCGAACTCGGGCGATGCGCTGGCGATGACGATGGGGACATCGCGCGGGGTGTCAAAAAACCACGGGCCGAGGTTTTTGCGCGTGTTCATGCTCGCCCAGAACGCGGCGGCCTCATCCTCGAGGGAGAAGTCCCTGGCCATAAGCGAAAAGAGGATGGACTTAAAGCGCGTGAGGTCGATGTTTTTGACGGCGACGCGGATGGCGGCAAGCAGAATTGCGGGGGCATGGCGCAGCATCGCCGGGTGGCGGCGGGCGCACCATTTGATGAAATCGACGGTCGAGTCGCCGTCGTAGATGGTGCCGTCGAAATCGTAGACGTCGATGAGCATGGGTTCACCTCCGGGGGTTGGTCGGTGTAATATAAACAGAATATATGGATGAATTGCGGGCGCCGGGGGCTGCATTTGGGCAGACCTTTGCATACACAGTATACCATGAATCATCATAAAATGGAAGCGCGGCCGCAGCGTGGCCGATTGGGTGTTCCGTTTTTGCGCATATTCGTGTATAATAGACGATGGAAAGGGGTGTGCCTTTATGAAAAGAATCATCAAGGTGCTCTTTGCGCTGGTTGTGGTCATTGTGATGCTGATGGGCGTGCTGATGATCGTGCAGGGCGGGCGCGAGCGCGCGTTTTTGCCCGAGGCGAAAAATAACTTTTCGCTGGGCATCATCGGCGGCGCGGACGGCCCGACGGCGATCATCGTCACCGGCCCGAACGGACCGATTTCAATAACCGACGGCGGCGAGGACATGTGACGCGCCGCGCGCATAAAAGAAGGTGTTGCTTTGTTCAGCCGGAATTTGCACGGCCTGTTTTCCATGCCCACGCTGGAAACGAAGCGTCTTGTCCTGCGCCGCATGACGATGCGCGACGCGCAGGACGTTTTTGAATACAGCCGCGACGCCGAGGTCGCCCGCCACGTGCTCTGGACGGCGCAGCGCGAGATCGGCGAGGCGCGCGATTACATCAGGTACATGCTAAAGCGCTACCGCGCGGACGAGCCGTCCAGCTGGGGCATCGAGGAGAAGGCCACGGGGCGGCTGATCGGCACGATCGGCTACATGCACTACGACCCGGACAACAACAGCTGCGAGGTCGGCTATTCTCTGGCGCACTGGGCGTGGAACAGGGGATACATGACCGAGGCGCTGCAGAAGGTCATCGACTACTCGTTTGACGCGATGGACGTCAACCGCATCGAGGCGCAGCATGAGCTGGACAACCCGGCGTCGGGGCGCGTGATGGAGAAGTGCGGCATGAAGCGCGAGGGCGTGCTTCGGGAGCGGCTGTACAACAAGGGAAAGTATGTCGATGTGGCGCTGTATGCCGTGCTCAAGAGGGAATGGGCCGGAGCGGAGTGAAGGAAAAAGGGCATTGCGATTGCCCTTTGGGAACCTTCGCGGTCAAATACTCGATTGTTTTTTGGGGAAAAGATTCTTTGTGGTATAGGGGGTTACGTTGGGGCTTTGCCCCAAACCCCATCCAAGGGCTTTCCGGTCGCCCTTGGAGAACCTTCGGGCCTTTGCGGAAACCGAAACTTAATGTATTAAAAGAATAATTTATTCATGGGGGTTACGTTGGGACGCTGTTGCCTGACCCCGGTTCGCTACGCGCTTATATAAGGAACTTAGGAGAAATTCATTTATGATCAAACTCATCGCATGCGACATGGACGGCACACTGCTGGACAGTCAAAAGCGCCTGCCGCCCGACCTTTTGCCCGCGCTCAAAACGCTCGGCGAACGCGGCGTGATGTTTGCCGTGGCCAGCGGACGCCAATACGCCGCGCTGCGCCGCGACCTCGAGCCGCTCGTGCCGCACATCCTGTTCATCTGCGAGAACGGCGGGCTCGTCATGCAGAATGACCGGCAGATTCTCATCGACCCGATGAACCCCGCCGATCTGCCGGACGTCATATCCGTCGCGCGCACGCTTGACCGCGTCTATCCGGTGCTCTGCCGGGCCAAGCGCGCGCTCATCGAGCAGACCGCCGCGCCGGATTTCATCGCCGAGACGAAGCGATACTACCCCAGCGCAGACGTCGTGCCCGACCTGATGGCGCATACGGATGCGCAAGATGTGTGCAAGGTCGCCTTCTACGACGAGGGCGACGCGCAGAGCCACGAGCTGCCCGCGCTGCAAGACGCGCTGGGCGACAGGCTCGCGGTCATCCTGTCGGGCGAGCACTGGGTGGACGTGATGAAGCCGGGCGTGCACAAGGGCGCGGCCATGCGCGGCCTGCAGAAGATGCTGGGCATCGGCGCGAGCGAGTGCATGGCGTTCGGCGATTACCTCAACGACTGCGAGCTGCTTAGCAGCGTCGGCGAGAGCTACGCCATGGCGAACGCGCACCCGATTCTCAAGGCGCAGGCCAAGCACATCGCGCCCAGCAACGACGACGACGGCGTGATGCGCGTCATCCGCGAGGTATTCGGCCTATGAAGGTGCTGGTGATCGACCGGGAATGGGACGGGCGGCGGCTGATTCGCTTCATGCCGCGCGCGCTGCCGTCGGCGAGCATGGGGCAGATCCGCAAATTCCTGCGGCTCGGGCGCGTCAAGGTCTGCGGGAAGAAGGCCGACGGCGAGACGATCCTGCACGCGGGGGACGAGGTCGCGATGTACGTGGAGGACGAATATTTCGTCAAGCCGGAGCGCGAGGACCCGTTCTACTCGAAGATTCGCCCGAAGCTGACCGTTTTATATGAGGACGAACACGTCATGCTGCTGGACAAGCGCGCGGGCGTCATCTGCCACCCGGACGAGGGCGAGAAGGTCAACACGCTGCTCACGCATGCGCAGGCGTACCTGTACCAGAAGGGCGAATGGCGGCCCGGCAGCAGTTTTGCCCCCGCGCTGTGCAACCGCATCGACCGGTTCACGTCGGGCATCGTGATTCTGGCGAAGGATGCGGAGACGCTGCGCGCGATGGACGAGAAGATCCGCACGCGCGAGGTGCAGAAGTACTACCTGTGCATCGTGCACGGCAGGATGAAATACCCGGAAGGCACGCTGCGCCACTTTCTGCTCAAGAAGCCCGACGAGAAGAAGACGCGCGTGCTGCACAAGGCCGAGCCGGGCGCGAAGGAAGCGGTCACGTATTATCAGGCTATCGACGAGCGCGGCGGGCTGACGCTGTGCGAGTGTCTGCTCGGCACGGGGCGCACGCACCAGATCCGCGCGCAGTTCGCGGCCATCGGGCATGCGCTGCTGGGCGATAACCAATACGGCAAGGTCAGGCAGAACGAGGCGTACCCGTCCGTGCGCGGGCAGGCGCTGTGCGCGTACAGGCTGATCTTCGATTTTGAGGACGTGCCGCAGTGTCTGGCAGGGGTCAACGGCCGGACGTTTCAGGTGCGCGACGTGCCGTTCGTGCGCGAATTTTTCCCGGATGTGGTCATCCCGCAGCCGGACGAGGGAGGCGAGCGCTGATGCAATACATGAAGAAAAACGCGGCGTCGCTGGGCGTGACGCTTGTGCTCGCGCTGGCGTTTTCGCTGATCTTCTACATCTGCAACACGCCCATCGGAGCGTGCATCGGCAGCGACAACGCAATGTATCTGACGATGGGCACGGCGCTGGCGCAGGGCTACGCGCCGTATACCGAGATCTTTGACCACAAGGGGCCGCTGCTCTTCATCCTGCAATGGCTGCCGCAGGCGCTCGCGGGCGGGTACAGCCTGAGCGCGGTGTTCTGGCAGCAGGCGATTTTCCTCTTTGTGTGCCTGCTGATCCTGCGCGCGATGGCGCGGGAGGTGCGCGCGCCGGAAATCCCGGTGCAGCTTGCGTATCTGGCGCTCATCGCGCCGCACGTGGCGGGCGGCAACCTGACGGAGGAATACGCCGCGGTCTTCACGCTCGCCGGGCTGCTGGCGGCGCTGCGGGTGTTCTCGCGCGATGTGCCAAAGGACGGGCGCGGGCTGATGCTCCCGGCGGCTGTGCTGGGCGCGGCGGCGACGGCGGCGTTCATGACGCGGGCGAACAACGCGCTGCCGCTGTGCGCGCTGGCGGGCGTGATGACGCTCTGCCTGCTGGCCGGGCGGAAATTCGCGGCGGTCAGGCGGTGCGCGCTGGGCTGCCTGACCGGCGTATTGATCGTGGGCGGGCCGATCGTGGTCTGGCTGACCGGCGAGGGCGCGCTCGGCGAGGCGATTTACGCGTCGATCACGCACAACATGATGTACGCGCAGACGGGCGGCGGCTCGCGGCTGCAAATCCTGCTGACGAGCGGCTACGGCTGGGCGGCGATGCTGATGCTGGGGCTGTCTCTGGCGGGCGGCGCGGTGCTGTTCTTTGCGCGCGGGCGCAGGGCGCTGGGGCTGTCCGTGGCGGGCTGCGCGCTGGGCGGCTTTATGGCGGCGTTCATATCGCATAAATTTTACAACCACTACCTGATCGTCGGCGCGCCGTGTGCGGCGATGGGCGCGGCGCTCATCATGGGCGAGCTGCGCGGCAGGAACCGCCGAAATGCCGTCGCAGGTGCGTGCGCCGTGTGCGCGGTCTGCCTGATCGTCAGCGGCGTGAGCGTGAACAAAACCCGCGCGATGGGCTATGACGAGCTGGACACGTTCGCCGCAGACGCCCGGGAGCTCTACGCGATGGTGCCCGAGGACGAGCGCGATTCCTTCATGGCCTACCGCGTGGAGCCGAGGTGGTATGTCTGCGCTAAGGCGCTGCCCTGCATGCGGTTTTACTTCTTGCAGGAGATCCTCGCCGATGCCGACCCCGCCGTGATGGACGAGATCGTCGCGGAGTTTGAAAGCGACCCGCCCGCGTGGGTGGTCATCTACTACAACCGCGAATTCGGCCCGCCGTACGATCCGCGCGTCGCCGAAATCTTTGAGACGCAATATGAATTTGTGGACGCGCGCGGGCAGTATCAGCTGCTCGCCCACACCGGCGGGGAGGGTGAATGATGCGCAGGAAGAAGGACGTGCGGACGGAGCTGCTGGCCACGGGCATGGGCTGCTTCGCCTTTGCCGCGGGCGCGACGGCGGTGAACGTGATGCTGCTGCCCTACGCGCGGGCGCTCTACGGCTACAACGTGCCGCTGCTGCTGCTCGGCTTCGCGCTGGCGCTGGCGGCGTTCATCTTCGCTGGCGCAAGGCTGCGCGCGGCGGACGATGGAAGGCTTACGCGCATCCGGCGCATCGCCGTGCCGGTCTATCTGGCGGCGCTGTTTGTCATCCAGATTGCGATGGCGTACATCCTGGAATACACGCCGATGGGCGACAATTTCATGCTCTACAACGGCTCGCAGATGCTGGCGGCGGACGGGAATTTCGACCGGTATCCCGACTTCGCGCTGTATCTGGCGCGCTTCAAAAACCAGTGGGGCTTTCTGCTGATGCTCACGGGGTTTTATAAGCTGCTGGGCGCTGTGGGCGTCACGGCGGCGTTCATGCCGCTGGCGCTTTTGCAGGCGGTGCTCTACACAATCGGTTTGCTGGCGGGCTTTCGCGCGGCGAGGCGGCTGGGCGGCGTGCGCGGGGAGCTGCTTTTCCTGCTCGCGCTGACGCTGTGCCTGCCCATGCTCGTGGCGGCGGGCGTGCTCTACACGGACACGTTCTCGCTGCCGTTCGTGCTGCTCTCGCTCGACTTTGCCTTGCGCGCATCGGACGCGGACGGGGCGAAGGGCCGCATCGCAAACGCGCTGGCCTGCGCGATTTTCTGCATCATCGGCGGGCAGGTCAAGATGACGGTCATGATCGTGCTGATCGCGGCGGTCATCGTCTGGCTGATCAGGATGCCGCTTCGCCACGGCGCCGTCTGCGCGCTGCTGGCGGCGCTGCTGGTGACGGGCGCGCAGGCGGGCGTCAAGAGCGCGATGCTCAGCGGCCCGGTCGATCCCGCCGTGCACGAGCAGCAATACACGCCGCCGATTCACTGGTTCATGATGTCCATCCCGACGGGCGACAACCCCTACGGCGGGTTCAGCGGCGATTACGCGATCACGTGGGGCATGATGGACGAGGGCGCGAGCCGCGAGGCCGTCATGGACAGCATCTACACGCGCATCAAGGACCGCATCTACACGCTGCGCTACCCCAACCGGCTGATCGCGGCGACGCTGCGCAAGAACGGCAACGCCTTCGGCGACGGCGCGTTCGGCATGACGGAGATGCTCGACGACGGGCCTGTGAGAAGGAACATCGTCTCCGAGTTCGTGCTGGAGGACGGGCGGTTCTTTGGCGGCACGCGCAGCCTGCTCACGGGCATATGGATGGCGGCGGTGGCGCTGGCCGTCGCCGGGTGCGTGCGCGATATCCGCAGGCGCGACGTCACGGCGGCGATGCTGTATGTCGCGATGTTCGGCATGATGTTCTTTTTGATGATCTGGGAGGCGCGCGGGCGCTACGTCTTCGGCTTTGTGCCGGTGATGCTGCTGCTCGCCGGGCGCGCCTTTGCGGGAGGCGTGAGCGATGCGCAGGCTTGACATCAAAAAAATCGCGGGCGCGATGCTGCTTTTGGGCATGGCGCTGATGATCCCGTGCTATCTGTTCACGGCGGGCAACGCGGCGCTCTCGCTCTGGCCGCTGTATGAGCGAAACCGAATCGCGCTCGTCGTGATCGCGCTGGTCGCGGGCATCCTGCTCGTGCTGGGCATGCGCGCCATCGACAGGCACGAGGATTTCTTTGTGCGCAATGAGCGGCGCGTGCTCGCCGCGGCGGTTGTCTTTTATTTCATTGTGCAGATGGTGCTCGGGCAATGCCTGCGCTTTGCGCCGATGACGGACACGGAGCAATGCCACACGGCGGCGGCGCTGCTGGTGGACACGGGGACGTTTGCCGCGCACGAGCGCGCGGTGACGTATTTCCAGCGCTGCCCGCACAATCTGGGGTTCGTCTACGTGCTGGCGGCGATCTTCCGCGTGTGCAATCTGCTGGGCATCGCGGACAGATACACGGCGATGGTGACGGTCAGCTCGGCGCTGTTCGCGCTGGGGCTGCTCGCGGGGGCGCGCGTGGCGCATCGCATCGGCGGGGGCGCGCGGGGGCAGGCGAAGTTCCTGATGATGTGCGCGAGCTGCCTGCCGCTTTTGTACTGCACGACGGAGCTGTACAACGACGGCTTCTCGGTGGGCTTCCCGCTGATGATCGTCTATTGCCACTTCAAGCTGCTGGAGGCGAAGGGCGCGCGCGGGCGCATCGCGTGGGCGCTGGCGTTTGCGGGCGCGACGTTTCTGGGCGCGCAGATCCGCTTCCCGGCGGTCATCGCGGCGATTGCGTGCCTGATCCACATGCTGATGAGCGCCAGATGGCGGAATCTGCTCGTGGCGGGCGCGCTGCTGGCGGCGGTGATGCTCGGCGGGCAGGCGCTGGTTGACCGCGAGACGTACAGGAACCTTGACCGTCAGACCGTCGCGGCGCAGAAGCTGCCGAACCTGCACTATTTCGCGATGGGCCTGCCGATTCACGAGGACGAGGGCTACGGGCAGTACGGCTACGGCGAGTGGTACATCTTCACCACGTCCTTTGACGACCCCGAGGAGCGCGACGCGGCGCTGCTTGCCGAGGTCATCGACCGCGTGTATTATCTGCGCTACCCCAACAGGCTGGTGAACATGATGTCGCGCAAGCTGCTCTCCACGTTCGGCGACGGCACGTTCCTGCTCAATGAGATCATCGAGGCGGACGACCGCGAGCCGGACAACCCGGTCAAGCAGATCATCTTCTCGCAGGGCGCGGGGCATCGCGCGTATTACCACCTGTGCACGGGGGTGTTCATCGCGCAGATGATGCTCGCGTGCGCCGCGTGTGCGCAGCGCGTATGCCGCAGGGACGCGAAGGGCGCGGCGGTGTTCATCGCGCTGGTGGGCATCTTCCTGCTGCTTTGCATATGGGAGACGCGCGCGCGTTATTTCTTCCAATTTATCACGGTGCTGCTGTGCGCGGCGGCGGCGCTTGACACACGAAATGTGCGCACATAAACAGAGCGCGGCGGAGCGAAATGCCCTGCCGCGCTGCGCATCATGGCGTGCAGCCATACAATTTTACGGTATATAAACAGAAAAACCGATGATAAAATAAAAAGCACCTCACCCGAGGTGCTCACAACATAGGAAAATATCAATCCAGGCCCAGATGATTCTCGATGCGGGAAACGCGCATAGCGAGGCGCTCATCGGAGGATTCGGAAACCATTGCGGTTTTCTTGGCTTCCGTACGCGCCAGAAGATAATCGCAGGAAACATCCAGCGTATCGGCCAGAAGACAAAGGGTTTCAAGGCTGGGCTGACGAAGACCGCGCTCATAGAGGCCGACGGTGTTCAGGCTCTTGCCGATGATGTCTGCGAGCATCTGCTGGCTCATGTGTTTGGCTGTGCGTGCGACCTTGAGACGCTCACCAAACTTGACCATAGTGACACCTCCCCAGTATCGGTGATCTGCATCCTTGCAGAAAAACCGAATCTCGTATTATATTTTTCCGTACTCTAAGTATACTTTCAATTTTGAGAACGTCTACTGACAAAAACGATGTATTTTGAAGATAATCACACTGTTTTTGGTTTTTACAATCGTTTCGCGTTCAGTACTTTCAAAATTGAGCTTCATCTTGACAGGAAACCGATCATTTTCGCTCAGCCGAATATGATTGACCTGTATGGATTTGATGATATAATATCAGAAGGGAAAACGGGCGGGAAGAAGAAGCCCGCGCAGGTCAATATGAAGGAAAACGCACGATATTATGCAAGGCGGGCGCGCGGGCGCATGGCCGGGCGGGAGGCGAATATGTTATGGAAAAGAAAATAAACGGGCCGCGCGGGGAGAACATGACGATGCGCGCGCTGTATCTGCTGGCGATCATCTTCGTCGTCGACGGGCATACGCTGTTGGGCGACATGTTCACGCTGGACGGCCTGTTTCGCTATTATTCGTTCCACCTGATGCTCTTTGCGTTCGGGTCGGGCTATTTTTACAAGGCGCACGGCACGCTGATTGCCGACATCGCGCACAGGGCAAAGCGGCTGCTCGTGCCGCTGTACGCATGGAATTTTATCTATGGCATCGGCACGGCGATCCTGCACAGGTTCGGAGAATTTGAGCTGGGCGCGGAGCTGTCGGCGTATACGCTGCTGATCGCCCCGATCGTCGACGGCGAACAATTTGTGTGGAACCTCGGCGCGTGGTATATCTTCCCGCTGTTCGCCGTGCAGTGCATATACGCCGCCGTGCGCAGGCTCGCCGTGCGCTGGGGCGACAGGGAGGGCGTGACGTTCGCGATTCTTTTGATCCCCGGCGTCATCGCGGCGCAGCTTTGCCATATGAACATGCAGGCGGGCATACCGGTCGCGATTCTGCGTCCGCTGATCCTGCTGCCGGGCTACGCGGGCGGCGTGCTCTACCGCCGGGTGCTTGAAAAGCACGACAGCATGAAGACCGCGCCGTACATGCTCATCGTCCTCGCGCTGCGGGCGCTTTTGTGCGTGCGCTATGAGAATCTGGCGTATCTGCTCAGCAAGTGCACGTTCTTTGCGTGCGATGCGTTCGGCGTGTATGCGGGCGCGGCGCTGGCGATTGCGTTCTGGCTGCGCGTGGCGCGGCTGATCGGCCCGCACATGCAAAAAAGCCGCCTCGCGCTCTACGCCAGCCGGCATACGTTTGACATCATGATGCATCACTACATGGGCTTCTTCGCGCTCAACCTCGTGTTCCTCGCGGGCAACGCGCTCGGGCTGTTCGCGCCGGACTTCAGCGTGAAATCCTTCCGCACCGTCAGCGCGTACATGTACTCGCCGGACAAGCGGCAGGAGTGGGACGTGCTCTACCTGATGGCGGGCATGCTCTTCCCGCTGTGCATCGCGTGGGCGCAGGAGAAGATCATGCGCTTTGCAAAGGGCAGGCTCGCGGGCATGAGGAAGAACTGAGCAAAAAGATAAGCATAAAAAACGCCGCTTCCGATGCGGGAGGCGGCTTGATGGGCGGCTGCGCGTCAGGACGATGCGCGGCCGTTTTTTGTGAAACGCGAGACCTGCACGCCGGCCTCGTAAAGCAGATACATCGGCAGGCCGAGCATGACCTGGGAGACGACGTCCGGCGGGGTAAGCACGGCGGCGAGGACGAATATGCCGAAGAAGACGTACTTGCGCCACGCGCGCAGGCGCGCATAGTCGACAAGGCCCATGCGCACGGCCATATACACGGCGACAGGCAGCTCGAACACCACGCCGAAGGGCAGGATGAAGGAGAACAGAAAGCCGACGTATTTGTCGATGGAGAGCATGGGCGTCGCCAGATTCTCGCCGGCGACGAGGAAAAAGCTGATCGCCAGCTTGTACACGCAGAAATAGCAGAACGCGATGCCCGCGACAAAGAGCATAAGGCACACGAAAAACAGCCGCCGGAACAGGCGGATCTCGTGGTCATAGAGCGCGGGGCGGATGAACGCCCAGAGCTGACAGACGATATACGGGCTGGCGAGCACGACGCCCGCGAGCAGAGAGACCTTGAGCTGCGTGGTCAGCGCCTCGCTCATGGCGGTGTAGATGATGGTGATGCCGCGCTGCTCGATGGGCGCGGTGATGAAATCCATCAGCGGATCGCACAGGAAATAAAACGCGGCGACGAAGCCCACGGCGACCGCGGCGATGCAATGGATGAGCGTGTGCCTGGCGGCCATCAGATGCGCGATGAGCGGCTGCGTCTGGCTGTTCACATCGTCGCGGGCGTCCTTTTTGCCAAAAAGAGCCATCGCTTACTTGCCTTCGCCGGCGTCGTCCTTCTTGTTGTCGTCGTCGCGGACCTCGCGCTTGAATTCCTTGATGCTCTGGCCGAGCGCCTTGCCCACGCCCGCGAGCTTGCCGCCGCCGAAGAGCACCAGCGCCAGCACGAGGATCAGCAGGATTTCGGTGGTTCCCAGTCTCATAAAAACGCCTCCATAATAAGCAGATTATTTGTCGTTGAGATCGGTCTTGAGATCGTCGATTTCGCGGCGGACGGCGGTGATTTCGCCCTCCAGCTCGCGCTTTGCGCCGGAAAGCGGCTCTCTGATGTCGGCCTGACGCATGGTGAGGCGGGCGTCCTCGCGCACGGCGGTAAACTCCTGCTCGATCTCGTCAAGGCCTGCTTCGCGCTTGACCTCCTCGATCAACGCGCGCGCCCTGCGCACAAAGCGGCCCAGCGCGCGGGCGATTTTGGGCAGATCCTTCGGCCCGACGACGACAAAGGCGATGAGCAGGATGAGAATCAGCTCCGTGATGCCGATGTTGAACATACCGCTCCTCCCTCCGCGCGCTTTGATGCCGTTTCATTATAAACCGAAAATGATCGTCTTGTAAAGACAAAACGCGCGAATGGGAAATTGACGGCATCCATTTTTGATGGTATAATAAGCATGATAAAACGGCCAAGCGGCCCATATTTTACGGAGGATCATTTTCATGACGATCATCGTGACCGGCGGCGCCGGATTCATCGGAAGCAATTTCGTCTTCCATATGCTTGATAAATACCCGGACTACCGCATCGTGTGCCTGGACAAGCTGACCTACGCGGGCAACCTCTCCACGCTTGCGCCGGTGATGGACAACCCCAACTTCCGATTTGTGAAGGCCGACATCTGCGACCGCGAGGCCGTGAACAGGCTCTTTGAGGAGGAGCACCCGGACATCGTGGTCAACTTCGCCGCCGAGAGCCACGTCGACCGCAGCATCGAGGACCCGGGCATCTTCCTTCAGACCAACATCCTCGGCACGGCCACGCTGATGGACGCCTGCCGCAAATACGGCATCACGCGATATCATCAGGTTTCCACCGACGAGGTCTACGGCGACCTGCCGCTCGACCGCCCGGACCTGTTCTTCACCGAGGAGACGCCGATTCACACGTCCAGCCCGTATTCCTCCTCGAAGGCGGGCGCGGACCTGCTGGTGCTGGCGTATCACAGGACGTACGGCCTGCCGGTGACGATCTCCCGCTGCTCGAACAACTACGGCCCGTATCACTTCCCGGAGAAGCTTATTCCGCTGATGATCGCCAACTGCCTGAACGACAAGCCGCTGCCGGTCTACGGCGAGGGCCTCAACGTGCGCGACTGGCTGTACGTCGAGGATCACTGCAAGGCCATCGACCTGATCATCCACAAGGGGCGCGTCGGCGAGGTCTACAACGGCGGCGGCCGCGATGGAAGGCGCAACATCGACATCGGCAAGCTGATCTGCAAGGAGCTGGGCAAGCCGGAGACGCTCATCACGCACGTCACCGACCGCAAGGGCCACGACATGCGCTACGCCATCGACCCGACCAAGATCCACAACGAGCTCGGCTGGCTGCCGGAGACCAAGTTCGCCGACGGCATCAAGAAGACCATCGCGTGGTATCTGGAGAATCGCGAGTGGTGGGAGACCATCATCAGCGGCGAGTATCAGAACTACTACGAGAAGATGTACGGCAACCGCTGATTGATAAAAAATATCCGCACCTTTTGACGGGGTGCGGATTTTTCGTTTTGGGGGATGGGCGGTGTGCCGGTCACGGGCGGCGCTTTTTCGCCTTGCAGGCAAAGAAGACGGCGAGAAGGATGGCCGTCGGGATGTTCGCCGTCAGCCACGCGACCGCCATGCGCAGGGCAAGACCGGCGGTCACGCCCCCGGCGGTCTGCGCCGCGTTGAGGGGAGACAGAAAGCTCAGGAGCAGGGCGGCAAAGGGCAGGATCAGACCGGGCAAGCGGCTCTCCATGCTGGAAAGGAAGATCTGCAAAAGAAGGACGCCCGCGGCGATCAGCGTCAGAAAAACGATGGCCGGCAAGATGGCCAGTGAATCGCTCCTTTTTGGTTGGCCGGTATGCGGAATTTTGCATGGGCTCACCCGCGCGCGACGTGCGCCGGATACCAGCGCTGAAACCACGCGGTGAAGACGCCCATGAGCGCGGGGAGGATCGAGTTGACGAGGCCGGAATACGCGCCGAGGGACGTGCGCATCATCGCGAGCGTCCACAGCGGCGTGAGCAGATAGAGCGCGCCCCAGCAGGCCGTGAGGATGCGGTTCGTCCTCATGAACAGCGGATTGGAAAGCGCCTGCGCCCCGCCGTAATCGTCCTGCGAATAATGCGCGGAGAGCGGCACGGGCAAAAGCGCCGAGATGCCCCACATCAGCCCGAACGCCAGATACGACAGCGGCACGGCGGCGAGTTCCGGCAGGCCCAGCAGCATCGCGATGGACAGCGCGCCCACGACGGCGGGCGATATCGCGTCATACGCCGTCGCGCGGAAACGCAGCGCCAGAAGCGGCACGAGCAGGCAGACCGCCAGCGCCGCGAGCGGGCCGTATGCGGGCGAGACGGGCGCGGCGGCGAAGAAGACGATGAACGGCGCGAGCATGAGCATCATGTCGGCGCGCTTTGGCCTGGGCGGATTTTGCGCATCGGGCGCGGGGGCGGCGGATGCGCCGAAGAACTCGTCCCAGCGCAGCATGAGCGAGAAGTCGCCCTCGACGCTGTACTTCTTTTGCATCATGGCCTCCGGGCCGGTGATCTCGCCCGCAGCGATGGCGCGCCAGACGCTGTACGGCGTGCGGATCGTCGTGGTCGCGGGGGCGTCGTCGGGGTCGGTCGTGCGGCTTTTGTCTTTGCCGAGGATGACGCGCACGCGGCGGCCTACGTCGGTGTAGTCCATATCGAGGATCACGTCATGCCCCGGCCACGCGGCGGGGTTGTAGAGCGCGGCCATCTGCTCGGTGAAGGCGAAGACCTCGCCGCGGGCGCCGCCCGTCTCGCCGGAATCGCGGGAGACGCCCCAGCTCGCGTCGGCCATGCGCTCGAACGCCTCGCGGGGGTAGAGCGGCACGGCGAGCGCGTCCATGGTCGCTTTGGCGATGGAGCCGGAGGCGAATTCTCTGCCCGCGCGGCGCACGAGGGCGAGGTATTCGTCCGTGCGCGCGCGAAGCTCCCTGACGCGAAAGAGCTCGCCCTCGCCGCAGAGGATGGACGCATAGTTTCCGCGGCCCAGCATGCGGTCAAACTGCGCGGTCACGGCGTCGTAATTGCCCGCAGGGGTGTGAAAGCCGCATGTGGAGATCAGCACGTGGCGCTTGCCGGTCATGTCGTATCGCGAGGGATGGCCGCCCGCCTCGCCGCAGCCCGCCATGAACGGGAGGTTCATCGGGAGCTGGCGGTCGATGAGCGTCTTGAGCGGGCCGGGGACGCCGAAGTAATACAGCGGAAAGCTCCAGACGGTCACGTCCGCCCAGAGCAAATTCTCGATGACGCCCGCCATATCGTCGCGGATGACGCATTGGCCGGGCGTCCGATTCCAGCAGGCGAAGCAGCCCCGGCAGGGCGAAAGATCGAGCTTGCCCACGTCGATGCGGCGCACGTCTGCGGCGGCTGCGGCGGTCATGCCGTCCACAAAGGCGTTCGTCAGGCGGAGCGTGTTGCTGCGCTCGCCCTTGGGGCTGCCGTTGATGACGAGAATGTTCATGCGTCGTCCCCCTCGCTGAGCTCCGCGCGGCAGTCGCGCGCCCAATCCGCGACCATGCGCATATAGCGCCTGCCGAAATCGGCGGTCATCTTCCAATACACGGCGCTCGCGAGGTCGGGCACGGCGTCCGCGTAATGGGCGATGGCGCTGTCGGCGCTGTCCATGGCGGCGAGGGCGCGCTCGTGCGCGGCGGCGATGGCGTCAAAATGCGCGGCGGAGGTAGACTTGCCCGCATGGCCGAGGAAGAAGATCTTCATGAGCATGCCGGAGTGCAGGTCGCCGTCGATATGCGGCGAGGCGAGCCACGCGCAGAGCTCCTCGCGGCCCGCGTCCGTGATGGAGCAGACATTCTTGTTGGGCGCGCCGGTCTGCTCGACGGTGCGGCGGGTGATGAAGCCGAGCGACTCGAGCTTCTCGATCTCGCGGTAGATCTGGCTGGTCTTCGCGCTCCAGAAGTACGCCAGAGAATCGCGGAAGACCTCGCTGATCTCGTAGCCGGTCATGTCGCCGTACGCGATCAGGCCGAGGATGCCGTGACGAAGCATGTGCATCGCCTCCATATTCCACAAGTTGAATATCGTTCTGTGAAGATTATATTCCATTTGTGGAATATTGTCAAGCGCGATTTGCGCTGACTGCACGGGCGTACCCGTTGCTTTTTCGCGCCGCTTGCCGTATAATGGAGGAAAGCCATTTTTTTCAGGAGGAACCTATGATCGCACAAACGCTTTGTGAGGCCGTGCTTGCCCGCGCGCTGCGCAGCGGCGGCACGTTCGCCGAGGTCTTCTGCGAGGACTCGCGGCGGTTCACCATGTCCCTGCGCGACCGCAAGATCGAGAACGCCACGCTCGCCCGCCCGTGCGGCGTGGGCATCCGCGTCTACGACGGCCTGCGCTCCATCTATGTCTACACCAGCGACACGACCGAGGCCGGTCTGATGGCGGCAGCGGACAAGGCTGCTGTGGCCGTGACCGACACGCGCGGCAGCGGGAAGGACGTCGTGCTCGCCCAAAAAGCCGTGACCGATATCCACCCGGTCAGAACGCTGGTTGGCGATGTCCCGCGCGAGAAGCTGGCGAAGATCCTGCACGACTGCGACAACGCGGCGCGCGCCGTATCGCCCAAGATCGCGCAGGTCACGGCGGGCCTTCTCGCCCGCGAGCAGCACGTGCGCATCGCCAACAGCGATGGCCTGATGGTCGATGATTCGCGCACGTATACGCGCCTGACGTGCTCGGCGGTCGCCAGCGACGGCAGCGAGAACCAAACCGGCGCGCGCAACCCCGGCGCGCTGATGGGCATGGAGCTCTTTGAGACGCGCGTCGATCCGGAGCAGGCCGGACGCGAGGCGGCGAAGGCGGCGGCGACGATGCTCGATGCGCCGTATTGCAGCGCGGGCGAGATGCCGGTGGTCATCGCGGGCGGCTTCGGCGGCGTGATCTTCCACGAGGCGTGCGGCCATTCGCTGGAGGCGACGAGCGTGCAGCCGGGCCTCAGCGAGTTCTCCGGCAAGCTGGGCCAGCGGATCGCCGCGCCGTGCGTGACCGCGATTGACGACGGCACGATGCCAAACGAGTGGGGCAGCCTCAACGTCGATGATGAGGGCACGCCGACCACGCGCCTTGTGCTGATCGAGAACGGCATCCTCAAAAATTACATGATCGACAGGCTCAACGGCCTGAAGATGGGCATGGCCCCGACGGGCAGCGGCAGGCGCGAGAGCTACGCCTATGCGCCGACGAGCCGCATGCGCAACACGTTCATCGCGCCGGGCAGCGACGACGATGAAGAGATGATCCGCACGATGGGCGACGGCCTGTACGCGGCGCAGATGGGCGGCGGCAGCGTCAACCCGGCGACCGGCGAATTCAATTTCGCCGTGCAGGAGGGCTACCTCGTCAAGGACGGCAGGATCGTGTCGCCCGTGCGCGGCGCGTCGCTGATCGGCAGGGGCAGCGAGATCCTCATGCGCATCGACCGCGTGGGCAAGGACATGACGATGGGCCAGGGCATGTGCGGCTCGGTGAGCGGCAGCGTGCCCACGAACGTCGGCCAGCCGCAGATCCGCGTGACGAGACTGACTGTCGGCGGTAAGTAAAAGTAGGAATACAGGCGCGAAGCGAAGAAGGGTGCAGGGACTGGTCCCTGCCGGGATCAAAGGGCAGCGCCCTTTGTGGGGTTTGGGGCAAAGCCCCAACGTTCCCCAAATCCATCAAATTGTAGTCTCGGAACAGGCGCGAAGCGCCTATGATCGAGACGGGTTCAAGCCGCGAAAGTATCATTGAATGTGAACCAAAAACCCGGCTTTGCGCCGCGCCCGACGGGGAACGGCATTGCGTTGACGGCTGACATACCTTTGCGCACTTGCACCGTCAGGTAACGCTTCGCTCCCTGACTACTTTCGATGGCTGCGCCATAGGGGTTACGCTGGGCTCTGCCCAGACCCGCGAGGGCGTTGCCCCTCGACCCCACCAGGGACTAAGTCCCTGGACCCTGCTTCGCTTCGCGGCGCTCTACCGCTGCTTTACATGAATAAAAGGAGATACACCATGAACATAGAAGAATTTTCCACGCGCGCACTGGATACCGCACAAGCCGCCGGCATCGCGCCCGCCGAAATCGCCGTCAGCCGCAGCGAGTCCTTCTCGGTTTGCGTGCGTCTGGGCAAGATCGAAAACTATCAGGTCGAGGACACGCTGAGCGTCACGATGCGCGGCAAGTGCGGCGAGCGCATCGGCACCGCCAGCACGCAGGCCCTCGATGAGGACAGCATCGCCATGCTCGTGCAGGGCGTCAGGGACAGCGCCGCGCTCATTGAGACCGACGAGCAGGACGCCATCGAGCCGCCGGATGCGCATTACGGCGAGGTCGTCAACTACAGCGAAAAGATCGACGCGATCAGCGCGCAGCAGAAGATCGCCCTCGCGATGGACATCGACAGGCGGCTCACCGAGGCCGACGCGCGCCTCGTGCCGTATCACACCGCCGTGGCCAGCGGCGCGAACACGTTCATCATGAAGAACACGCTCGGCCTGAACCTCTCCCACAGCTCGAACATGATCTACGCCTATGCGCAGGCCGTCGCCAGGGACGGCGAGCGCACCGCGACCGGCGGCAAGCTGCTCTGGGGCTACGATCTGGATGCGGTCAAGGCGGAGGATGTCGCGGGCGGCGCGGCGGAGGATGCGCTCGCCAAGCTGCACGCGGGGCGCATGAAGAGCGGCGCGTATGCCGCCGTCATCGAGAACAGCGCGATGGGCAGCCTGCTCTCCACTTTTGCTGGCATCTTCTCGGCCAACATGGCGCAGAAGGGCATGTCGCTTCTGGCCGGGCGCGAGGGGCAGAAAATCGCGGCGGACTGCGTGACCATCGTCGACGATCCGCTCATGCCGTGGGGCATGGGCTCCTGCCCGTTTGACCGCGAGGGCGCGGCGGCCATGACCAAGGAGGTCGTCTCCGGCGGCGTGCTCAAGACGCTGCTGCACAACCGCAAGACCGCGAAAAAGGCCGGATGCGCGACCACCGGCAACGCGGCGGGCGGCGGCAGCGTGCAGCCGACGAACTTCTACATCAAGCCCGGCGCGGACGATCTCGATGCGCTGCTTTCGCAGATGGGCGACGGCCTGCTGGTCACCGAGGTCACCGGCCTGCACGCGGGCGCGAACCCGATCAGCGGCGACTTTTCGCTGCTCTCGAAGGGCTTCGAGGTGAAGGGCGGCAAGCGCGTGCGCGCGGTCGAGCAATTCACCGTCGCGGGCAATTTCTACAAGCTGCTCGCGGGCGTCAGGGCCGTCGGCAGCGACCTGCTCTTTGAGGGCTCGCCCATCGGCTGCCCGAGCGTGCTGGTGGACAGCGTGAGCGTCGCGGGCGAGTGATTTCCCCAAAATACATAGAAAAAAGAGGCTTTCCGCTCGTTGGGAAGCCTCTTTCTCTTTGGTGAATTTGGGGGATCAGCCCAGCGCGTCGAGCCTTTCGACAAGGAGCGACACAACGTTTTCGGGCAAGTGCATCATCCCGGCGAGGCGGGGGAAGGTCATGCCGTAAGCCGCCTTGAGCTGTTCGTTGGTCGACACGCCGGGGAGCAGCTCGTCGATGATCGCCCTGCCGCGCGGGTCGGCCAAGATGTCGCCGACAGTGCTCTCGGAGGAAAGCGCGGGCTTGCTCAGCGCGTCGAGCCTTTCGACAAGAACCGACACGACATTTTCGGGCAGGTGCATCATCCCGGCGAGACGCGGGAACGTCATGCCGTAAGCCGCCTTGAGCTGTTCGTTGGTGGACACGCCGGGGAGCAGCTCGTCGATGATCGCCTTGCCGCGCGGGTCGGCGAGGATGTCGCCGACGGTGCTTTCGGAGGACAGGCCGCTGCGCGCGGGCTTTTTCTTGGGCGCGGGCGCGGGAGCGGCGGGCTTGGCGGGCTCGTCGCGGGTCATGGAATCGTAATCGAGCGATTCGACGACGGGCAGGAAATCCGCGCTGCACGTGAAGCTGTGATGGCCGGGCGTGAGCGCGTGGGTCGTGCCGTCGGCGAGGGTGATGTCGCCCGCGACAGGCGTGTCGATCTCGTAGCGGACAATGTCGCCGTCCACCTTCCACACGGACTTGATGACGCCGTGACGGGACTTGAAGCTGCCGGACGCGCCGCCCAGCTCGCGGCAGGCCAGCGGAACGAGCCGCACGCGCGCGAAGCCCGGTTCGGCGGGCTGTATGCCGAGGATGTGTTCATAGAGGAAGCGGCCCACGGAGCCGAACGCGTAGTGGTTGAAGGAGACCATGTTGTCGTCCGACATGGAGTCCTCGTTGACCGTGCCGTCCGGGCGCAGCGAGTCCCAGCGCTCCCACGTGGTCGTCGCGCCGCGCTTGACCTGATACATCCAGCCGGGGCAGTGCTCCTGCAAGAGCAGATGGAGCGCGAGGCCCGCGTCGCCGTTCTCGCGCAGCAGCGGGAGGATGTGCTCGGTGGAGAAAAAGCCGGTCTGCATGCCGTGCGCGCGGATGTTTTCGATCAGCTTGCGATACACCTTATCCCACAGCTCGCCGCGCGGGATGACGAAGCGCAGCGCCATGATGTACGCGCCCTGATAGTCATCGCGCATGCTGCCGTCGTCGAGCACGAACGCCTTGATATAGGCATTGCGCACGCGCTCGAGCTCGCCCGCGTAACGGGCTTCGTCGTCCGCAAAGCCGAAGCGATGCGCGGTCTCGGTCATGATGCGCAGATCATTGACGATGAAGGCGTTGGAGACCGGGCCGTGGTGCATGGCCATCCACGCGGTGTCCTTGCCCAGCATCAGCCAATCGCCCAGAGACGGGGCCATCCACAGACCGCCCTCGCCCGCATGGCGCAGCTCGCACTCGACGAAGGTCTTCATGCTGTCGTACTGCGCGCGCAGGTGCTCGTCCGTGCCGTACATCTCAAATAGCATCTCGGGCACGATGGTCACGCAGTTGCCCCAGCCGAGCATGCTCATGAAGCCGATGCCCGCGGGGCCCTCGGCGGGGATCGTCGGGGCGACGTAGCCCTCCGTGTTGGCCGCCTGCGAATCGCGGATGTCTTGCAGGAACTTTTTCCAAAACAGCTCGGTGTCAAAATTGTATGCGCCTGTGCGGGCGAAGACGTGGCCGTCGCCGGTGTAGCCCTGGCGCTCGTCGCGCTGGGGGCAGTCGGTCGGGACCTCGACGTAATTGGATTTCTGGCCCCAGACCTGATTGTTGTACAGCCTGTCGACCAAAGGATTGTCGCAGGCAAATTCGCCGGTGCGCGCCATGTCGCTGTACACGGCGTAGGCGCGCAGCAGGCCGGGCTTGTACGGCACGCCGGTCAGCTCGACGTAGCGGAAGCCCATGTACGTGAAGCGCGGGCGATAGACGCCGCCGTTTTTGTGCCGGTCGGCGTAGACGGTCGTCGCCTTGGCCTTGCGAAGGTTCGCGGTGTAGAGCGTGCCGTCGGGGTTGAGGATTTCGCCGTGGCGCAGGGTCAGCGTGTCGCCATCCATGTATTGCGGGTCGATGCACACGACGCCCGCGAAATTCTGGCCGAAATCGACGATGGTGAAGCCGTCGTGCTTCGTAACGGCGACGGGCTTGATCTCCTCGTGCAGCTTCACGGAGAGAATGGTCTCGCTGATTTCGTCCGGCAGCGGGCCGGTGTAGGGCTCGTGGCGGACGGGCAGGAGCGTGCGGTCCGCGTCGTAGACCTCGCCGTCGTACAAGCCCGCGTACTCGTAAAACGAGCCGGTGCAGGTCACGTCCTCGCCGCGCGATGTGTAAACCGCATCGCCCACGGTCAGCACCCACGACACGGCAGGGCGCTCGCCGTAGATCTGGCAGCGGTTTTTGAACGTGTAGCGTCCGCAATACCAGCCCTGCGCGAGCTGGACGGTGATCGTGCCGCCGTGCGCCAAAAGATCGGTCACGTCGAATGTCTGGGCGTTCACGCGGGCGGGGTAGTAGGTGTAGCCGGGGGCAAACAGGGCGTCGCCGAGCTTTTTGCCGTCGATGGCGGCCTCGACCATGCCCAGCGCGGTGATCGTGAGCATCGCGCGCTCGCCGGGGCGGACGGGGGCGATGCGCTGGCCGAACTCGACGACCGCGCCCTCCTTGAATTCGCCCACAGGCGCGATGAAAAAGGGCTTCAAATCGACCATATCGCGCCCTCCTTAAAAGTGCTCGTTCATGTACTTGGCGCTCACCTGCATGCTCTTGACCGGGCTATTCTCGATCCAGTTGCGGTGGCTCTCGAGGATCACGGCCCCGACGCCGTTGGCTTTCGCGATTTCGGCGAGACCGTCGAGATCCATGTTGCCCGTGCCGAGCTCCATGCTGTCGGTCTTGAGGATGGGCGTCACGGCGCTGCCGGTCACGCGGCTGCCGCGGTCGTTGATGTGCCAGAGCTTCATGCGCGTCCCGAGACGGCGCATCCAGTCCTTGGCATCCGCGCCGCCCTCTGTGAACCAATACGAGTCGAACTCGAAATTGACGAACGCCGGGTCGGTCTCGTCCATCAGAATTTCATAGGCGCGCTTGCTGGACGCGACGCGGCGCAGCTCGCAGTTGTGGTTGTGATACAGAAGCTGGACGCCGTGATCAGCGAGGGCTTTTCCGGCGGTGTTGAGGCGCTCGGCGAGCTTGTGCATGGCGGCCTCGTCGCCGTAATCAAAGCGATACATGCCGGTGATGACGACCTTGTCTGTGCCATACGTCTTGGCCTCGGATGCCACGGCGGCGGCATCGCGCTCGATGGAGCCGAGGTCCATGTGCAGGCTCACGACGGACAGGCCGGAGTCCTTGACCAGCTTGGGCCAGTCGAGATTGCCGCCGCTGCCCACGGGCATGCCCGCCGCCTTGGTCAGCATGCGGATCATCAGGCCCATCGGGTGCAGCATGAAGCCGCAAAGCTCGATGGCGTCATAGCCCGCGGCCTTGATCGCGGCGAGCGTCTCCTTGGCCTGCACCTCGTTTTTGAGCACAGAGCCGAGCATGAATTGCTGAACTGCTTTCACCATGTTTTACACCACCTTGATGACGTCGCCCGGCGTGATGCCGTTTTCGTTGAATGTGTCGGCGCAGACGTAGTATTCCTGACCCTTGATGAGCGTGGTGAGCGTCAGCTCGTCCGCGCCGTAAACGAGCCAGCTCATGTAGAGCTTGTCCGGCGCGATGCCGTAGCGCACGTTCGCGCCCTGCGCGCCTTCGACGTGCTGCCACGTGACGCGCGCCTCGAAATCGTTTGTGCGCACGGCCTGCGCGTTCGCCTTTTCGGGCTTGCTGCCGTTTCCGTTGCCGAACACGCGAAGGCCGGAAATGCGCATCGTCTGGCCGTAGGGCAGCGCGCCGCCGGTCACGCGGATGAAGCGGGCGCGGATGCCGTCCGCATATTCATAGTAGCCATTGGAACAATCGCGCGCGACGTTCTCAAGCGTCGTGAAATGCTCGCCGTCGATGCTCGCCTCGATGGTGTAATGCGAAATCTGCGGCTCAAGCTCGATGCGCCTGTCGCCCCGGTCGCTGCCGTACTGCTCGTCGGGGAAATCCGGCGCGAGGCCCTCGTCGGCGAAATTCACCTGAATGGCGCGCACGTCACAGGCGTCGCCCAGATCGACGCAGAGCCACTCGCCGGGTTTGTCGCTGCCCGCGCTCCACCAGTCGCGGATGTTCTCGTTGACGGCGCGCTCGGGGTGCTCGCCGGAGGACGCGGCCACGGGCTTGTTATAGCTTAAAAGCATCCACTTGGGCTGCTGGGCCATCGCGTCGAACTTGCCCTCCGGGATGTCGTGCGGGTAATCCGAGAAATTCTGATTGCAATAGAGCACGCCGTCGGCGTCGATGCCCGCCGGGAACAGGCCGATGCGCCGCTCGAAATCATGGTTCACGCTGATGCGCATGGTGCTCGCGTGCCAGAGGTTGCCGTGCGCGTCCTCGATGGTGCTGCCGTGGCCCGCGCCGGTGATGAAGCCGCCGGGCTTGGCGGAGAACGGGTTGCTTTTTTGCAGCGTGAACGGCCCGAGCGGGCTGTCGCCCACATAGACGCCGTCGGCATAGGTGTTATACTGCGTGCCGGGGCAGGCGTATTGCAGATAGTATCTGCCGCCGAGCTTGTTCATGAACGCGCCCTCGATATACGGCCTGCCGATGGACAGGAACATGCGCGTCATCGCCTCGGCGGAATAGCCGCCCATCTCCGTCATGCCGCCGGGGAACTCGATGCGGTTCGTCTCGGGGTTGAACATGTGGCGAAGGTGCTGATACACGACGCTCTTTTCCTTGGTGGACTGTCCGTTCTCGCCGCAGCGCTCGTAGCCGATCTCGTTTTCTCTGCCATAGATCAGCGGGGCCGGCTCGCCGATGGGCGTCATGGTCTCGCGGTCAAGCTCGATGCCCCAGATCGGGTCGGTGTTCGTGCATCCCCAGTACAGGTACACCCTGCCGTCGTCGTCCTCGAACGTCGCCGGGTCCCAGAAGGCCATCGGCGCGGACACCTGCTCAAATTTGCCGCAGAGCGGGTCGTCTGTGACCAGAATCGGGCAGTTTTCGCTGCGGCGCGAGGCGCAGAAGTAAAGCCTGCCGCCGATCTCGTGCACGTCGGGCGCGTAGTCGTAGATCAGAAGATCGGGCGCGGCGGCAAATTCCCAGTTGAGAAGATCGCCGCTGTGCCAGAAGCCCGCGCTCATCGACACGAACGCATAATAGCGCCCCTTAAAGCGCACGAGCGTCGGGTCGGCGCCCTCGCGGTGTGCGCGGCGCTCGCGCTCCTTCATGTGCGAATAGCGATAAGCGAGGTCGAGTGGGTTGCAGTATGTCGTCTTTTTCATGGCTCACACCTTCTTGTAGCGCTGGAGGATGCGGTTGACCTGCTTGACGGACTCCTCGTCCGCGCCGCCCTGCTTGAGCAGCGAGATGAGCGTCATGCGGCCCATCATGCGCTGGAGGGCGGGGTTGTCCTTGACCGCGTCGGCCACATCGCCGCGCGAGGCAGCGCCCTGCGCCATCATGTTGTTGATGACCGCGCCGGCCTCCGGGTGGCGGCGGATGTCCTCGAGCTTGTCGGCGACGGAGTAGTACGTCGGGTCGATGTCCGCGCTGTCAAACCAGTTGACGACCGGGGCCTGTCCGGCCATGCGGTATTCGGGGTTCGGCGCGTCCACCTTGCGCACGAGGATGACGCTCGTCTCGCTGCCGCTCTTGGCCATGATGGAGTGCTCGCCGGTGATCGGGACGCTGAAGCGGAAGATGTGCTCGCCGGTCTGCTCGGCAAAGAGCTTGCCGTCGACATAGAGCGACACGTTTTTCTGATTGGAATAGACCTTGATCTCGGTGACGGGCTCGGGGCGGTCGACATAGCGCTGGCCGCAGATGTGCACGAACGGCTCGGTCTTATTCCAATACGCCTTGTAGAGATAGAAGGCGTCCTTCTTGATCTTGCGGTCGAACGTGACGAGACCCTTCTGGTTTTCGCCGTGCTTGCCGCCCTCGTCGCGCCCGTCGGCGGCGAAGTCGAACAGGTTCCAGATATGCGTCGCCCAGAGCCACGGGCGCGCCTCGATCATGGCGAGCATGTGCTCGTGATACACGGCCTGATACGACTCGGTGTAGTCGCCCTTCTCCGGCGTCGGGGACTGGAACTGCGGGTTGGCGTCCGCGCCGTACTCGGAAAAGCCGATGCAGCGGTTCGGGAACTTTTTGTGATACTCGTCAAAGAACTCGTCGTTCTGCTCGAGCTCGCCCAGATACCAGCCGAAATAGAGGTTGTAGCTGTTGACGTCCGGGATCTCGAGAATCGGGCTGTCGGTGTCCAGCATGAAGACGTTCGCCATCGTCGTGGGGCGCGTGGGGTCGAGCTTGTGGCACAGCGAATTGAGCGCGCGGTGGTTGGAGAGCAGATCCTCGTCGACCGCGCTGGCCGCCGTGATCTCGTTGGAAAGGCCCCACACCGCGATGGACGGGTGGTTGTAGCACTGCACGACCAGCTCCTCCATCTGGCTAAGCGTGTTCGCGCGGCCATGCTTCATGTGCATGGTGATATACGGGATCTCCGCCCAGACGACGATGCCGTTCTCGTCGCACAGGTCGTAGAACTCCTGCGCGTGCTGATAGTGCGCAAGGCGCAGCGTGTTCGCGCCGAGCTCGCGGATGATGGCCATGTCCTCCTTGTGGTGCTCGAGGGTCAGCGCGTTGCCCGCGCCCTTGCGGTCCTGATGGCGGGAGCCGCCGCGCAGCGGGTAATCGCGGCCATTTAAGATAAAGCCGCGCTGCGGGTCGATCTCAAACCTGCGGCAGCCAAAGCGCGCGGACACGCGGTCGCCGCTGGAAAGAGATGCCTCGGCGGTGTAGAGGAACGGGTCGTTTACGCCGTCCCAGAGATGGACGTTCTCGATGGTGAACTCGGCGTGCGCGCAGCCGTGCACGCTCTGCACGATCTTCGTCATGCCCGCAACGGTGATCTTCACCTCGCCCTCGCCCGTCTGCCACGTCTCGACGGACACGGTCGCGCTGTGCTTGTCCAGATCGACGACAGGCGTGACCTTGATGCCCGGCGTGGCGCAGTAGCCCAGCTCGAAATGCTCGGCGGGGACGATGATGAGGTTGACCTCGCGATACAGGCCGCCGTAGAACGTGAAATCGGCCTTCTGCGGGTAGACGTGGTCGTTGTCGGCGTTGTCAAGGCTCACGGCGAGCTCGTTGTGCGCCTCAAGGCCCGTGAGCTGCACGCGGAACGCGCTGTAACCGCCCTCGTGACGGGCGATGCGGCGGCCATTTAAGTAGACCTCGGCGGTGTGCGCCGCGCCCATGAACTCAAGCCACGCCTCGCCGCCCGCCGGAATCTCGGGCATGGGCAGATTGCGGACATACCAGCACGTGCCGCGGTGATAGTCGTTGCCGCCGTCCTGGCCGTCCTCGGCGTTCCACGTGTGGGGCAGCGTCACCGGCGTGAGATCCCTGTCCGGGCCGGTCTTGGAAAAACGCCAGCCGCCGCAAAGCGATTGAATGATACGCATATTCGCGCCTCCTTGCTGTTTATCGGCATTTTCATACATATTTATTGAAATAATGGACACTTTGTATTATACTGTAAGAAAAAGGGGGTGCTGCGGATGGATATCGAGGCGAATCTCGCGCTGTTTCGCGAGCTGATGCTCGCCGCGGGCAATGTGTATTCCTGGACGTACGACGCGCAGGGCGGCCTGATCTCCTCCAACTGCCCCGATCAGGCTGTGCTGGCGACCGTGTTTGACACGTTCGGCTGCCTTGCCAAGATGCTGGAGCTCGGCGGCGCGCGCAGCAGGCCGACGTTCCTGTCCACCGACATGGGCCTCGTGTGGGGCGCGGCGTTCGAGAAATCGGAGAGCGGCGAGCTTCTGCGCTGCCACGTGATCGGGCCGGTGTTCTATTCGAGCGTGTCGATGGCGATGATCTCCACGGGCGTGCGCGCGCGCAGCCTTCGCGGATACAGCGCGGCATGGCAGGATGCGTTTTATCAGGCGCTCTACCGCGTGCCCACGAGCCAGTTTACCATATTCGCGCGCAACCTTCAAATGCTGCATCTGTGCGTGACGGGCGAGCGCGTGGAGATCAGCGACGTGTTCGTGGACGACATCGCGCCCGCGAAGACGGAGCAGGCCGCCCCGCGCGACCGCCACCGCATATGGCAGGCCGAGACGGCGCTTCTGATGATGGTGCAGCGCGGCGACCTCAACTACCGCGACGCGCTGAGCACGTCGATGCTCATCTCCGACGGCGTGTCGCTGGACACGCGCGACCCGATCCGCAACGCCAAGACGAACGTCATCGTGTTCAGCTCGATCGTCTGCCGCGCGGCGATCCTCGGCGGGCTTTCCCCGGAGGAGGCATACAGCGTCGGCGACGCGTACATCCGCAGCGCCGAGGGCGCGCACACGATCGACGAGCTGTCCTCCATCAGCATGACGATGTACGACGACTTCATCCACCGCGTGCACAAGCGGCGCGAGAAGCCGCGCTGCTCCGAGCCGATCCGGCGCTGCTGCCAGTACATCGAGATGCACCCGGAAAAGAACATCCGCGCCAAGGAGCTGGCGGAGCTGGTTTCCTATTCGCAGACGCACCTCACGCGGCGCTTCCGCGAGGAGACCGGCATGGGCATCCCCGACTATGCGCGCATGGTGCGCGTGGAGCGGGCGAAGGTGCTGCTTGAGACGAGCGACCTGTCGGTGCAGGAGATATCCGATCAGCTGGGCTTTTCCACGAGGAATTACTTCTCGCTGTGCTTCCGGCAGGAGACGGGCATGACGCCCACGCAGTTCCGCGAAAAGAGATAGGTTTGCAATCGGGACGCCCGCAGGCTGTGGACGTCCCGAGATTTTTTTGTTTTTTTACCCTTACTCGCCCTTCATTTCCTTCTTCTTCTCGGCGATGCGCTTCTGCACCTGAACCATCTCATCCTTGGACAGATGGCAGTTCTTCATCGCGATGAGCGTGATGACCCAGCCGATCATCGGCAGGATGAACCAGACAAACATCGTCACCCAGAAGACCATGTTCGTCGCGGGGTCGCCCGGCTGCGGCGGGGTCGTGGAGGAGTAGCCGCAGACCATGATCGCCAGGCTCGCCAGCAGCGCGCCGAAGGAGGAGATGATCTTGTCGATCAGAGAATACGTGCCGGTCACCACCGCCGGGATGTAGCGGCCCGAGCGGTCGAGCTCAAAGTCGATGATGTCCGCCATGAAGGAGTTGTCCGCCGTGGTCACGCACATCTTGGAGGCGTTGAGCGCCAGCGTGAACAGGACGTAGAGGATCATCGGGATGCCCATCGCCGCAATCGTCTGCGTGCCGACGGTGAAGCGCAGGGCGATGAAGAAGACCATCTGCGCCGCGGCGACGCCCATGCAGACCTTCGTCCAGGTGACAATCGCCTTCATGGAGCCGTGCTTGCCGGCGTACTTGCCGCCGATGACCGCGAAGATGATCGACGGAATCATGCCGATGACGGAGAGGATCGTGCCGATGCCGACGTTGCCGATGAGGATGCCGTTCATCAGCGTGCCGATGATCGACTGCGTCATGGTGATCTGCGCGATCTTGTCGGACGCCTGCGCCGCGATGTAGCACTGCAGCGGCTTGTTGTTCTTCAAAACCTCCGCCATGTCGGCGAACTGGAGCGGCTTCTGCTTGCCGATGCCGCGGTAATACTCGGGCTTGTCAAACGCGGAGATGCCGATGCACACGAGCACCACGCCGACAGCGCCCATCGCGATGCACGCCTTGACCGCCATCGACAGGAACGCCTCGTTGTATTCGCCGCCGGCGCGGGGCAGGATGACCATCGCCATGACCATCGACAGCGCCATCGGCACGATATAGTTGAACGCGGTCGTCCACACGCCGACCAGCGGGCGCTGCTTGGGGTCGTTGCTCATGATCGCCGGGAGCGTCTGGGCGGTCATGTTGGTGATCGTGTAGCCGATGACGTAGAGCACGTAGAGCAGCACGAACACGAGCAGGCCGAAGCCCTTGGCGCACAGGCCGTCGAACAGCAGAAACAGCGCCAGCGCCTCGATGATGAATCCGCCCGCAATCAGGATGCGCAGCTTGCCGAACTTCGTGTCGACCTTGTCATACAGGAACGCGAGCAGCGGGTCGGTCACGCCGTCGAGGATGCGCGCGCCGGTCAGGACGATGCCGATGATCGCGGCGGTCATGCCGAAGCCGATCATGCCGGCGTAGTTGGCATAGCCGATGAGCGTGTAGATGCTCATGCCGACGAGGGCGTTGCAGGAATACAGGATGATCTGCCAGAGCTTGGCGCGGCGGTACTGCACGCCGTCGAGCTCGCTTGAGGTGGGCTTCTTGGATGCCATGGTGTTTCCTCCTTATTATATGTTGGGTGTGAACGGTTGCTTTAACACGATCATAACAAACGCGATGGGGTTTGAAAATATAAAATCATGCGCATGGGGATAAGATTTGATGATGGTGTAAAAATGGGGCGAAATATTGAACGCAAACGCAGAATTTTATCTTTTCATGCGGCGCAAATTGATGTTACAATCGCGTTATCGAGTAGACTATATAAAAGGAGGGCTCACGTCATGGGCAAATTCCCTAAGGGATTTTTCGTCGGCGCGGCGACGGCGGCGCATCAGGTCGAGGGCAACAACACGAACAGCGATTGCTGGGCGCAGGAGAACATGCCCCACACCACCTATAAGGAGAAGAGCGGCATCGCCTGCGACCACTATAACCGCTACGCGGAGGACATTGCGCTGATGGCGGCGGCGGGCCTGAACGCGTATCGCTTCTCGATCGAGTGGGCGCGCGTGCAGCCGGAGGAGGGCGTGTTCGACGATGCGGTGATCGAGCACTACCGCGACGTCATCGCCTGCTGCGAGGCGCACGGGATCGAGCCGGTCGTCACGCTGTTCCATTTCTCCAGCCCCGTGTGGCTGATCCGCAAGGGCGGCTGGGAGGCCGAGACCGTCGTGGGCGATTTTGAGAAGTACGTGCGCTACGTGATCGACAAGATCGGCGACGATGTGCGCTATGTCTGCACGATCAACGAGGCGAACATGGGGCTTCAGGTCGCGTCGATCGCCCGGCGATATACCATGCAGATGAAGCGCGCGGCGCAGGGCGGCGTGCAGATGGGCCTGAACATGCAGGCGATGATGGAGAACATGAAGATGCAGGCGCAGGAGAACGCGGAGATCTTCGGCACGCCCAAGCCCAATTGCTTCAACCTCGGCGGCAGCGAGCACAGCGACATGCTGACGATGCAGGCGCACAAGGCGGCCAAGGCCGCGATCAAGGCGAGGTGTCCGCACATCAAGGTCGGCCTGACACTGTCGCTGCACGATCTGCAGCCGGTGGACGGCGGCGAGGCGCGCGCCAAGGATGTGTGGGACGAGGAGTTCGCGCACTATCTGCCGTTCATCGAGGGCGACGACTTCCTCGGCGTGCAGAACTATACGCGCACGCTCGTCGGGCCGGAGGATGACCTGCCCGTGCCGGACGGCGCAGAGAAGACGCAGATGAACTACGAGTACTACCCGCAGGCGCTCGAGCACGTCATCCGCAAGGTCGCCGCGGATTTTAAGGGCGATCTGATGGTGACGGAGAACGGCGTGTCGTGCGACGACGACAGCCGCCGGGTGAACTTCATCAACGTCGCGACCGACGGCGTGATGAATTGCGTGCGGGACGGGATTCCGGTGAAGGGGTACTTCTATTGGAGCCTGATGGATAATTTTGAGTGGCAGATGGGGTATCGGATGAAGTTCGGCCTGATCGCCATTGATCGGGAGAATGGGCTGACGAGGAAGCCCAAGGAGAGCCTTGCGACGCTGGGCGCGATGGCAAAGTAAAAGCTGCTTCAGAGGCGCGAAGCGAGCATGGGGTCAAGACCGGCTATAAAAAGTCAAGGGGGAATCAACCGGAAATCGTAGCCGGAACGTAAGGAGTATTGTCGCGAAGAACGGCGAAGATGATGGAAACCATCTTGCG